>JACIXH010000059.1 GCA_014360565.1 Nocardia sp.
GGACCATCAGATGACGAACTTCGCTCACGTCGACGGCACGACGATCACCTATCCCCCGCCCCCTGAAGGCTGACATTCACAGCGCAACCTCGCGGGGCAGGAGAGGCGTTCGCCGACACTGCACGTCGACTATTGCGGGATGCGCAGATCCGCCACGTCGCGTGCCACCGAGGTCCAGTTGCTGAATCGCTTCTCGGCGGCTTCGGCCGACGGCGCGCCGATCGCCCGGGCGACCGCGTCCCATGACGCGCCCGCCCCACGCACGAACCGGACAGCTTCGAGGAGGCGCTGCTCGGCCGATGTCGTGTCCTCGAATGCCAGGCGGACCGGAATCAGGGCCTGCATTTCGAGCTGGTGGTAGTCCCACTCCGCCAGGACCGTTCGGGTCAGATCGGTGTCGAGCCTGCCGCTCGCGCAATGCAGGACACGCGCGGCGGGCGCGTGGTCGGCGATGTGGTCGGTGCGTAGCCAGGTTCGGCCGTGCCAGCTTCGACACGAACACAGTGCCCGCCAGCCGATCACCTCCTCCGGTCGGCGCGGGCGCCGATCGCCGAACGGCAGCGGCTGGGTGTCGATCGCGACCGTCGCGCGGGGGCTCGGTGCGTCGCTGCGCCCGTACAACCCGTCGGCGAAGATATCGGCAACCCATCCGCGATGGTTTTCGAGCAAGCTGTTCATCCTGACTCCGATGTCGCATCCGAAAAGCTCGATCCCGAACCGGCCGGTCATGCGGAGATCAGTGGCGGGTTCGGTAGATGGGACGACTACTCCCGGACACTGACGATCGACCACATCGGCGCCGACGGCAATCACTTCACCGCTTTGTTGTTCCTAGTCACATAACGCCTGGTCGTCACCTGTGCCCCGCACGCTGTGCGACCGTGTGGCGAGGTAGATCGTCGCACTCGATTGCCCGCGGGTCAGCGGATTGCCGAACACGATCCGCTGCGCCTGGACGTCGACGAACACGGATTCGAGAATCGCGCAGAACTGTTCATCGGGCGCATCGTCGGACCACATGGCGAAGGTGCCGCCGTCGACCAGGTGGTTGGCGGCCGCGCGCAGGCCCTCGCGGGTGTAGAACGCCGCGTTCGGGCCGTGCAGGACGTGGCGCGGCGAGTGGTCGATATCGAGCAGCAGCGCGTCGTACACCCGACCGGGATGCGCCGGATCGAAGCCCACCGATCCGGCCGCCGCGGCGAAGAAGTCCGCGCAGACGAGTTCGACCCGCTCGTCGGCGGCCAATCCGGCGGTATCGGGCAGCAGATCGCGTCGATGCCAGTCGATGACCGCGTCGGAATACTCGATCACGGTGAGCGTACGAATTCGCGGGTCTGCCAATGCTTCTCGCGCCGTGTATCCCAGGCCCAGCCCGCCGACGAGCACATCGAGGCGCTCGCCCGGTGTCCGTGCCAACCCCAGCCGCGACAGCTCGCGTTCGGCGACGGTGAACAGGCTCGACATCAGGTACTCGTCGCCGAGTTTCACCTCGTAGACATCCATCCGCACCGTCGGATCGAACCGCCGGCGCAAACTGATCTCGCCGATCGGAGTCTGCCGCCAGCCGAGTTCTTCGAAGTGTGCGCTCATCGCCGTCACGGTAGTCCGTCGGCAACGAGAACAGTGTCGGCGGCGTGCTCGCAGCACTGTCAGACTTGCGGTGGGCGTGCGGTTTACGGCATGTTTATGGGTCGGCGAGTCGGGAATTCTGGTCGACAGCCCGCTCGAGCTCGGTCGAGTGGACTCTACCGGTGACGGGCGCCCTCCCGTTCAGCCAGGAGTAGCACATGACGCACACGCTCACCCACCTCAGCATGGGCCTGGGCTGGGACCCGGCCCACGCCAACGGGATGCATCCCCGCCGCAAGGACATCGACCTCAACGCCGCGGCGCTCGCGTTCGCCGGCGACAAGTTCGTCGATGTCGTCTTCCACGAGCAACTGACCTCGCGCGACGGTGCGCTACGCCATCTCGGCGACAGCGTCACCGGCGACGGAGACGGCGACAACGAAGTCATCGTCGCCGACCTGACCCGCCTCGATCCCGCCGTCACCACGATCGTGTTCCTCGTGACCTGTTACACCGGCCAACGATTCGATCAGATCATCAACGGGTTCTGCCGTGTCGTCGACAACGTCACCGGCACCGAATTGGTCCGCATCGACCTCGCCACCGTCGGCGCCCACACCGGCATCGTCGTGGGCACACTGCGCCACACGGACCAGGGGTGGACATTCGCCGTAGTCGGGCGTCCGATCGCCGCCGACCATGTTGTCGATGCCATTCCGCAACTCGCCGACTACCTCTGAGCTCACTCCGACAGTCGGTCGCGGGCTCGCAGTCGCGCGTCGAGTGCGTCCAGGACGTGCGCCACGTCCGCGTCGAACTCCTGTGCCAGCATTTCCAGCAGCGCCGCACCGAGCAGCAACAGCGTGGTGAAGACGACGGGGGCGATGGGCGCGGTGGCCTCGAGCAGAGGCCGGGTCCGGGGCGCGCCGCCGCGACGCCAGGCCTCGAGCAGCGCCAATGCGCCCTGCAGGTAGATCGGCGGCTCCGGCCGGGCGCTCAGGGCGGGGACCGCGCGGTCGGCCGCGCGGCGCAGAATATCCGACGTCGCCTCGGCGCCGGGAGCCATCGCCGCCATGGCGCAGCAGGCCAAACGCAGGACGCCGTTGAGGTGCTGGGGGGTGTAGCGGGCCGATTCCGGGATCCGATCCCACGGCAGGCGCAGCACCCGCAGCAGGTCGGCGGTGATCTCGGTCGACGACGGCGTCTGCACACTCGCCGACGAGGAACTCGACGTCTGTTCGACACCGAGCATGATCTCCAGCCCGATCGTCGATGACATGAGATCGCTGCGGCCACTGCGGGGTTCACGTCGGTGCCGGCGGTCCTCGACCAGCAGCCAGCCGACCGTCTGCGCGTCGGCGGGCCGCAGCAGCTTCGCGTCGGCCTGCCAGCCGTTCGCGGTCTCACACCGTGACAGCGCGCAGACGAGATCGGCCATGACGTGGTTGGCGGTGACCAGGGTCGGCTGATGCCGCGGACGGCGCGAGACCACCGGGAGAGCACCCAGCCTGGCCGACGGAGAGACGAACGACATCGCGGTGAGCGCCGCGGCCGCCGTTCGCGCGGCGGCGACGGGGTCGGCGGCGTTGGTGCGCAGCAGCGCGCGATGGATCGAATCCGCCAAGGGCGCGACGCCGAACTCCGCGTAGTGCAGCAACAACCAGGCCAGCGGCATCTCGCCCAGCACGGGGGCGAGCCGCTCGTTCAGCTCGTAGAGCAGCGCGGCCGACTGCTCCGGGCGCCGAGATCGCGGCGCCTCCCCGGTGAGGTCGCGCCATTCCAGCAACGCCAGATAATTCGGCAACAACAGGCTATCGACGAGTTCGCTGACCTGTGCGATGACGAATTCGAAATCCAGTTCCGTCATCGTCGCGGCGCCGACCGAATTCTGTACGGGATTCCCGTCGAACGGGTCGATGCCGGATTCACCCAGCGCGAGATCGAACAGCATCTCCGCATTTCCGAGCCTGCCGACGACCCGGCCGACAAAAGGAACGACCCCGCCGTCCTCTACCGTGGTCGCCGCACCGAGAAGGCAATTCACCATCGCGCCTTCAGCTTTCGCGTGCGCGCAGAATCGTCGCAGCCGCTGGTGCACGGTATCGTCGGCATCGAAACCCGTCCGGACAATCTCTTCGGCGATAGTCACGACGGCCGCGTCGACGACATATTCGGGTCGACCCCCGGAAGCGCCGGAAGACGGTGCGGGACCCGCGAAATAGAGTCGATCACTGAATGCGTCACCCATTCGTCGTCTCACCACAACCTCCACTCGGATGCGCTGTATGCCGTGCCCACTGACAGCCTTCCAGCAAATTGTCCGCAAGTCGCGGCTCACACCTCACAAGGCGATAACAGCATCGGCACCAGCCGCCCGCAGCGGGTTCGCTACGCACCCGACCCCGGCACGACAGAACCTCCTCGCGACACTTCCTGCCCGAAATCGGGCAGGAATGTTGGCGAACGGGGTCCGGCCGGGCATGATCATCGGAGTGAACGACGGGGCATCTACCGAGCTGGTCCGCTACGTGGCCGCATCCACCGGCTTGTCCGAACGGGTGGCCGCCCGGGTTGTCGCCGACATCGTCGGCTACTTCGACGAAACGGCCGAGCAGTTCGTCCGGCGCAGGCACACCGAGCTGCAGTCGCGGCAGATGCGCAACGCCGAGATCTGGCGACAGCTCGACACCGAACTCGCCCAGCGCCGGGTCGCTGCACCGCTGTTCACCGCACGGCAACTACGTCGCATCGTCTACGGGTAAGGGGTTCGTCAGCCATGTGTGGAATCGTCGGATACATCGGTCATCGGCAAGCTGTACCCGTGCTACTGGAGGGACTGCACCGGCTCGAGTACCGCGGCTACGACTCGGCCGGCTTGGCGCTGCCCCATCGAGGGAAACTGCGCGTCTGCAAAACTCAGGGGCGAGTACAGCAGCTGCGGGACAAGACCGACGCCGCTCCCCTGCGCGGCACCGTCGGTATCGCGCACACCCGCTGGGCCACACACGGCGAACCGAGCGATGCCAACGCACACCCCCACACCGATACCGATGGCCGCATCGCCGTGGTGCACAACGGCATCGTCGAGAACGCCGAACAGCTGAGGGCGGAGCTGACCGCCCTGGGCATCGCCTTGGTCTCCGACACCGATACCGAGGTGATCGCCCACCTCATCGCCCGCGAGATCGAACAATCGCCGTCCCTCGAGGACGCCGTTCGCGTCGCACTGCACCGGATTCGAGGCACCTACGGTCTTCTCGTGCTCGACGCGCGCCGACCGGCCGAGCTGGTGGTGGCGCGCAACGGCAGCCCCATCGTGCTCGGGGTGGGCGAGGGCGAGATGTTCGTAGCCTCCGATGTGGCGGCCCTGGTCCACCACACACAGCGTGTGGTGTTCCTCGACGACGGCGAGCTGGCGACCGTTCGCGAAGGCGAATTCCGTACCAGCACACTGGCAGTGGAATCCGAACAGACCGACAAGACGCCGACCACCATCGACATGGTGGCCGAGGACTACGCGCTCGGCGGATTCCCCGACTTCATGCGCAAGGAGATCGCCGAGCAGGGCGAGGCGGTGCGCAGAGCGCTGCGCGGCCGACTCGACGAACGCTTCGCCACCGCCCATCTCGGCGGATTGAACATGGACGCCCGCGAGCTGCGCAGTATCAGCAAGGTCGTCTTCCTCGGGTGCGGTTCGGCGTACTACGCGGGCCAGCTGGGCGCCCAGCTCGTCGAAGAACTGGCCCGCATTCCGGCCACCGCCGAACCCGCCTCGGAGTTCCGCTACCGCAATCCGGTGGTCGACCCCGACGCGCTGTATGTCGCGATCAGCCAGTCCGGTGAAACCCTCGATACCCTCGCCGCGGTGCAGGAACTCCAGCGCAAGGGCGGCCGGGTCATCGGTGCCGTCAATGCGGTGGGCAGCGCGATCGCTCGTCAGTGCGGGGCCGGGGTGTTCCTGCACGCGGGCCCGGAGATCTCGGTCGCCTCGACCAAGGCGCTGACCAACATGACGGTGTCGTTCACGATGCTGGCGCTGCTGCTCGGGCGCGTCCGCGACCTCTCCGCGGCCGACGGCCGCCGCATCGTCGACGGCCTGCGAGCGCTGCCCGAGGCCATCGACCAGATCCTCACCGACGAGGACGCCATCGCCGAGATCGCGCACCGCTACGCCAAGGCCCGCAGCATGTTCTTCATCGGCCGGGTACGGGCGTGGCCGGTCGCCCGGGAAGGCGCACAGAAGCTCAAAGAGGTCTCCTACGTGCACGCCGAGGCCTACCAGGCCTCCGAGCTCAAACACGGTCCGCTCGCCCTGATCGATCAGGAGATGCCGAGCGTGGTGATCGTCCCCGACGACGAACTGCTGGCCAAGAACCTCAGCACCATCGAGCAGATCAAGGCACGCGGTGGGCCGGTCATCGCCGTCACGAACGCGGACCTGCCGTCGAACGTGGCCGACGAGGTGATCCGGATCCCGCGGGTCGCACCGGAATTGGACCCCATGCTGCTGACGATCCCTTTGCAGCTGCTGGCCTACCACACCGCGCTCGCCCTCGGCCGCGATGTGGACAAGCCGCGCAATCTCGCGAAAAGCGTCACCGTGGAATAGAGATCGCGCGGTCGCGTCGGAGGACGGCGGTGCGGCTGGCAGGATCGAGGCGTGAACACCGCGAACCTCACCCGTTCCGAGACCGCTGCGCGTTCGGCGGCGGTCACCGTGCGCGGCTACCGCGTCGAGCTCGACCTGTCGTCGGCCGCGGACCCGTCCAAGGCCGATTTCGCCACGACGACGACCGTCGAATTCGACGCCACCGTCGAGCGGACGTGGCTCGACTTCCTCGGGCCGTCCGTGGAGTCGGTGACCGTCAACGGTGCTGCGGTGGCGGTCGAGTACGACGGCGCCCGGCTCGTTCTCGGCGCGCTGGCCGAGACGAACGTGGTTGTCGTTCGAGGCACCGGCGCCTACAGCCGCTCGGGCGAAGGGCTGCATCGGTTCCTCGACCCCGTCGACGGTCAGACCTACCTCTACACCCAGTACGAACCCGCGGACGCGCGGCGTGTCTTCGCCTGCTTCGAGCAGCCGGATATGAAGGCGCCGTTCACTTTCGCGGTGACAGCGCCGACCGGGTGGGCGGTCGTGTCGAATCGGCCGTTCGCGGCGATCCAGGACAACGGCGTGGTCCAGAACGTCGAGTTCTCCCCCACGTTGCCGATCTCGACCTATATCACCGCGATCGCCGCAGGCCCGTACCATCGCGTCGAGTCCGCGTGGGTACGAGGCGCGCTCACCGTCCCGCTCGGGATCTACTGCCGCGCTTCACTGGCCCGCTACCTGGACGCGGACACGATCTTGGAGGTGACAAAGCAAGGTCTGGACTTCTTCGCCGAACATTTCGACTACCCGTACCCCTGGGGCAAGTACGACCAGGTGTTCGTGCCCGAATACAACCTCGGCGCGATGGAGAATCCCGGGCTGGTCACTTTCACCGAGGCCTACGTGTTCCGTGGTGCGGCCACCGCCGCCCAGTACGAGGGCAGAGCGAACACGATCCTGCACGAGATGGCGCACATGTGGTTCGGCGATCTCGTCACCATGGTGTGGTGGGACGACCTGTGGCTCAAGGAATCCTTCGCCGACTACATGGGCGCGCTGGCAAGCGCGGAGGCCACCGAGTGGACCGACGCGTGGGTGGCGTTCGCCAACCGGCGCAAGGCCTGGGCGTACCTGCAGGATCAGCTGCCCACCACGCATCCGATCGTCGCCGACATCACCGACCTCGAGGCAGCCAAGCTCAATTTCGACGGCATCACCTACGCCAAGGGCGCCAGCGTGCTCAAGCAGTTGGTCGCCTATGTCGGCAGAGCGGAGTTCTTCGCGGGGGTGCGCCGGTACTTCCGGGCCCACGCCTTCGGCAATACCACCCTCGACGACCTGCTGACCGAGTTGTCGGCGGATTCCGGTCGCGATCTGGCGGGCTGGGCGCGAGCCTGGTTGCAGACGACCGGCATGTCGACGCTGACCTTCGAAGACGGCGCGATCGTGCAATCCGATCCGCGCCCGCATCGCCTGGCCATCGGGCTCTACGACTTCGACGCCGCGGGCGAGCTGGTGATCCGCGAGCGCGTGGAACTCGACATCGCCGCCGAACGTACGCCGGTGGCTCTCGCCGCTGCCCCGCTGCGCCTGCTCAACGACGGCGATCTCACCTATGCGAAGGTCCGTCTCGACGCTGATTCGCTTGCCACCGTGGAGGCTTCGCTGGATCGGGTGGCCGACCCACTGGCCCGCGGGCTGATCTGGTCGGCGCTGTGGAACGCGACCCGCGACGGTGACCTCGGCGCGCAACGCTATCTGGTGATGGCTCGTGATTTCGCACCCACCGAAACGAACACGGCGCTGCTCACCGCAGTGCTGGCGAACGCGTCGTTCACCATCGGCCACTATCTGCCCGATCCGGCGCGGGCTCGGTGGCGTGGCGAATGGCTCGACTCATGCTGGGCCACACTGCATTCAGCGGTGCCGGGATCGGGGCACCAACTCGCGTGGGCACGTGCGACGGCGGCCGCCGCCACGGCCGACGGCCGCCGCGCCAACGACATCCGGGCGATTCTCACCGACCAGGCAGCACCGGTCGGCCTGGCCCTGGATCCCGATCTGCGCTGGTCGCTGTGGACGGCGCTGGCCGCGACCGGCGAGGCGCATGCCGAGGATCTGGACGCCGAACTCGAGCGAGACGACACGGCCTCGGGGCGAACCGCTCACGTGCGCGCACTCGCGGCGCGACCGCTTGCGCAGGTCAAAGCCTCGGCCTGGGATTCAGCTCTGCGCGACACCACCCTGACCAACGATCACATCGACGCCATCATCGACGGATTCCGCGCCGGCGCGCGCCGCGACCTGATCGCCCGTTACGACGGCGAGTACTTCGCCGCACTGCGGGCGGTGTGGAATGAGCGCAGCATCGAGATCGCCCGCCGCATCGTGATCGGGCTCTTTCCCGCCGCCGAATCGCTCGACGGGGTCGACGGGTGGCTCGCGGCGAATGCGGACGCGCCGAGCGCGTTGCGGCGCCTGGTTGTCGAACAGCGCGACCATCTCGCGCGTGATGTGCGCGTGCGCGACGTGAACTGATAATTCCCATTTCGTGACGGACTAAACATCTAAATTCACCATCGCCATAATGTCAACCCCTGTCGACCAATAACGGTTTAATAACCCGCGCGACGGTGAACCCTTGATATATGACCAACTCACGTAATCGGACCCCGAGTACGCCGAGCATGGATCTGACCAGCACCACCATCATGTTGGCCACCTGCGTGTTCTTCCTGTTCGGCCTGGCAGCACTGACCGGATCCCTGGTCGCCTCGACCTTCGGCGCCATCAGCCTGGGTGCGGGAATGCTGATGACCTCCAGAATGCTCGGTCTGCACAGACTTTAGGTTCGCCTCCCACGAAACCGGAGAGTATTCGAAGGCCAGGAGCTGATCCGCATGTCCGAGACCACCGACAAAAACAGGACCTACGAACACGCCGAACCCTTGTTCACACACTGGGCGCTGATCGATCCGAGCAGCCCTGAACACCACGCTGTGCGGGCGCAGATCATCGAGATCTGCTTACCGCTCGCCGAGCACATCGCTCGCAAATACGCCGGTCGAGGCGAAATGTTCGACGATCTACTCCAGACCGCACGACTCGGAATGGTCATGGCGGTCGACCGCTACGACGTGACCACCGGTTCACCCTTTCTCGGTTTCGCGGTACCCACCATCATGGGTGAGGTACGCAGGCATTTCCGCGACCATCTCTGGCCCGTCCACGTGCCGCGTCGCGAGAAGGAACTACAGGGCAAGGTGCGCGAGGCGACCGAAGAGTTGAGCTGCCGGCTGCGGCGCTCGCCCACCGCCGCCGAACTCGCCACCGAACTCGATGTCGCGATCACCGATGTGACCCGAACCCTGGTGGCGGCCAACGCATTCCAGACGCGCAGCCTCGATACTCCAGCACCGGACCGCAACGGCGATCCCGGCATGACCGTCGCCGACGCCTTCGGTGCCGTGGACCCGCGCTTCGGCCTCGCCGAAGACACGATCACCGTCGCGCCCCTGCTGGCCGGCCTACCACCCGAAGACCGCAGACTGCTGATCTGGCGGTTCTACGACACCCTCTCGCAGGCCGAGATCGCCCAGCGCCTCGGCGTCTCCCAGATGAGCGTCTCGCGCAGGCTCACCCGCATTCTCGGCGGTTTGCGCGCAGCCGCCATCGGCGAACAACCCGTACCTGCGGCCTGAACGGCCCGGCGGCGACCCGCCGTCTACGTTCGCGCACCCAAATCGCACCGGACGAACCATTGACTGGGCGATTGCTGGGCTGCACTGTTGATGGAGCAGAACCTCGCGCGTGTCGTGGCGATGTCCACAGGAGCGGGAAGGTGCGACCGATGACGATGCGTGGCCGGCGGAATCGACGGGATCGACAAGTTCGCGAGGTACGGGAGATCCGTGCCCGGCCACGCCACCAGACCGCACAGTTTTTGCTGTCGGTGTTGATGGTGGTCTGGTTCGGGGCCGGGCTACTCGCCGCCGTACAGCGGGACTATTTCACCAACACCCCGGTCAACTGCGGCGACTGGGGCACGATCGGGCTCACCGTGCTCGCCGGACCACTCAACTACCTGGGCATGAACCCGAGAGTGGCCGAATGCCAGCTCCCGGAGCCCAGCCGGTGATCTGATCCGGTCGAGCTCCTCGGCGGTATCGGGGTGACTTGCCGGGCACCGTCGCCAGATCGCGGGTCAGCAGCTGGATCGGGGCGCTGCCGGCAGGACGTGGCCGCGCGGGAACTGTCAGCAGCTGACAAGGCCCGCACAGATCGTGGCGCGCCACTGACTACGCTGGCAGCAGCCCGCACCCGGGCAGCGCTGTGCGTGCACGTGCACCGATCCACGAGGAGAAATACCCATGTGGCCGTCCGATTGGCCCTCGTCTGCCCGCGCGATCGCGACCGCCGTCGAAGGCGCGGTCACCGCAGCGCGAAGCGCCGACGAACCAGGCTTCGACGCGACCACCGCGGACCTGGCCGAACTCCCGGCCGATCAGGTCACCGCGGTGCTGGCGGCGATCGTTCGGGAACTGCTCGAGACGGCGCACCCCGACGGACTCACCGGCGACGATGTGGGCGCCGTCCTGGCGGCAGTGGTGCGCCGCTCAGCGGTGTGGCTGCCGCACCTCGATGGTGCCGCGGTGTTCAGCGCGCTCGCCGGGGCCCTCGGCATCGATGAGTCCGAGGATCCAGAACGCGAACGGACCGATCCCCGACCGGCGGCAGTGCTGTTGATCGACTACCTCGCCGACCTGGCAGGAACCTCGCCCCACGAATCCGTTCAGCGGGCCATCAATGAGATCGCCCGAGCCGAGACGGTCGAGATGCCCTGAGGGGCTCGAGGGGGTTGTATCCCGGCGCGACCGATCGCGAGTTCAGCGGCCCGCGGCGGTGAGTCGGTAATCCGCTTCCAGCAGCATCCAGCCGCTCAGCTGGACCGAGAGATCGCGGCTCAGGTTCGCTGACGCCGCAGCGGACACATCCGCGAACTGGAGGAAGGTTCCCGCCTGCTCGGGCACCACTACCGGGAGGCCCCAGTCGGCGCCGAACAGCGGTAGGCCCGCCACCTCGCCGCGATTCGCCCAGGCCGCTCGGGCCGAGGCGTGCACGATGTTCGCCGCGGTCGTATTGTTCAGCGCCAGTGCGGTTTCGGCCAGATAGCGGGCGAGGATTCCCATGAACAGGCCGGAGTCGTCGCCGGCGGCCCCGGTGATCACGCCTGCGTCGGTGAGCCGGTTCTCCACCGCCACGACGAGGGCTCGCGCACGGTCGTGATGGCCCGATCCGCCGCCACGCAGCGCCAATTCGGTCTCCAGCCCGATGGCCACGCCCTGGCAATAGGTGTGGACGGTGCTGTCCACCTGCCCGCCGGGCTCGTGGACACCATCGCGGATCAGCCCGCTGCCGACGTCACGCAATCGCGTGTGCAGGAAATCGGCGAGTTGCTCAGCGCGGGCGAGGTCGCCGAGGCGTGCCATCGCGATACCGGCCGGACCGATCGCGGGGGTGTTGTAGAAGTCGTCGCCGTCACGCCATGGCACCGCACCCACTTCCGGGTCGAAACCGTCGATCAGCGCCGCCCGCAAATCCCCTATCGCCTCGCCGAACTCGAGATCGAGCAGCCGCTCGGCGCGCTCCAAGGCCAGCACCAGCCACGCCATGTCGTCGTAGTACCGATTGGTCCAGCCGGTAACATTGCGGGTTCGGATACCGCGTGCGAGAGCGACGACCCGGTCGACGCGGTCGGCGGTGCGAGCGCGGTGCGCGGCATCCACCGCACAGTCGAGCAGGTGTGCCTGCCACCAGTAGCACCATCGCCCGAACACCTGTTCCGTCAGGTCCGCAGGCCACACCAGCGTGCCCAACCGGCGCTGCGGCAGTCCCCAGAGCGAGCGCACGTGCCGCGCCACGACCGCGCGTTCGGCCAGATCGGCCCGCTCCCCCGCACCGAGGTCGACCGAACGCTGCGGGGCTGTCGTGCCCGCCTGTGTCGGTTGCGCCACCACGGTCAGCGCGATCGCCGCACCCGCCGCGCACAGCACGGTGCGGCGGCTGAACTGCTGGTCGCGGCTATCCATCCGCTCGGGCTCCACTCCTGGACAACGGCCTCGGCGCCGAGTCCCCAGGGTCGCGTACCCGGATTGCCAGAGTTTGAACTACTCCGGTTGGCCACGAAAACGTTGGATGGAGCCGATCCGGGCAGGAGCGCGGCTAGGAGTCGCCGGTCTCGGTTCCCGGGGAGTACGGCGAGCTGAAGCCGGAGATCCACTCGAACGCCGTTGCGCCCGATTCGCCGGTCCGCTCGGCGGCCGCGGCGAACGGAGCATTGTTCTGGGTCAGTCGAACGATGGTGCGCTCCAGCGCGGGCAAGATGTCGGTGATCGCGAGATCGCCGTGCGCGAAACGAGCCAGCAGGGCGTAGACCATATTGGTCAGCACGAGCGCGAGGTCGGCGGCGTACTCCTCGTCGAGACTGGCGAACATCGTGCCGACGGCAGGCAGCACCGCGGCGAAACCCTGGGCATCGAGTCGCTGCCCGCCGGGACCCGATCGGGCGTGGGAGTAGGCGGCCAGCATCCGGGGGTGACGCTCCCACGGTTCGAACACGTAGCGTGTCACCCGTTTGAGCACATCGGCGAGCGACTCGTCGGGTCGCGGCGGCTCGAGTTCGGTGTAGGTATTGGTCGCCATCCACTGCGCGACTGCGGCGAGGACGAGCTCGTCGCGGGTGGGGTACAGCTTGTAGACCGTCGTCAGCGACACCTGGGCGATGCGGGCCACCCGGCGCAACTGCACCGCGTCGTATCCCTCCGACTCGAGCAGTGCCAGCGTGGTTTCGGTGATCTTGCGCGCGGGATCACCTTCGCCTCTTCTGGCCATCACGCCACAGTAGTCGATCGGTTCGCCGTGGCGCCGAGGCGATTCCACCTCGGATGCGGGCCCCACATCCTCGGCGACGATCGTGTACATGGCCCGCTCCGCGACCGCGGCGATGGTCATCGACGGGTTGCCACGCGGCGTCGTTGCCCACACAAGCGCACCGTCGAGCACTGTTCAGTCGAAGCTGCAGCCGGTGACCGGCTTGTCCGCGAGTCGATCGAGTAGATACGTGAACGCGTTGTCGGGACCGAAACCGTCGATGATCTCGGGACCGAAGTGATTCGGAATGGTGGTCCCGGGCAGGATCGGGGGAAGGTCGTTCGTGCGGAAGGTGACCTCCGCGCCCTTGCCGCACCAGTCTTCGGCGAGCTGCCTGGCCTGGCCGTAGGGGACGGTGTCGTCATTGAGACCGCTGGTGATCAGCACGGGCGTGCCAGGGGTGGAATTGCCGACACGAAGTTCGGCCAGCACCGGTGCCGCTTCGGGCAGTTCGCGCAGATGAGCAGACAGCGATCGGCCGTCCCTGGTCAGCGACTCGGTCTTCAGGAACGGATGGTAGGTGATCACGTCGGCGATGCAGGAGTTGCTCAACGTCTCCAGCTTGGCGCGACCGGCCGGACTGGTCACCTGGTCGACAGCGCGCTGTAGCTCGGGGTAGCGCGCCAGCATGCCGTTCACAGCGAAACCGATGGCGCCACCGATCAGCGCGCCGTCGATCTTCTCCAGGATCGCGGCCAGGTCGGCGACCGGTCCCCCGGCCCAGGTGCCTTTGAGATTCAGCTCCGGGGCGTACTCGGGCTGCATCTCGGCGGCGGCAGCGGTGGCGCCACCACCCTGGGAGTAACCCCAGAGCACAACCGGCGTCTCCGGTCCGACACCGCCGAGGTTATTGGCCGCGCGGACACCGTCGAGGATGGCGTGCCCGCTCTCGAAACGGTTGGCGTAGGTGTGGATGCCGGGTGTGCCGAGGCCGACGTAGTCGGTCACCAGCACCCGCGCGCCCAGGCCGCTCCACACCGTCGACGACGGCAGCTCCTGGTTGGCCGACACACCCAGTGGCTCGGCGGACACCGATACGCCCGTCGAGAACGCCACCGACATCGCGCAGCGGTCGGCCTGCCCCGACGTGCCGGGGCCGATCACCACTGTCGGACGCGGCCCGGCTCCCCGCCATGGCCCGGTCGGTTCGATGTAGGTCCCGCTCACCGCGACCGGTGACCCGTCCTGCAGGCGCGATGTGTACATCACGTGCTGCGCCCGGCCCGGCCAGCCCTGCTCGGTGGGCGGGGTCACGAACAAGCTCATCGGCGCGGTCTTGATGATCGCGCCCGGCTCCTGGGCGATCCGCTCCGGCGGTGTGTAGAACGAGCTCATCGGATCGGCCGCAGCCTCACGGGGTTGGGTCATCACACCCGCCACCGCCGTCGCGGCAGCCAAGACCACCACCGCGACCATGCGTCCGGCACGCGGCCGCATCCGTCGAAGATCCTGTCGCTTCATCGAGAACCTCTCAGTCGTCACCACTGACGGCGTCGGTGCCGCAGTGACTCAGGTCGCCGGAGAAGCAGATCATGATGCCCGTCATGCCGGCGCCGACAGAGAGTAACACGGTTACTGACCGTCGCCTCGAGCGAGCCGATACACCCCGGCGATGCCGGGGTCACCCGTGCATCGAATCCTGTCGGCAACGACATCGCAACCATGCCCGTTTCGCGACAGGCCGACGCGCGAGCGGCGCTGCCGCGGCGCGCCTGGAGCGCCGCAGCGCGTGGCGAAAGCTGTTCGGGCAAATCGTCTTTCCCGCCGCCGCGCATGTGGAATGGTGCCGCCATGCTGATCGAATACGGAGTGTGGGGTTCGCGATTGGTACTGGCCGGGGCTTTCGGGCTGTCGACGTGGGGAAAGTTGGCAGACGGGCCCGCGACACGAAAGGCATTGTCAGACTTCGGATTAAGCATCAGATGGGTTCCCCTGGCCGCGGTCGGGTTACCGGTGATCGAAGGCTTGGTGGCGGCGGGAATTCTGCTGCCGTGGACGACGGGGTTCGCCGCCGCGGTGTCGCTGCTGCTGCTCGCCGGGTTCACCGCGGCGATCGTGCGGTTGCTGCTGCGGGGTGAGCACCCCCACTGTTCGTGCTTCGGTGCGGCGAGTCGGCCCATCGGGTCGGCGTCGATCGTGCGCAACGGACTGTTGATGGCGCTCGCCGCGCTGGTCCTGGTCGGCGCGCTGAAGTATCCAGGGCTCGTCGGCACTTTGCCCCTCGAGGCCACCCTCGGGCTCGCACTGATCGCGATCCTGACCACCGTCGCGCTCCGGACGCTCGGCGAGTTGCGCGAACTGCGTCGGCGGGTCGACGAACAAGCCATGTCGACACTGGGAGCCGAGGGGCTGCCCGTCGGCGCCGTGGCACCCGAATTCGAATTACTGGCCATAGACGGTGGGCGGTTCAGCCTGGAGTCGCTGCTGTCGCCGGGGCGCGCCGTGCTTCTCGTGTTCGTTCATCCGGGGTGCGAAATGTGCGCGGCGCTGGCCCGTGAGCTGCCCCGCTGGCAGTCGCGCGTCCAGGGAACGCTCACGATCGTGCTGGTCGGCAACGGCGACCTTGCCGAACACGCCGCCTGGGGACGTGCGCAGGGTGTCGGCGACATCGCGGTCCTGGTGCAGCAGGGCAACGAAGCGGCCCTGCGCTACCGGGTCAGGGGCACACCCTCGGCGGTGCTCATCGGCGCGGACGGCCGGGTCGCGGGTGCTGTCGCCCGCGGCGCCATCGCGATTCGCGACTTGATCACCTCCGTGAAGGCGGATGCAGGGCGGCGATCACCGCGTCTAGACGAGTTCGCCTCAGGGACACGCCGATAGGCCGTCCCGGTTCCCCGTTTCGCGGACCGAAACCGACCTTATCCCTAAAGCTGTTGTTTCCCAACGGCTTTCATTCGCAATGCGCACCTGACGCGCGCATCCGACCGATACACTCGACACCGCATCACGCTCGACTCCCGCTCGCTCGAACACATCGACAAGGGGAAATGTCATGGCGCTCTTTGCATTCACCGACCACAGCGGAAGAGAGTTCGTCTTCCAGCTGAACAACGAACAACGGATCGCGGAGGCGCGACGGATCCTGTCCGGCGACGAGACGATGTCCACGCACGTCATGGGCAGAATCCGCAAGACCAGGCAGGATTACAACCCGGGGTGGAGTTTTCATCTGGATCCCGACACGATCACCTTCTTCACCATGGCCATCGAGGTCTGTGACTCGGGTATCGACTATCTCGAGGACCACCTCGACGAAGCGTGCGGGGCCTTTTTGCCCGGCTGTTTCTGGTGCCCGTGGTCGTCACGACTGACTCGGGAAGTAACGGCTTCGGTCAGCGCCTGACACCCGTTCCGGCCGACGCAGCGCGCGTCGGCCGGAATCGGTCGGACCCGAGTTCAAGCAATGCCATCCGACGACCTAGGTGACGTCCGCACGGTGGCGGGCCGCGTCGAGCGCGGTGAACGCGGCGGCGGCCAGGATCATCAGGGCCGACACCAGCAGCGCCACATCGAGTCCGTGATGGAAGGCGACCTTGCCGGTGTTGATCACCTCGGAGACCTTCGACAGGTATTGCAGATACGGGCCGATGTCGACGCCCTCGGGTATCTTGCCGAGCTCCACGGCTTGGATGGCGTCGGGCTGCAGGGACGTCGGCAGGCCCAACTCGTTCATCCGCGCCTTCAGGTCAGCGGACAGGAACCCGCTCACCAGTGCGCCGAGCACCGCGACACCGAACGCCGAACCGACCTGACGCATCGTATTGGTCACCGCGGCAGCCATTCCCGAGTGCTCGGCCGGGACGCCGGACATCACGGCCGAGGTCAGCGGCACCACCGCGATCCCGAATCCGAAGCCCGCCACCGCCATCGCGGCGGCCAGCGAGGGATCGTGTAGTTCGCCCGACAACATGTAGCGGGTCAGCAGGATCCCGCCCGCACCGACCACACACCCGAGGATCATGGGAGTACGGGCTCCGCGCCGCCCCACCCACCAGCCCGCGACCAGTGATCCGATCACGATCGTGGCGGCCATCGGGGCGAAGACCGCCGCGGTGCGCGCGGCCGAATACGATTGCATCACTTGCAGATACAGCGCGGTGAAGAAGAAGATCGAGAAGATGCCGAAATAGACGGCGAAGGCGACCACCAGCGCACCGCGCACCGCAGGCAGACGTAGGTAGCCGAAGTCGAGCATGGGAGCGCGCGCTCGCATTTCGACGGCGACGAATGCGGCCAGCGCCACCGCACCGAAGGCGAACAGCGCGATCACCGACGGCGCAGTGTAGCCCCGATCCTGACCGAGGATCGCGGCATAGATCACCGACCCGAAGGCGGCCGCGCCGAGCACGGCGCCGGCCCAGTCGATGGGCTCGGGTCGCGGGTCGGCGCTTTCCGGGATCGACCACAGCGCGGCGGCCAGCGCCACCACGGCGATCACCAGGTTGAACCAGAAGATCGAACGCCAGCCGTAGGCGTGGACCAGCACGCCACCCAGGACCGGACCCGCCGCGAGCGCGAGGCCGGACACCGCCGCCCACACCCCGATCGCCTTGGCCCGGGCCCGATCGTCCGGGAAGACATGACGCAGCACCGACAGGGTCGCGGGTTCGGACGCCGCCGCGCCCAGACCCATGATGGCGCGCCCGGCGATGAGCACCGCGACGCTGCTCGCCAGCGCCGACACGACCGACCCCACACCGAAGATCACCAACCCGACGATCATCACCCGCCTGCGCCCCCATCGGTCGCCGAGCGATCCGCCCGCCAGCATCAACCCGGCGAACACGACGGTGTAGGCGTTCACCACCCACTGCAACATCGTCACATCGGCACTCAGATCGCGCCGGATATCCCCCAGCGCCACGCTCACCACGGTGGTATCGAGGAACGTCACGAACACCACTACAGCGACCGCGGTCAGAGCGATGCGCGGACGCGCCGCCCCGCCCGGCGCTTTGTCCATCGGAATCACGGGGCACACGCTACTGGCGGGTTCAGCCGGGCGCCAGACATAGATCGGACACCGGCGGCGAACGCGCGCGCCCATCGAATTCTGCTTCGTGGGTATGCGAGACTGAGGAAGTGAGCGATGCCGGTGCGGGCACTTATGTCGAGGCGGGCGAGTTCCGCCGCGACACCAACTACATCACCACGCGGATCACCGCCGATGGTCGCGACGGATACTCCGTCGAACCCGGTTGGTATCGGCTGGTCGCGGCCAGAGCCTGCCCGTGGGCCAACCGCACGTTGATCGTGCGCAGGCTGTTGGGGCTGGAATCGGTGTTGTCGCTCGGGCTGTGCGGGCCGACCCACGACCAACTCAGCTGGACTTTCGATCTCGATCCCGGCGAGGTCGATCCGGTCCTGGGTATCCACCGGCTCCGCGATGCCTACCTGGCGCGCTTTCCCGACTATCCGCGGGGGATCACTGTGCCCGCGGTAGTGGATATCGCGACCGGGCAGGTCGTCACCAACGACTACGCGCAGATGACCCTCGACTTCTCGACCGAATGGTCGGCCTACCACCGACCGGGCGCGCCGCAGCTGTACCCCGAATCGCTGCGCGCACAGATCGACGAGATCAACCGGGAAGTATTCCGCGACATCAACAATGGTGTCTACCGATGCGGTTTCGCCGGCGATCAAGAGGCCTACGACGCCGCCTATGCCCGGCTCTTCTCCGCACTCGACCGGCTGACCGAGCGGCTGAGCACCCAGCGGTATCTGGTCGGCGACACCATCACCGAGGCGGACGTGCGGCTGTTCACGACGCTGGTCCGGTTCGACGCGGTCTATCACGGCCATTTCAAATGCAACCGCACCAAACTCAGCGAGATGCCGGTGCTGTGGGCCTACGCGCGCGATCTGTTCCAGACTCCGGGCTTCGGCGACACTGTGGATTTCGGCCAGATCAAGGAGCACTACTACGTGGTGCACCGCGACATCAACCCCACCGGGATCATTCCCGCGGGACCGGATCTGTCGAACTGGCTGACCCCGCACCACCGCGAGGAACTGGGCGGACGGCCCTTCGGCGACGGCACCCCGCCACCGCCGCCGTTGCCCGCCGAGCAGGTTCCCGCGATCGGCTGACACCGTTGGTCAGCTGTCACGCAATCGCTCGTCCTGCACCTCCGGTCGCGTTCCAGCGGCGCTGATCAAGGTCCCCACCAGCAGCAATGCGCCCAGGATCAGTACGTGGGCGCCGAAAAGCACCAGCATGGGCAGCGCGAAGCCCGCGTCGGTGACGACGCCGCGATCACCGACGCAGTACAGGGTGTAGTTGGTCGAGGTCCCCTCGGCGTCGTGGAAGGTGTCCGAGACGACCATGGGTTCAGTGGCCGGGGGTGCGCAGAACAGTGGCGCGGTGAGTTGCGCTTCGCCCGGCCAGATCGCGACGGCGATCAGGATGGTGAGAAAGGCCGCGGCGACAACGGCCGACACGGCGGCCACCAGTACTCGACGCATCCGCTACACCTGCTGCATTCGCAGAAACGTCCCGGTACGGTCGAATTCGGCAACGATCTCCGCACGCGGTGACAAGACGTTGGCGACCATGCGGATCTCCCGGCCGAAACGGCTCACCACGATGACAGTGACCTGGCCGTCAGCCAGCGCGCTGCGAGTGAGCGCGGTATCGACGATGTCCTCGACACGCGACAGACCCGGCACCTCACTGACGGTGAAATTCTCCCCGTCGAGATCGTCGGACGCCGACACCCGCACGGGGCTCGCAGCGCTGAGCGCGCCGAGAGTGAAGGAATAGTCGTCGAGTTGCCGCGATCGATCCGGGGGTCGAACGCGCAGGCGGACGGTGGCCGCGCGAGCGGCGAGCATGGGGTCCTCGGCCAGGAATCTGGTGATCTGGGCGGGCTGGTCGAGCGAGGTGAACCGGAACTGGGTCGAGTTCGGCGGGGTGAGGAACATGAGGTTCACTTCGAGGTCGGCGGCGCCGGTTCGCGCAGTGAGCGCCGCGATGGCCTGCCCCGGCAGCTCGCTCACCAGACCACCGCCGCGCGCACGAAGCTGATCCTCGAAATCCGCCCGGTCCACCGCACCCACGCAACCAGCGGTAGCGCCGAGCACGACCAGGCTGACGAGGACCCGAAACCATTTGCCACGGCGCACATCCGGAATGGTATGCGCTGGGCTCCGATCGCGCCGGTTGTCAGCCGCCGACCGGTTGCAGCACGCGCAGGATCGGGTCGTAGGCCCAGTTCAGCATGCGTTGCGCGTCCTCACGTGCCACCGCGCTGCTGTGGTCGGAGCTGTGCAGCACCACCCCGATCATCGGGATTCCCGCGCGGACGGTCTCGAACAGCAGGCAGTGTCCGGCGGCGTTCGTACTGCCGGTCTTGATGCCGATGGTGCCGGGGTACTCGTCGAGCATCCGGTTCGTCGTCTCCCAGTGGTGCTCACGGTTGGCCGGTCCGGCGGGAACGTGGAAGTGCCGCGCACCGACGATCTCGCGGAACAGCGGCAGGTTCATCGCCCGTACGCCCAGCGCCACGAGATCGGCCGGGGTGGAATAGGTGGAGTGGTCGGTGGGGTACGGCATGCCGGCCGGGTCGCTGAAATGTGTTCCCGCCAAGCCCATTACCCGTGCGGTGTCGTTCATCCTGGCGAGGAAACCACCCTGGCCGGGACCGAACGACTCGGCGACGGCGTAGGCGGCGTCGCAGCCCGAGGGCAGCAGCAGCGCGTACAGCAGTTGGCGGGCGGTGAGTACCTCGCCTGCGACCAGCCCCGCGGTGCTGCCGTTCTCCCTGGCGCAGTAGGCCCCTGCTTCCTGCGGCACGGTCACCGGTCGTTCGAGATCACCGGAGACGATCACGACCACCGCCGTCATCACCTTCGCGATACTGGCGATCGGTACCGGGGTGTTCGCCTCCCGCGACCACACCACCGTCCCGGTGAGTCCGTCGGCCAGGGCCGCACCCGCCGCCTGCACCCCGTCCGGCCCGGCGGCGGGCCATGGCAGCAGACCGTCGGCACTGCCCGACGGCGCCGCACCCGCGACACCGTGACCAGCAGCGACGATCAGAACCCCAGCAGTGACGGCGTGCACCATCTTGGCGAATGTCCGCATGGCGACATTCTGGCGCACAATCGCGCCGACCTGCGGGATTTGACCCCTCGATTCGCGCAACCGACGGGCTACACCGAAAACTCCTGGACGTAGACGGTGTCGACGCCGAGTACGCCGACCGAGGTCGCGCTGCCCGGTTGACCGAGGGGCTCCGATCGTCCCGGCAGGGGCTCGTGGAAGAAGCGGGCGTTCTCGGTGACGAACTGTTCCTGTCCCGGCGGCAGATCGTCTTCGTAATAGATGGCCTCCACCGGGCAGGCGGGTTCACACGCAGCGCAGTCGATGCACTCGTCGGGTTGGATATAGGCCATCCGATCGCCGATGAAGATGCAGTCGATCGGGCACTCCTCGATGCACGCTCGATCCAGGATGTCCACGCAGGCGGCGCCGATCACGAACGTCACGGTGTTCTCCTCAGCTGTACAGACCCGCGAGTTGCGGTACTGCTGATCCTGGTCCGGGCGCCTGCGGTCCGGTAGACCTCGATATCCACCACCTCGTAAGGTTTCCTTATGAGCTTGCCGCCGGGGACTCCCGATCTGGAGGTGCTCGATCTGCTGGTGTCGGTGGCGGAACTGGGCAGCCTCGGCGCCGCCGCGCGCAGACACGGCATCAGCCAACCCGCGGTCGGCATGCGCATCAGCGCGCTGGAACGGGGGCTGCATTTGCGGCTGCTCGATCGCGGGCCCACGGGTTCGGCCTTGACCGATGCCGGTTTCGCCGTGGTCGACTGGGCTGGGCCGGTGCTGGCCGCGGGCATCGCGCTGATGGACGGCGTCGCGGGCCTGCACCGCGGCCTGTCACCGCAACTGCACGTCATGGCCTCGAAAACCATTGCCGACCACCGGATTCCACAATGGCTGGCGGCGTTGCGCAAGCTTCGGCCCGAGCTCGCCGTCGAACTGGATGTCGCGAATTCTCAGCAGGTGACCACGGCGGTGCGCGATCGCGAGGTGACGCTCGGTTTCGTCGAGGGGCCGCAGGCGCCCACGGGCCTGGGCAGCCGGGTGCTCGTGGCCGACGAGCTGGTCGTCGTTGTCGCACCGACCCATCGGTGGGCCACCCGCGCTCGCCCGGTGAGCCTGCCCGAACTCGCCGATACGCCGCTGGTGTGGCGGGAGAAGGGCTCCGGCACCAGGGACACGGTCTGGGCAGCGCTCGAGATCCACGGCACCCCCGCGCGACCGGCGGCCGAGCTCGGCTCCGCCGCCGCCATTCTCGCGACCACCCGCAGCGGGCTCGCTCCCGCCGTGGTCAGCCGGCTGATCGTCGCCCACGAACTCCGTGCGGGCACCCTGTGCGAGGTCGACCTGGCCGACTCGACAGTTCTGACCCGCAAGTTCCGCGCCATCTGGCACCGCGGCACTCCGCCGTCCGGTCCCGCGAGCGACCTGGTCGACCTCGCCACCCGCATCGAATCGGCCCGTCCGACAGTGCGACGCCCGCCGAGAAGCTGAGCCGGCCACGGCCGAGTCCTGCCCGCTCGCCCCGGACAGATTCGACGTCGGCACCGCCCATTGCGCAGCGAACGCACACCGCGACGGCACGCTCGATCGCCTGCACGCGACCGAAACCGGTGAGGCGCTACGGCGGCGAGAGGATCTCGACGTAACCGTTGGTGCCGTCGACTCTGATCCGCTGCCCGTCCCGGATCGTCTCGGTGGCGTGTTCCACGCCGATCACGGCGGGTAGGCCGTATTCGCGGGCGATCACCGCGCCGTGGGTCATCAGGCCGCCGACTTCGGTCACCAGTCCCGCGATGCCGACGAACAGCGGCGTCCAGCTCGGGTCGGTGTAAGCGGTGACCAGGATGTCGCCCGGTTCGAGGGTGGCCTGCGCGATATCGCAGAGCACGCGGGCGCGACCTTCGATCGTCCCGGCCGACACCGCCAAACCCGGCAGTGCGCCAGTGGGCAGGTCCTCGCGCCGGTACGCGCCGGTGAGCGCCTCGCCGTCGGAAGTCAGTACTCGCGGGGCGGTGAGTGAGCGGTACGAGCCGAACGCGTCCTTTCGTTCGTCGATGAGGTCCTGGTCGGCGTGGTGGGTGCGCACCACCTCGTGCAGTTCGTCCAATGTCAGGTAGTAGATGTCGTCACGATCGCGCAGCACGTCGGCCGCCACCAAACGTTGCGCCTCACGCAAGAGCGCCTGCTTGTAGACGAAATAGCGGCTCACCATGGCGTACTTCGGGTACTCGCGGTATCCGGCGAAGGTACGCACGCGCTCGATCATGCGCTCGGTCTCGTCGGCCTTCGCCTGCCCACCGGGCAGCGCGCGCAGCCGTCGCAGAATCCGTTGTTTGTGCCGTTCGGCGTCGCGGAGCCCGTGCTCGAAGCGCCGGGCCGCCGCGCCCGGCTCGAAGTTCGCGATATTGCCGAGAATTGTCGGCACCAGCGTGGCGGGACTTTCGCGCCATCGCGCCCGGGTGATGTCGATTTCGCCTGCGCAGCGCATTCCGTATGTGTCGAGGAAGCCCGCAAGCGCGGCCCGCACCTCGCTCGGGCAGCCGCGATCGTTGAGGAAATCGTCGTCCTCGAGCTGCTCCAGGTAGGCCACCGCCTCGGGATGCGGACGGATCGCGTCGGCGACGTCCAGCAGCGCCAAACCCATCTCCGCGGTAACGTTTCCGGGGATCGACTGACTCAACGCGTCGGCGGCGTTCTTCTCCCCCAGCCATTCACGCAGCCGATCGTTGAGCCATTCGGCGGCGTCCATACCGGCGGTGATCACCTGTAAACTCCGGGGCGCGAACAGAACCCGCCGCAGCTCGCCTTCGATATCGGACTTGATGAAATCGAGCAGCGCAGGACCGGACTCGGCGACGATGTCACGCTCGAGCGCCGCCAGGGAAGCCTCGCTGGCGCTGATCAGCTCGGTGACGATGCCGGGATCGGTCTCGAGCGGCGCGGGCGCGTCGGCGACCACCCCCGCCGGTCTGCCGGAATCCTCGGCCGGCACTCGGCGAACGAAATCGCCGCGGTCGAGCACGGTGCGCAACGCGTCCCCCATCAGTGGATCGGACTTGCCGAGTCCCGCTGCCAGAGCCGCACCTGAGGCGGGCGAGGACACCATCGCGGTGACATCGACGAACAGTCGACCGCCCGCGTCGCGCATGGGCGCGGTGCTCGTCCGCTGCCACACCGAGATACCGAGCGGCTTCATCGCGTCGGTCATCATCTGCTGATGGCCCACCGAGACGTAGACATGGTTCTCGCCGTCGTCAACGGCGGGGACCGGGAACAGGGTGGTGATCGGCCTGCTCTGCACGATGCGAAAAGTGCCGTCCGCCCAGCACCATTCGATGTCCTGGGGACAGCCGAAGTGTGCTTCGGTACGGCGGCCGAGCTCGGCGAGCCGCAGCACGTCGGCGTCGGCGAGCACCGCCTCGTTTCGTCGTTCGTGCGCGATCTCACGCACCCGCGTTCCGCCCGCAGGCACCGGCTCGACGGCGACCTTCTTGGTGGCGATCGTCCTGGTGATGATGTCCTCGCCGCGGACCCGGTAGAGATCGGCGTTCACGAGGCCGGACACCAGGGCCTCACCGAGACCGAAACCGGCATCGATGGTCACGACGGTCCGGTCGCCGGTGAGGGGGTCGGCGGTCATCAGGATGCCGGCGGCGCGCGCGAAGACCATTCGCTGCACGACCACTCCCATCTGAATCTTCTTCGCGTCGAAGCTGTTTCGCAGTCGATAGGTGACAGCCCGCTCGGTGAACAGCGAACCCCAGCACCGCCGGACATGTTCGAGGACCGCCGCCGATCCGACGACGTTCAGGTATGTGTCCTGCTGCCCGGCGAACGACGCGGTCGCGAGATCCTCGGCCGTAGCGCTCGACCGCACGGCACAGGCGTCGTCGGCGCCGAGCCGGGCATGCGCGGCAACGATCGCGGCCGCCACCTCATCGGGAACGACCGCCTCCTCGACCGCGCGCCGAAGCTGCGCACTCAGCGCGGAGATCGCCGCCCGATCGCTCCACTCGAGGCGCGTCAACGCGTCGACCCGATCATCGAACGCGGCGACGCCGGCCACCGTCCGTGCGAACGCCTCGGTCGTCACACAGAATCCGTCCGGCACCCCGGCACCACCGACGCGCGACAACTCACCGAGGTTCGCGCCCTTGCCCCCGACGACTGCGACTTGGGTCGAATCGACCTCGTCGAACCCGAGCACATAGACCATCCCGCTACTCCTCACCTGGTGGTTCGGTTCTGTCGCGAGCGATTATGAACCACAGATCAGCGGCTCATGAGGGCCCGAAATCGTGTATACAGTAGAAGAGGGAGCCGCCGGCACACACTGTCACGATCGAGGGCAGTCACGACTGAGCCGGTCGGGCGCGAACGTGCATTCGCTCACCGTGTTTGCCGAAGAGGCTGAGGATTTCGACGCTGTGGCCACCGGCGGCGCCGAACCAGTGCGGAATCCGGCAGTCGAATTCGGCGGCCTCGCCGGTTCCCATGACGAAATCGTTGTCGCCCAGGCGAACTCGTAGTCGGCCGCGCAATACGAACAGCCATTCGTAGCCTTCATGGGTTCTGGGGTAGGGCTGTTCGTCGTGCGCGGGGATGATCATCTTGTACGCGCGCGGGTCGCCGTGGTGGCGCGAGAGCGGTATCAGGATTCGGCCGTCCTTTCTGGCCGGTTCCTGACGCACCCGGGGATCGACGATGA
>JACIXH010000006.1 GCA_014360565.1 Nocardia sp.
ACCCAAGCCATGTTCGGAACTGTTGCCTGACCGCTCGTCGAAGAAGACCGTGCAACCCGGGGGCGTCGCCCCCGCCTGTAATCAGATGAACAACAGATGAATTTCGCTAGAGAACAGACGTCGTTGATGCCGACGCCGAGCACGGCCAGGTCCCACCAGCTGCCGTCGTCGATGGCGGCACGCAGGTTGGTCAGGACGTCGCGGGAGGTCGCGCCGCCTTCGCCGTGGTTGTCGGAGGTGATGGTGACCCAGGGGTAGACGGTCTGCCAGTGAGTGATCAGGGCGGTGACGTAGCCGCGGTGGCGGTGCTCGGTGACCTCGATGGTCTCGCCGATTTCGGGCAGGTCGGTCTGAAAGTGCAGGCGCGGATTGTGGGCCTCGAGATGTTGCATGAGGCTGGTGCCAAACCACCCGATCCGCAGTTGAGGGCGAGGCTGGGCGGAGTCGAGTGATCCGGGGTGACGGCACGCGGTGACCTGTGGGGCTACATTGCTCTCGCCCCTGGGGCGGTCAGCCTCAGGGGCGAGAGCATTGGGCGTCATCTTGAACCCGCTGCCACAGGGAGTGATCGGCGCGCCGGGACAGTGCTCAGCTTCTGGTGGATGTCCGGATGTCACCCAATTCCACCGGGATAGGGCTCGCCAGCCAAGTAGGCGTCCATGTTGGAGAGGATGCCGGCGATCCGGTCGTGTCCCCACTCCGCGACGGAGGCGTTGGATAGGGCACCGCTGACGAAGTTCAGCACGAAGCAGTCGCGCAGGATCAGGTACGGCTCGAGCAGGTCGTCGAGATCGTCGGGCAGCGCGAAGACCTCGGCATAGCCGTCGAGGAAGTCGTGCGCGAACTTTTCGTAGGCGCCTGGAATGGTGTGGGCGATCCGGTGGATCGAGGAGAGCACGGTCGCGAGGTCGAGGATCGGACTTCCCCACCCGCAGTCGTCGAAGTCGATGACCCCGACGCCGCCGGTCGGCAAGCCGATCATGTTCTCGCGGTGCAGATCACCGTGGATTCGCGTGTGCTCTGAGGGGTCGGTTGCGGCGAGGACCTGGGTAACCCGGTCGGCGACGGCGCGCAAGGTCTCCCGGCCTCGGTCTCCGAGGTTCACGGTGGCGTCGGGATCGGTCAGAGCCGCCCCTTTGAGCAGGATTGTTTCGTAGTCCCATGTCGGCCGGTCGAAGTCGGGGATGTCGATGGTGGCGGCGTTGCGGTGCAGGTGTGCGGTGGCCGCGCCCATCTGCTGGGCGACTCCGGGCTGCTGGTAGGGCGGTTCGGCGGTGCCGGGTACCCAGTGCAGCAGCGCGAGCGTAGCGGGCTGGTCGTGGCCGGGAACCGTGACGGGCACGACATGGTCGCCGCTGGTCGTGGTCACCGGACCGGGAACGGCGACGCCCCCTGATGCGGAAAGGCTTTCCAGCCAGGCCATTTCGCTGCGCTGCTGGTCGGCTGGTCGGCCGTCTCGGATGGACAGGCGCGCGACGTAGGAGGTCTCGCTTCCGGCGGGGGTGACCCGCCAGACGGCGTTGTCCTCGTACTGCTGAAGTTCCAGTTCGGCGGTTGCGGGGATGCCGTAGTGGATCGGCAGGGCGGCGCGGGTCAATCCGTCGAGAACATGGAGCTGGTCGCTGTGGCTGAGCTCGGAGAACGTGGTTGGTGGCACGGCTTCCTCACGGGGTTGGGTTCCGGCATGGTCAGGCCGGGCGGGGGCAGATTACACCTGGAGGCGCAGATCGATTCGAGATTTCGATGGCGCAGCGGCGCATAGAGGCAGGGCCATCAGAATACGGAACTCTGGGGCACTTGAACAGGCATCTTCGTTCCGCTGGCCTGTTCGATGATGCCCAGAAACTGGTCGCGGTAGGTGGCCCATTCCAGGGCGAGCGCGTCGATATCCGGGTGGTGGGCTGCCATGGCAGCGTCTGCGTCAATGAGCAGTTCTCGGATGAGGGAGGCGAACGCGACGATGTCATCGACCGCGACGAACTCGGCGCGACCGCGGCCCCCTGCGCTGTCACGGTGGCCGGGGATGTCGGTCAGGATCAGCGGCAATCCGTGTTGGCGGGCCTCGAGGACCGAGATGGGTACGCCTTCGAAGCGGGACATCGAGACGAAGCCTGCCGCACCGGCGAGCACGCTGTCGACGAGGTCGCGTTGCCAGACCGCACCGAGCCAGACGACGCTATCGGTGATGTCGAGTGTCGCGGCGAGCTGGCGCAACGCGATGGTCTGATCGCCGTCACCGATGATGACCAGGCGCGCAGGGGCCGTGGTGTCGGCGATCGCGCGGGCGAAGGCACGCAGGAGGCTGTCGTGGCCCTTGTGGGGGTAAAGGCTCTGCACGGCAACGATGTAGCGGTCCTGCGCCCAAGCCGCTCCCGGCGGCGCTACAGCGGCAGTGCGGGTTTCGGTCGCGTTGGTCAAGGTGGTGACCTTGGCGGCCGGGATGCCGACGTCGTCGAGGAGGAACCGAGTGGACCTTCCTCCGACTGCGACGATGTGGTCTTCGCCGCGGGAGAGGGCTCGGTCGAGTCGGTTCTTGCCACGGCTGCGCAGGTGGGAGTAGTCGGAGTGGCAGAACCGGATGACGGTGCGCGCCAGTCGAAGAGCGGGCCGGATCGACGGATAGAGCCGTCCGTCGCCGAATTCGAGCACCACGACCTTGTCGCGGACCAGTGCGGCCAGGAACAGGTTGCGGCGCAGCCGGTTTCGTGGCGCGACGACGAGTTCGGCTGCGGTGGGGAGTTCGGCGACGAGGGCGTTGTCGCGGCCGGGGTCGAGCACGCAGACGGTGACCTCGTATCCCGCGTCGAGCAGGACGCGGGTGTGCGAGAGCAGTACCCGTTCCAGGCCGCCGACGGTGAAGTGGCGCAGGATGAGGACGATCCGGTTGGTGGACATCGCATTTCTCCTTGCTGAGAGGCTGGGCCCGCCGCCGCGGGCTGGGCCCAGCCGGGGTTGATCAGGCGGTGCGGTGGACCTTGTGCTGGGCGGCCTGGGCCAGGGGGCGGACCTCGAGCAGATCGATGTCGACATGCGGGGGCCGCGTGACGCACCAGACGATGATCTCGGCGATGTCGGCGGGAACCAGGGGGTTCTCGACGCCCTGGTAGACCGCGTCGATCGCGGTCTGGTCGTTGCCGAATCGGGAGCGCATGAACTCGCCGCCACGCTCGTCGCCGCGCATCATCCCGGGGGCGACCTCGGTGATCCGGACGGGTTCGCCGTTGAGCTCCAGGCGCAGGGTCCCCACCATCGCGGCGAGGGCGTGTTTGCTGGCGGCGTAGGCGGCGCCGCGTTCGTAGGCGACACGGCCGACGGTGGAGCCGAGGAACACGATGTGCCCTCGGTTGTCGATGAGCTGCGGGAGCAGAGCCTGGCTGGTCCGCAGGCTTCCCACGACGTTGGTGTCGTAGGTGGCGTGCCAGTCTGCGACGTCGCTGTCGGCGATCGTAGCTGCGGGAGTGGGGATTCCGGCGTTGTTGACCAGCAGGGTCAGCGGCAGTGGGTGCTCGGCGACGGTCCGGGCGAGCGCCGCGACGGAGTCGGCGTCGGTGACGTCGAGGTGATGGTTGGTGATGCCGGTGGCGCTGGGGTTCTCGGTGCTCAGGCGTCGAGATGCCGCCAGCACGGTGTAGCCGGCCGCGTGCAGGGCGTGGGCGGTGGCCGCGCCGATGCCGACGCTCGCGCCGGTGACGACGGCCAGGCCCCGCGATTGGGTGGTGGTCATGGGTGTCCTTCCTCAGTGTTCGGATGGGATCGGATGGGAGTTCTCGGGTAACCGCGCCGGGCGCGAGGCTCAGGTGTCGAGCAGCCAGGCGTGGGCGGGGTCGGTGTGGAGGGCGAAGTGGTGATCGGTGTCGCCGTGGGCGGCCCACAGGTAGTAGAGGTCGTGGCCGCCAGCCGCGGCGATCGCGTGGTAGCCGTGGGTGACCGTGGCGATGCTGGTGTCGAGGACGACGGTGGAGCAGGCGTCGGCGACGGTGTCGTCGTAGGTGAGCAGCACGCCGAAGCCGGTGGCGGGGCGGACCCGGAACGCGAAGGCTTCCTGCAGCGCGGTTTCACGGGGCGGGTCGCTGATCGAGTGGCGATGTGGTGGATACGTCGACCAGCGGCCGTCGCGGGCGATGGTCTCCCCGAGCAGCAATCCGCCGGTTCGGGGAGGTGCCAGCAGCGTGGTGACTTCACGTTCCCAGCTGCGGTGCCCGCGCGTCTCCGGGGTGACCGCCGTGACGGGGGAAGCGGGCCCGGTGGTGCGGATGTCGCCGAGCGGGGCGTGGACCTGGATCAGGTCCGCGCCGTCGGGTCCGGCGGTGACCGACGCCGCGGTGCTGGCCGGGAAGTACCAGCCGACGGCGGGCGCGGTGAAGGGGTCGGCGCGCTCGGCGATGTGGGTGTCATCGCCGGTTCGGGTGGTGATGTGGCCGGCGATCAGGATCAGGGCCGTTTCCTGGTCGGGGCGGTCCTCGACGGCGAGGTGCTCGCCTGCGGTGAGCAGGTGCCGGGTCAGTGTCAGGCCGTTGGGTGTGCGAGCCAGCGCGGTGGTCATCTCGATGCTCCGAACGTCGTCGTGGGATCTGGAATGGGCAGGGGGTGGTGGGTGAGGCTGGCGGGGTGCATGGTGGCGCCGGTGGCGACCGCGCGCGCCGCGTCGGCCGCGGTGGCGAAGGCCATGCTGTGCTGGTCGGTCACGGCGGCGGGCAGGGCGGCCAGCATCGCGGTGTCGGCGCCGGCGTGGGTGCCCGGTTCTCGCGGGATCTGGTAGCGGGCACCGGGGCCGTTGTGCGGGCGCAGGTCGATCAGGTGCGGGCCGGCGTGTGCGTCGTAGTGGATCGTGAGGGTGCCCGCAGTACCGAACAGGTGGCAGGTGTAGCCCTCGTCGTCGGCGTTGGTGGTGAGCGTGTAGCGCGCGTACGCGCCGGTGTCGTAGGCGATGTCGGCGGCGATCGTGTCGTGGATGTCGGTGCCGGGCAGCAGCATTGGGTCATCTGGCTTGTAGTGCCGGTGTTGCAGGGTCGCGGTGACGGTGCTCGGGTGTGCGTGCAGCCACCAGGCGAGCAGATCGAGGTGGTGGCAGGCCTTGGTGACCTCGAGCCCGCCAGAGGCCGCGCGGCGGCGGTGCCAGCGCTGGAAGTAGCTGGCCGAATGGGAGACGTTGAGCCGGTAGTGGAATTCGGCGTCGGCCACCGTGCCGATCAGCCCGTCGGCGAGCATCTGGTGGACCTGGGTGTGGACGTTGGTGAAGCGCAGGTTGTGCGCGACGAGCAGCACTGCCCCGCCCTGCATTCCGGCGTGAGCGAGGGCTACCGCGTCATCGATAGTGGTCGCCAACGGTTTCTCCACCAGCGCCGCGCACCGCGCCGCGAGGGCTCGCTCGACGAAGTGGCGGTGCTCGGCATCCGGTGTGGCGATGACGACCAGGTCGGGTTCGGTGTCGACGAGGACCTGGTCGATGTCTGCGGGCCCGGCGACGGTGCCCGCGAACCGGTGGCCGTCGTGGTCGAGTGTGTGCTGATCTCGGTCGATCACGGCGACCAGTTCCGCGGCGGCGACCCGCGCGCCGAAGGCACCGTTGAGCCACGGCAAGTACAGCTTTCGGGCGCGAGTGCCCGCCCCGATCAACACGACCCGCATGGGCGTGCTCATCGCGGGCCGTCCGCATCGTCGGCGACGAGTCGGCCGTCGAGCACGACCGACGCCAAGGTCAGATCGGCGTCCCAGAGGGTGAGGTTCGCGCGGGCCCCGGGCCGTAGTGTCCCGATCCTCGGGTAGCGGCCCAGGACTTTGGCCGGAGTCGCGGTGGCCATCGTCAGAACCTCACGGACCGAGGCGCCGGTCAGCGCCCGCATCCGCGCCAGTGTGCTCGACAGCGCGACGATGCTGCCGCACAGGCTGTTCGCCGTGGTCGTGGTGGCGTAGCCGTCGTGCACGCGCCCGGTAGCCGCACCGGTGCGGAACGTGTACCCGGTCGGCAGGCCCATCCCCGCAGTCGCATCCGATACCAGGCACAGCCGTTCCGGGCCGAGGCAGCGTAGGGCGATGGTCAGCAGCTCGGCGGGCAGATGATGGCCGTCGGCGATGAGTTCGGCGGTGAACTCGTCGGAGGCCAGCGACGCCTCGAGCAGGCCCGGCATCCGGTGTACGCCGGGCCGGGTGAGCGCGGATTGGCCACTCCACAGGTGCGCGAGATGGGTCGCTCCCCGGTTCCGGGCGGTCTGGAGCTGGGCCGGGGTCGCCTGGCTGTGGCCGACCGAGACCCGCACGCCGTGGTCGACGAGGTAGGAGATCACGGTGTCGGCCTCGGGTAGTTCCGGTGCGAGGGTCACCATCTGCAGGGCGGTCGGCACCGGCGTCAGCTCGGCGAGCAGCTTGGCCGGAGACCGAAGATGGGCGAGGTCGTGGGCACCGCGCTGGTCGGCGGCCAGGCAGGGTCCTTCCAGGTGCACCCCGGCCAGGGTGGTCGCGTCGTCGTCGGTGAGCAGATCAGCAGCAGTGGCCAGGGCCGCGGCGGTGGCCTGGGCGGTGGTGCTGGCCAGAGTGGCCAGCGCGGTGGTCGTTCCGGCTCGCAGGTGGGTATCGAGGATGTGGCGCCAGGCCGCTGGGTCGGGTTCGGTGAAGTCGTGCCCGAGAGCGCCGTGCAGGTGCAGGTCGACCAGGCCGGGCCCGACCAGTTTCTCGTTGGCCTCGAGCACGCGCGGGTGGTGGCCGCAGCCGGTGGGGTCCGCCGTGACGGTCCCTTCGCAGACCGCGATCTGTCCTTGGGCGGTGTGCGTGGGGTCGGCCAGCACGAGGTTGGACGACCGCACGATCAGGCACCCGGGCGGCCTCATGCTTGCACCATCGGCGCACGCTGCGGCGAGCTCGTGCAGGCGCATCGTGTCCCGGCGTCGGAGCCGGGCAGATGGCGGTCGTAGGAGCCACCGTCCCACAGGTAGCGGGTGCCATCGGTGACGAGCGGATCATGCAGGGCGCGTGCGACTTCGGTGTCGAGGGCCCCGGTCAGCGCCTCGGCGAGGCCGACTTTGCGCAGGATGCCGAGCTGGTGCAGCCGCTCGGAGTGGACTTGCTGTTCGACCTCCCGTATCTGGCGCGGAATCGCGATCGTGTTGACGGCGGTCGCGAGCACTTCGCCGAGCATGTTCGCGCCAGCGGCACCGATGAACAGGTCCGCGGCCCGCATCCACGGCTTCAGATCCGCCTCGTAGGCGCGAACCTCGACCGTGTCGTCGTCAGACCAATACTGTTGCAGCGCCGCCAGATCCGCCGGTTCGAGGTAGGGGCCGGTGACAAGCAGCGCCCGATCGAACGCACTACGCCGTGTGGTCAGCGCCCGCGAAAGCGCTTGCCACAGCTCGCCCGCGCCCTGGCCCCCGCCCATGGCCGCGACCACCAACCGTTGATCAGCGTCGACACCGAGCAGGGTGCGTGCCTGATCGCGGGTGTAGGAGACCGGTTCAGCGAGGTATCCGGTGTAGTGCAACCGTTGTGCGGCTTCGCCGGTGAGACGGTAATACTCGGCGAGGTCGAACACCTCCGGGTGGATGTGGACGTTGAACTGGCAGTAGTGATCGAGCACCCAGGGACCACGGTGTTGGGGACCGAAATACTTGCGCATGGTCTTGTCCCGGTCGAACAGCACCCCGCGCAGGCTCAGCACCGCGTGCGTGGGGTATCGCGCTTCCAGTGCGGGTACCAGTTCGTCGTCGGTGCCGCGCGGGATGTGGTCGCTGATCAGCACTTCGGGTCGGTAGTGGCGCAGGAACGTCGTGATCAGGTCGGCGCGGGCCTGGTGCAGGGTCGCTTCGCTGATGGCTAGGCGCGGGCGTAGGTTCCATCCGCTCGGGTCGTCGAAGTTGGCGAACGAGGGAATCTTGATGAGGTCGACCTCGTCTGGCAACAGGTCCAGGCCCCGGTAGGCGCCGGTGATCCCCGCGATCGAGTACGCCCCCGGTGATCGCAGCAGGTGATGGGCGACTTTGGCTGCTCCGGAGGTGTGGCCCAGGGACCTGCCGTTGTGCCAGTACAGCGCGACGGTGCGCGGGTGCAGGGTCATCGGAGTACTCCTGTGGTTCTGCCGGCGGCGGTGTCGACGCGTCGGGCGTTGTGCTGGGCGGTCGCCGGGTCGGTGTCGGCATCGAGCGCGGCCTGGAACGCGGGCAGGCTCCAACTGGGGTCGACCTGGATGCGCGGCAGGCTGTAGGGGTGGCCGATGTCGACGCGGTGGTGTTCGTCGGTCGTCATCGCCAGCGGGTAGACGCGCGCCACCACGCGCTGCACCCGCAGGTCGTAGGCGCCGTAGGGGTAGACGAAGGTGGTCGGTGGATCGCCGAGCAGCTCGGTGAGCGTTTCCCGGTCACCCAGGACCTGCCACGCGAGGCCGAGATCGGTTGCGGTGGTGAGACGTTGGTGGGTGTAGCCGTGTGCGGCGACGGTGCGCCCGCTCGCGAGCCACCGGCGCACCCCAACCAGATCCGCCATCTGCTCGACGACATGTGGTGTCGATCGCGGTAGGTCGGTGGTGAGGTACCCGCCGCACACGGCCATCACCGCGGGCAGCCCGTGCTGTTCGAGGACCGGCAGGACCGTGGTGATCGTGTTGGTGTATCCGTCGTCGAAAGTGAGCAGCACCGACCTGGCCGGCGGCTGCATACCGGCGGTGAGCATCCGATGCAGGTCGGTCTCGGTCAGCACCGTGTACTGCTCGGCGAGCAGCTGCATCTGGGCGCGGAATCGGTTCAGGGGCACCGACATCGGGTCGGTGACCGCGTCGTCGACGAGGTGATACATCAGGATGTGCATCGACTCACCTCGCTCAGCTGGTGATGCCAGGCGATGGTGCGCTCCAGGCCCTCGCGCAACCCGCAGGTGGTGACGGACGGAAACAGCGCGCGCAGTCGCGTCGGATCGGCGTGGGAATGGGCGACGTCGCCGGGTCGGGGCGCGGTGTGCTCGACAGTGAGTTCGCACCCGAGGAGTTCGGCGATCTCCTCGGCGACCTCGAGGACCGAATGCGGGGTGCCGAAGGCCAGATTCACCGGCCACGGGCTGGTCACCTGGTCGACGATCGCGGCGCTGATCACCTGGCACACGGTGTCGACGAAGGTCCAGTCGCGGGTCTGGGTGCCGTCACCGTGCACCCGGATCGGTTCCTGGGCCAGCATGGCGGCGATGAAGCGGGGAATGACCGCGGCGTAGGGGTGTCCGGCCCGCTGGCCTGGCCCGAAGACGTTGAAGAACCGTAGCGGCAGGACCGGCAGCCCGAAGCTGGCGTGGTAGGCGCCGAGGTAGGCCTCCGACGCCAGTTTGGTCACCGCGTACGGACTCACTGGCATCGCCGCAGAGCTCTCCACGCGTGGCAGTTGAGGGTTCGCCCCGTACACCGATGACGACGAGGCCGCGATCACCAGCGGACCGTCGACCTGGCGGCAGGCTTCCAGGACCTGCAGCGTGCCAGTGGCATTGGCGTGGTGGCTGGCCAGCGGGTGCTGGATCGAACGCGGCACCGACCCGAGCGCGGCGAGATGAACAACCGCATCGGCACCGGCGACCGCGTCGGCGACTGCATCAGCGTCGAGGATGGTGGCGAGGCGGAAGTCGATCGCGGACCGGTCGGCGCCCAGGCTCTCCACGGTGCCGGTCGAGCAGTCGTCGATGACGGTGACCGCCCCGATCGCCGGGTCCCGCAACAGCCGGTGGACCAGGTTCGAGCCGATGAACCCGGCGCCGCCGGTCACCGTGACCCGCAGGCCGGGCTTCACAGCTGCTCCACGGTCGCACCCGCGGCCAGGCGGCCGCGGCAGTCCAGCACGAACGCCGCCTCCGCGGCGATCTGGTCGTAGTCGAAGCAATCGTGGTCGGTCAGCACCACCACCGCGTCCGCAGCTGCCAGCTCGAGGCCCACGTCGTCGGTCACGGCGATCCCCGCCGCCGCGCTGTCCCCTACGAACGGGTCGCACGCCACAACGCGGGCTCCGCGCGCGGTGAGCAACCGGGCGACCTCGATGGCGGGAGATTCGCGGATGTCCCCGCTGCCCGGCTTGTAGGCCAGCCCCAGCAGCAGGATCTGCGCACCGGCCAGGTCACGGTCGCGGGCGCGCAGTGTGTGCGTGAGCCGGTCGACGACCTGGCCGGGTCGACTGTTGTTGATCTGAGCGGCCAGGTCGATCAGCGCGGACCGGCTACCGCCGTGCTGAGCGGCCCACCAGGACAGGTAGATCGGATCGACCGGCAGGCAGTGCCCGCCGATGCCGGGGCCGGGATCGAAGGCCATGAACCCGAACGGCTTGGTCGCTGCCGCGGCCAGCGCCCGTCGGAAGTCGACACCGGCCCGGCGAGCGATCTCGGCCAGCTCGTTGACCACGGCGATGTTCACGGCCCGGAAGGTGTTCTCCAGCAGCTTGGCCAGCTCGGCTTCCTCGCACCGGTCCACCAGCACGACCCGATCGACCAGGCCGCTGTAGAACTCGGCGACCCGGGCCAGCGAGACTGCGTCGATGCCGGAGACGATTTTGGGTGTCGTGGCTACCGTCCAGTGCCGATTGCCCGGATCGATGCGTTCGGGGCTGAAGCCCAACCCGAAATCGACTCCGCGCTTCAAGCCCGACGCTGACTCGAGCACATCACCCAGGATCTGAGTGGTGCCTGGGTAGCTCGTGGACTCCAACACCACGAGCGCGCCTGCACGCAGGTGGACACCCACCAGATGCCCGGCGCTCCGGACGAAGGACAGATCAGGTGCTCCGTCTGTCAGCGGTGTGGGTACGGCGATCACCGCGATGTCGAAGCCGACCAGATCCCGCGGACGCGATGACGGCCTGTAGCGTCCGCTGCTCAGGGCTGATTCCAGTGCGTTGTCGGCGATGTCCTCGATCGGCGAGCGGCCCGATTTCAGGTTCTCGACCTTGGCTCGGTCGGTGTCGAAGCCGATTACGTGGTGGCCGACATCGGCGGCATGCAGCGCCAGCGGCAGCCCGACGTAGCCCTGCCCTACCACCACAACCCGCAAGGGCCGCACAGCAACTCCCGCTTCTGGCTGGCTATGATCGGGCGCGGCGAGCTTTCCTGGATCGGTCTCCATTTCACCGGTTTCTGGTTGCGTGCACGAGACGATCTGGACCATGGATTGCCACCTTCCCGACGCGGTTGACCACACCGTCACCGCATGCACTCGGCTCCCACCGATGCTCCGCGAAACGTCTTGACCAGCCGTGGCTTTCGCTAGTTCATCGAGGATTCACCTGCTGGCCCGGTGCAGGTAAGCGGCGGCGCCGGTCTGCTCGACTCGTCACTTCGATGACAGGCGGCACTAGTCAATTTCGTTGGTGCCGAGCATTTCCCGGAGATATGACCGAGGACCTGGGAACGTGGTCGAGATCAGGTGGCCACCGATCAGGATGGAGCACTCGCGTTGAGTCCACAGCGAAGTGAAGTCGCGGCGGCGACCTGGGAATCCCCGCAGATGCGCCGCGCCCTGGCTGCCCGCGATCTCAAGGTGGTGTTCGACCTGCTGCAGCGCAGCGGAATCGGCCAACGTCAGATCGCGCGGATGACTGGCTTGTACCAGTCCGAGGTCTACGAGGTGATCCGCAAGGGCCGACGGATCCAAGCCTGGGACGTCCTCGTGCGGATCGCCGACGGGCTCGGCGTCCCGCGCGGCTACATGGGTTTGGCGTTCGACGATCCGCTCTCCTACAGCCTCGACCAGGCGGCTGCGGCCTGCACCGCAGATGCCACCGAGCGCGAGGAAATCAAGCAACTGCTGTCCCACGCAGCCAACGTCACGATGGGCACCGACGACGACACCGCGGCCATCTGGTGGCAACCCCTCGATGCGGACGCAGAGCCCGCGCCGGCGCCCGAGAGCATCGGGAGCACCGACATCGCGCGCATGACCTCGCTGACCGCGGCCATGCGCACCCTGGACTATCGGTTCGGCGGTGGGGCTTGTCGCGACGCCATCGCGGCCCAGGTCCGCTGGTCACAGCAACTGCTCAACTCCTCCGGTACCGAAGCCACCCACCGGCAGCTGCGCTCAGCGCTGGCTGACATGCACAATCTCGCCGCGTGGACCAGCTTCGACCTCGGGCTCTACCGATCGGCCCGCAAGCACTTCAAGCGTGCCCACACGATCGCGCACAAGGTCGGCGATCACTCCCTCGCCGCCAACGTGCTCTACCGCGCCGGGCGCCTGCACCTGCACCGCGGCGGCGAGACGAGCCACAGCAACAAGCCCGATCCGGCGATGTATCGAGTTGCGCTGAAGTTCTTCCAGCTCGGCCAACTGGAGGCACAGAACGCCGGCTGCCCGCTGACCGTGGCCATGCTGTGCGCCAACGAGGCATGGGCCTACGCACTGCTCGACGACCGCGCACAGATGCAGCGATCCCTCGGCCGAGCCCAGGACGAATTCACCCGCTCCACCCCCGACAATGTCCAAGCCTGGATCCAATTCTTCGGCGACGCCGACCTCAACGCCTCGATCGGCGTCGCGCTCACCGCCCAACCCTCGCCAACACCGGCCGACATGCAGGTCGGCATCGACCACCTCACACGCGCCATCAGCATGCGCGGGCCCGAGATGACCCGAAGTCGATGCTTTGAATCCACAGCCCTGGGATGCGCCTATCTGCGCATCGGAGCGACCGAGCTCGGCCTACAGGCCGGACGACAAGCAGTCACCGCGGCATCTACAGTGCGGTCCGTGCGCACCATCCACCGACTCAAACCACTACAAGACCTCGCCCTAGAACCCGCACGGGAACCGGACCTCCACGAGTTGGCCCAGTCCATTCGTACGTTGCAGGAGTCGGTATGACACAGCCGACCTCGGAAGATACTGCCCCAACAGCAAACTGGACCCGCACCGTCCTGGAGTCAGCCTGCACGGAAGTCGGCCTCGACGCCGACGGCGCGACGCTGGCGAAGTTCACCAACAACGCGGTCTACAACCTCACCGCAAGCCCGATCACCGTCCGAATTCCAGGCTCGACCGCCATCCGGCAACGGGTGCCCAAGGTCATCACCGTCGCACGCTGGCTGGCCCTACATGACCTCCCAGCGGTCCGGCTCGTCGACGACCTCCCACAACCGCTCCGTCTGGGCGAGCACACCATCACCTTCTGGCACACCGTCACTCCCGGTTCGCCCACCACGTCGTCGCCCAACGGCATCGAGCTCGGCGAGATCCTGCGCCAACTCCACGCACTCCCACCGCCATCCGACCCACTGCCATCGTGGAACCCTCTGCACGCGATCTCCCAGCGAATCCAGGAGGAGGACGTCCTCAGCCCCGTCGACCACCAGTTCCTCCTCGACACGGTCGAGGAGCTCTCCGAGGGCCTGGCATCCATGCAGCCGATGATGCCCCCCGGGCCGATTCACGGTGACGCCTTCACTGGCAACCTGATTCAGAGCAGCGCAGGCGCGGTCATCTGCGACTTCGACGGCGCGGCACACGGCCCTCCCGAATGGGACCTCACCCCCGTCGCCGTAGGGCATCTTCGAATGGACTACGCCACCAACTTCCATCAGCAGGTCGTCGACACCTACGGAATAGACGTGACCACATGGAGTGGGTTCCCGATCCTGAGGCGCCTACGGGAATTTCAACTGGTTACGAGCGTGCTCCCTGTGCTGTCCGCCAATCCGTCTCTGAACGAGCAATGGCGCCACCGCTTTACCAGCTTCCAACGGAACGACAATGCCCGCTGGTCGCCATATAGGTAGAAACGTCGTTGAGCCGGATCGGCGGGTCGGGCGCGAGAACGAAATCCGGGATTCGCATCCTAGGCAGCCTCGCAATCGCCCACTGCCTCGCAATCGCCCACTGCCTGCTCGTCCACCCCGCAGCACAGATATCGGACTGGCATCCGTGCTCGAAAAAGGGCTATGAGCTTTGCAAATGGCATGTCCCTGCGGATTCACTACGCACCGGGAGCCTCATCACCAGACCCCCAGGCTCACGGCGTTCTGGCTTCAGGAGTGGTTGGTGCTTGCGAGTGCGATGGCGGCATCACGAATGACGATTTCGTCTTCTTCGTCGAGGTCGGCCATGCGCGCGATTGACGCGGCGATGGCTTCTGGGCTCATCCCTGCGTCGAGTCGCAGTCGGATCTCAGCGAGTTCGTCCTCACTCAGCTCGGCCATGGGTAGCGTCCTCTCATTCCGTCATTCCCGTGCTGACCACGATAGGCCAGGGACATGCTATTTCCGCAGGATGCAGCAGGGTCGGGGTCATGCGGCGGCCGCGTACGTCTGGTCTTCCGCTTCTGCGACGAGGTCTTCTGCGACGAGGTAGACCGTCGGCCGGCCCGCGACGCCGTTCTTCTCGACCTTGACGCATCGCAGGTTCGCGCCAGGTGGAATCACGACTTCGTCTTCGCCGGAGTACTGGCTGATCGACTTCACTGGCAAGCCGTCTCGGGTGCGGATCACCATCATGTAGGGCGGGTGGCCAGCAAAGTTGACGGCCGTCTGCTGCCGGGTCGAGCAGCTCGTGACCTTGCCGATCTCCACTCGTGCCCCGACCGTGAATGCTGAGTCGAGGTACTCGTCGGTCGTGCCTTTCCATCCTGAGGGAACCTTCGTTCCTCGCATGACGGTCATAGGGGTCATGTTGGGGTTCTTCTCACCGAATTTGTCGAAGGCCGACTCCAGTTGGGCGACGGTCGACTTCACGCTCGGCGCCGGCGAAGAGTCGCGGCCGGTGATCGCTGCATTGATCGACCGATAGCTGCCGCCCGTATAGGTCCTCAGGGCGGACCTTTCCTTGCCGGTGAGCTCCTTCTGGACGAATTCGGCGTTCGACGATGTCAGTGTGCTGATGCTGGAGGTCTTCACCTGTCCCCCGCTGGTGTTGAATCCCCATGCGGCGAGGTTTCCCGCGCGCTGGCCGATGACCGCGTAGTCGGTGGAGGTTTCCTTCCCCCAAGCGCGGATTCCGCTGCGCGCGAGATTCTTGTACTTCTCCTCCCCCAGCGTGCCGGGTGGGATTCCGTGGTCGAAGTGCGGAATCGTGCCGCCACCGCGGGTAGGTGTTCCGAGCGCGCTGCGGCGGGCCTTGGCGTAGGCAGCATCGGCTTGCGATTTGGTCGCGCCGGCCGCCAGCGCTGCCGTGCGGGCCTTCTCCCCTGCTTCGTTCGCGGCCTTTTCGCGCATGGCGCGCTTGTGGCGTTTTGCGCCGTCGAAGACTTCGGCGCGGACCAGGCCGCCGCCGACAGAGTCGGCGAGCTTGGTCTGCGCTTCGGACATTCCGGCGTCGATGATGGCCTGCTGCGCTTCAGGGGTCGTGGCTTTGCCACTAGCGGCCTTTCCTGCGAGCTCGAGGATGAGGTCGGCCTTCGTCTCGTAGGCCTGCTTCTGCATCGGCGCCGCGTCGGCGCCGGGCTGTGCGATCGGTGACAGGATCGGGATCCTGCTGGCTTTGGTCAGGGCGTCGTGTTTGCTGCCCGCCGAGGCCACCGGATGGTAGGCGTCCCCCTTCTTCTGCAGCACCATGAAGTCGCCGGAGTACCGGCGGTAGATGGCGGTGTCACCATCGAGCACGCGGCCCTCGACGATGTTGACCCCGTCGCCGGTCTCGAGCGGCAGTTTCGCTGTCGTGTAGACCGTGGTGTCACGGGCTGTCCCGGCCAGGGCTACAGGGCCGGATTCACCCAGCGCGGCTGCGGCGTCGGCGGCATGGCTGCGGTTGACCGATCGTGCGATCGCCTCGACATCGTCGTCAGTCAGGGTTGCGAGGTACGCGTCGCGTTCGGCGTCGGTGGCCAGGTCTTCGCGCAGTCCGTATTTGGCGGCCGCGAGGTCGTCCTCAGCGTGCTCTTTCCGCGTAACCGCCTCTGCGTATTCAGCCTTGGCGACGTAGACAGCGGCCTTCTTGGCGACTGCCTCTTCCATCTTGGCCTGGTCGGCTTGGTCGGCTTCGGCAGCCTTGGCTGCGGTGCGGGCGTGGCTGCGGAGCCTGTTGACCTTCTTGTGGGCTTCGTAGCGTTCTTGCTCGGCGGCCGCGAGCGCTACTTCGGCGGCCTCGACGGCGGCCTGGGCGGGCGTGATCTTCGGGCCTGCGAGTTTGTCTCGCTCGGCCTGGGCGAGAGCAATGAGAAGTTTCGCCGAGGGCGGATTGGCGTGGTCGCTCGGCATCGGGGTGTCGCCGAGGATCTTGGGATCGATGCCGAGGCCGGCCATCAGCTCTGGGAGCATGCTGGGCGGCGCGGCTAGGACCGCGGCAGCGGTCTCGACCAATCCCTCGTTCTTGAGGTGGTCTACTACCTTTTTGCGGGCGAGGCGGCCTAGCCGACGGTTGCCATTGGCCTTCATTGCGGCGGCTACGCTTCCGCAGTTCGGGCATCGGCGGCCGCCCGTATGTTTGCTGCGGCACATGCCCGAATAGAAACACTTGACAGGGGCGACCACCAAAGATGCTCGTCGGCTATCGCCTCATTGTCGGCCAAATCGGGCGGCTGAACTGCATAAATGACACGTCCCCCGACGCCTGACTCCTCTGCGGGGAATCTGGAGTCGGGGGACGCACAGTGTTAGCTGGCGAGTGCGGATGCCAGACGGTAGGGATGGGCGTCATCGACGATTCGCGAGACGGTGCGCTCCCGCATCCCGACCTGGGCTGCGACCTGTGTGGGGTTCATCGCTCGGTCGAAACTCAGGTGCAGGATCTCGGCGACCACCGCAGGGTTCCGCCCGATGGCGCTCGAGCTGAGACGCTGCGCGACCTCGGTCCAGTCGCGAACTGTCCCCGAAGCCGATGCCACTTCGCGGATGATCGGGACGACAGCAGGCTCGACCGGCCGGGCCGGTTCGGAATCGGCCCGCAGGTTCAGGACCTCGGCGACCTGCTTCTCCCCCACTGCGCCCTGGCGCGTGAGTTGGAGGGATCGACTGCGGCGCGCAGGGTGGTAGGGAACTCGACGTGGTTGCACAGCCCGTCGAGCGGTCCGCAAGGTGGGACTCCGGCGTCGAGACGAAACCTCGACCTGCTCCGATTCGACTACGGCGGTCTCGATGGGGTGTTCCGCGATCGCTTGCCCGGAATGGCCCGCAACCTTGGACGCTTCCGGATGGTTCGTCGCGGCGGCGGCACCGTCGAGCTCGCCGGCAGCCTTCGCGACGGCCTTGCTGTAGCGCTGACTCATCGCGTGGTGGATGAGGATGGCGACACCGATCATGGTCGGTGCCACGGCGTGCGTGCCGAAGCCGAAGAGGTCCGGGTTGCGGATGTACGGAAACGTGTTGAGAAGGATCGTGAGCACGAGAAGGCCGATCTCCGCCGCCATCACCTTGCCCCGGCCATCTGTGATCCCCCACTGAGCCGCCTTCGGTGTGCCGACCATCAGGACGACCAAGCACACAGAGACGAGCGCCTCGATGAAATATGCAGTCCACCAACTGGGGTCGGCCCAGGTGGTGTTCGGGGCCAGATTGTGCTGAACGTTCGTCGCCGAGATCACCATGGCAGCGATGACCACCGCCGCCATAGCCCACGCCGACCTACTCCGGTGGGTGTAGAGGTCGGCGAGCTGTGCGTGAGGACTCGCGGTGCGCTGGTGCTCTGCTAGAGCGCGCTGAGCGCGCAGTTGGTCGCGAAGCTCGGACGCTCGGATCTTGGATTGGATGCGCTGTTCGTCGGCCTCGGCCCGCAGCTGGTCCATCGCGGCACGCTTTTCGGCTTTGATTGTCGCCGTGGCGATTCGGCGTTGCTGACTACGGTGGCGGCGCCGGATCTTCTGGGCGTCGTCTTGCGCGGCCTTCAGTTCGCCATCGGTCAGCATCTCGATGAGCGCGGGGTCGGACTGGATCGCAACGCGCCCGCGCGCGCGATCTATCTGCTGTGCCAGTGCGGCGACGCTGTCGGGTTGAGCCGGGGTTTCGCTGGTCAGATCTGTTGGGTGTGTCATCACCGGATGCCTTCTACGACTGGGAATTTGGGTGGATTTCAGCTCGTGTGCTTTCGCGGTGGGCCCCGCCGGAGCCGGTCGGCGGGGATCCAGTTCCGACCGTGCTGTCGCTTCAGGTCCGCGATGTGGTCGCTGAGAGCTGTTTCGAGGAAGTCCCTGAGGGTGTAGGTGGGGTGTCGAGCCTTCATGGCGTTGACGGTTCCGAAGCAGCGGCCGCGGATGTGGGGAGCGATCCACGATCGCAGCGGCTCAACGTCTCCAGCTGCTCGAGCTTTCGGGTTGATGCCGCCGCGGCGCAGTTTGATTGCAGCAGGCCATGGTTCACCCCGGTTGTAGGCATCCTCGAGGGTTGCGCCGTAGGCCGAGATCGCGTCTTCGACGAGCTGCCGGAGGCTGTAGGTGCTGTCGATGTCGTCCTGCATGCCAGTGACGGTGCCGATCACCTCGTGGGCGAGGTCGGCAGCGATCTCACTTTGCAGCAGGACGCCTCTCGATGCGTCTACGAACACCTCGTCGCCTCTCAAATGACGACCACGCCCTTCTTGGCCATCCAGTCGACGACGTTCTCCTGGTCCTGTGTGACCGGAGAGTCTGGAACCCAAAGCAGCAGAGGTTCGCGTGCGGCATAGGATTCGGCCGCGGTAACTGCTTCACGCACAGTCGGAGTGACCAGGTCTCCGTAGCTTTCGCAGAGTCGCTCGTACATGTCGACGTAGAAGCGGCCGTGGGTTGCCGGCCTGATGCGTGTCGGGATGATCCCGAGCACCTCGACCTTGTCGAACTCAGCTACTTCCGCGACGAGGTCGATCGCTTCCTTGAGGTGGTCTCCTGTCGACTTGTCGTCGGGAGTCACCACACAGAAGGCTCCAGATCGGCCTTGAGCGTCGTTGTTTGCGCCACGAGCTGCCCACCGGAGCGCTAGGTAGGTCATCGTGGTGACAGTGCCGTGCAGGTCGAAGATCTCGATATCCGGGATCTCGTCGTCCGGCCGGCCTTCATCGATTCGGTCGAGGGCCCGAAGGGCCTTTTCGGCACCCATCGGATCGCGGTCGATTGCGGTGACGGCAGATCCCAAAGTGGCGCCGGTGGAGCCACTCCCGGAAGGCACGAGCGTCAGTCGCCGCAGCCAGATTTCCTGTTCGGGTGTCTGCGGGGCGATTCCGCCCTTGTCTGCGGCCTCTTCCTCGGTCGCGCGATAGATCGGCACCTCGGCTTCACGCAGTGTGGGGGCTCGTCGTCCGGACGGGGCCGCGGCATCCTCCACGACTTCCACGCCTCCGAGTACTTCGCCGAGCACGAAATCGGGCATGTTGTAGTGCAGGTATTTGCTGGTGTCGCCCTGCTGGTCGCCGTCGATGAAGCGCACGGTCAGGCCTCGGCGGGCCAGGGCGCAACCAAGGTTGACGCACTCAGTGGTCTTGCCGCTTGATCCGCCGGCTCCGACGACTACCAAGCGGATGGGCCTTTTGCTGCTCATGGGTTCTCCGTATCACTCAGATGCGCGTGGTCGTAGTCGGCGAGGGTGTAGTGACCGAGGGCGGCCAGCCGTTTGACGTGGCGCTGGACGGGCATCGGCCAGGGTCCGTTCGTGGCGTAGTAGTCACGGGCGGCTTCGGCTTCGAGCGCGCCGAGCGCGGCGGCAAACGCGACGCGTTGGATGTCGGCGCGGTTGGCGGTCGCGAGTGTGGCCTCGATCGATTCGGCGCTGATGTTGTATCCGGCGCCTTCGGCGAACTCTGTGGCGTCTTCGAAGTCGACCCAGTGGGCAGCAAGGACGGCGTCGGCGAGCACATCGGCGAGGAGGCCGTTGTCGGGCGCTTTGGCGACCAGCCGACGCATCGCGGCCAGCCGGTCCTCGTGGGCGGATTTGGCGGCCCGCAGTGCCTGGTCGATGGCCTCGACGTCAGCAGGATCGTGCGGAGCGGGCACGTCGGCTATTCCATTGGAATAACCCGCTTCTCCCCCGCCTTCGGGCTCGCTGACTATTCCATTGGAATGATCGGCGACGTCGGCGACGCCTTCTTCGGCTTCTTCGGCTTCTGCCTCGGTCACATGGAACCGCGGAGCCGCGTCTTGAGAGTAGTAGGTCACCCTCCCGGTGTCGTGAACGACGGCTCCGGCGAGCTTGCCTGCGGTCTGTACTTCGTCGAGCTCGGTGTCTCTGAGCTCGTGCTGCCAAGCATCGGCGCCGAATAGTTCCTTGGGATCAATTTCGGCGATGCTGCCCTCGGCCAACGCTTTCCGCGCTGCTGCGGCGGCGGCTTCCTTCTCCGCACGGACCGTCGCCTTGTTGACCGAGACCCGGACAGCTTCTGCTACACGATCAGGCCGGTCGCGCTCTTCCTCTGACAAAGAGGCGATGGCCTCCAGGAACACTGACTCCTGCGAGTCCTCGGCGAGACTGAGCAGTTCCCGGGCGGCGTGGGGACTAACCGTGCGTGCATCGACTGCGTCCTGAACTACTTTCGGCAGCTTCAGCAGCTGCATCGACTTGCTGATCCGCGGCTGACCGAAACCGACGGTCGCCGCCAGCTCGGATTGGCTGATCTTGGCGTAGGTCTGTAGGCGCAGATACCCTCTGGCCTCTTCGATCGGCGAGAGGCGCTTCCCCAGGATGTTCGTGGCAAGGAAGACCGCTGCTGCAACCGCGGGGTCAGCGAGCTCCTCGCGCAGGATGTACGGGAGGTCAGTGACGCCCGCAGCCAACTTCGAAGCGCCCCATCGGCGATGGCCGTCGATGAGGATGACTTCGTGTTCTTCCGGGATGAGCTCCGCCATCTCGGGTTCGAACGACAGAATCGATGCCCGGCTCACGACCAGAGGTGCAGTCAAGACGCCAACGAGTTCGATGTTGGCGGCGAGCTCCGTCAGTTCGGATTCGTCGAGGTGCCGGTGTTCGGGGTTGAGCGGGTGAGGGCCGATACGGTCCAGCGCGATACGAGGAAGCTCCGCGACCTCCAGCGGGCTCATCGCCTCCGCTTGCTTCTGCGCTTCCTGAATGAGCCCTGCGGCGGACTTCATTTCCCCGCCTGAGGCAGTTCGGGTTGTGGCAGTCTGCGTCGCCTTCTCGGCCGCCGCACTGCCGGATTTTCCGCGTGCCATATGCACCTCCTGGGAGTGAAGCATGTTTGCGCCCACCAGCCGCAGGCGACATTAATAATACTATGGTCACACGTATTCCATTGGAATACAAGCTTGTTGGTAGGTGAGTTCAAGGTGTGAGCCCTACGAGCGTGGCGAGCAGTCCGATAGCGGAGGGCCCGTGTGGCGATCGGCGCGCAGGCCTGAGATCGCTTACAGCATGGAAGCATAGGGGAGCTTCCGCCGACACGTACAGCCTCCTCGAGCGACACTCCGTATTCCAATGGAATATTCACCACGCCGATCAAAACCGCGCATACACGCCGCGTCTACCTCTGCTCACCGGCGGCGGGTTATGGGCTATTCCATTGGAATAGCTCAGTCGCACCGAGCCACCCGACGGCCACCCCGAAGCGACGGATCGGTCCAGACTATTCCAATGGAATAGCTCGCCGCACTCAGCCCGACGACCTGCGGCTTCGAAGCGGGTGAGCCGCAGGGTATTCCAATGGAATAGCCCTGGACATCGAAGTGCCCCCGAGGAGCCTGGGGGGGAGAGGCTGCTGCGGGGGCACTTCCAGTCGACCGAGTGGGGGGAGCCCGGCGACCTGTCTCGCAACGTACGCCGGACGGCGACGGCAGGTCAAACATCATTCGTACTCATCAGCGGGTCGATTTCGTCCTCGTAACGGGGGCGAACCTGCATCGAACCCTATTTCGTCACTGTGACATTCGATCTTTCAGGGACAGCCGACGAGTGCGGTGGCGACTTCTGCGCGAGTGACCATCAACTGGTAGCGCTGGGCAACGCTCAGGTACCGGCGGACGTACTCGCACGCGAAGGATGCGTTCTTTGGCACCCAGGTGTCGAGACCTTGATCCGACTTCGACTGGTTCGCTATGCCCGCCACTGCAAGCAGGTTCAGATCGATGTCGTTGGCGAACCTTACCCGCTGGGAGGTTGTCCAGCGGGACGCCCCAGCCTTCCATGCTCGCGCGAGCGGGAATACATGGTCGATCTGGACCTGACTGGGTTCTTCACCCGTGAAGGCGATCGTTGCCCCGGTGTAGGGGTCGTGCAGTGTGCCGGATTAGACCTTGCAGCCGCGGCTTCCGGGTTTGTGGACGACATCCTCGAGCTGAGCGGCCAGCACATCATTGCGGGTGTCGCACCCGTTGTGCGCGCCTGGACCGTCGTAGTCGTCAGTCCACGACTGTCCGAATGAACATCCTTTGCCCGCAGCGCAACTGCGCTCATACCCTCCGATCGCATCAAGTTTGTCGACGACTGTCAGTGATCCGACCAGCTCGCGAATGTCCACCACAGCAGTCGAATTCGGAGAGATGGTCGGGGCGTCTGGCTGGGGTGGTGCGCCCGAGGTCACCTCGATGCCGACTACCGCCATCAGCGCGCAACCTGCAACTACGCTTACCCACCACGATGGTTTCATCGGAGCTCTTCCCTTCCAGCCGAATTCGGCCGAGATCGAACTGGCAAGCATCCTGCACGGCGCCCGAGTTCATCGACCGTTGGCTGCTGCTGGGCTGCATCCAGAGCCGACCGGCCACCCGGCGTTCTCGCGACGCCCGACGTGGAACAGTGATTGATTTCCTGGACACACGAATACCGAGATTCCCTTGCCCCGGTATCGCTTTCGGGCAGCTCTCGCATCCGCCCTCGTCAGGTAGCCGCGATGGTTGCAGCTACCGCACCACGTCCACCGGTCTGTGGGCTTGTGCGCTCGTGGGGCGGCCCTCATACCGACCGTCCGATCTGCAGGTTGATCCAGTCGCTCATCCACTGGATCGCCGTTCTGCCTGCGTTGTCAACGACAAGGTTTCCGTAGCTCGTATGTGAACCACCAGCGAAGAAGCTGGCTGCGGTCAGGCCTTCGCTCACCAGGGTCGCGAGGTCGGAGGCACCCTGCGACTGCGCCATTGAGGCGACCGAGTTCGTGAGGCCGGACAGATCGAAGTTCTCGGCCTGCTTGGTGATGGTGGAAACCGCGGAGTTCGACTGCTTGCCGAGCAGTTCGACCGGCGTCTTACTCGCTGTGCCGGTGAGCATGTTCGTTGCGACGCTGGCCAGATCGAGCCCGATCGGCAGGAGCCCGGTGAGCGCTGCGCCGGCGCCAACGGGATCTGGCGCTTGTCCCGCTGGGGGAGCGAGCTTTTCGATGACGGACCAGGCGACTTCCTGGATCTGTCCGACGAGGTTTGCGAGCTTGACGACGTCGACTTTGGACAGGATGGATACGACCAGTGCGGCGATCTGGATGTAGCCGCCGGTCGGGTCCGGGATGATCGACAGGATCGAGGAGATCCACTCCAGGTCGACGTTTGCGGCCATCTTGACCAGGGGCTCGAATTGCGTGTTGAGCTTCCGGGCTACGTCGTGGGCTCCCTGGGCGTCGAGCGCTGCGACCTTCTGGGGGAGGAGAACCAGATTCGCCAGAATTCCCGCAAGGTCGAGGCTGGTGACGCCGGTGACCACGTTGAGTGCCTGGCTCACCACTGTCGCCGGCTTGAGAACGCTCAGGACACTACTCGCCGAGCTGAGTACGTCGCTGGGTGTGGAGCTCAGTGGAGCGATCTGGGTGCTCAGACCGTTGGAGGCCGACGAGAGTTGGGATGCTTCGGGTGCGCTCGTCGACAGGGTGTTGGTGTTGGCCCCCATCAGGTTGGCCGCGGTGTTCGCGATCGAGGTGACAGTGGACAGTGCGCCGGAGAGGTCGCTTTGCCCAGCGGCGGTCAGGACTTGGTTGGCCGAATTCTCCGGGCTACCGGCAGGAGCAGTCGACAGTTGGCCAGTGGCTGCGGACCCTGCTCCGGAGCTCAGCAGATCGGTGAGGGGTGTGATTGAGCCCAGCAGGGTGTTGGCCGACTTGGCGACTTTCTGGAGATCGATGGTGCCGTTTTGTGGCGTCAGACCAGCGATGAGTTCGCTGGCTGCTGAGCCCATGTTGGGAAGATCCGCCTTCGAGAAGTCGGAGGTGAGAGCTGTCGCGATCTTGGAGTTGTTGTTGCCAACTCCGGGGGAGTCACCGCCTGTGGTGCCGGTGCCGGTGCCGGAGTCAGTACTCGGGGATTTGCTCAGGATTGTGCCCAGTGCACCGAGGACGGGATTCGATGTCTTGTTCGCCGCGCAGTACAGGTCCTCGGAGGCGCAGATCGACGCTACTTTCCCGGACAGCGCCCCCATGCCGTCAGGGCGAGGGTCAGCGATTCCAGAGTTGGCGGTCTTTGGCCCGACTGTCGTTTCGCCCTTCGTCCCGTTTCCTGGATCGGAGATCAGGCCTACAGCGAGTACGCGATCCGCTGATACCGGGCCTCGACCGTTCCCGATAGCGGAGGCAATGTCGCCGGCCGCATCGGCTCCTTGGCTGTAGCCAACGATCGTGAATTGCGTGCCACGGCATTTTGCGGCGTAGTCGCGCAGCACGGCCGTCCCGCCATCGACTGCGGTCTTCTTGGAGTCTGCGTAGGTGTGGCCGTTGTCGAAGGCGCGGGCCATGTAGGGCAGGTTGTAGACCTCCGCGCGATCGCCCTGCTGGCTCTTGATCGCCTGCGCGATCGGGGCAGTCATTCCTACCGGCTCACTGGGGTTCGCGTCCTCACGGGTCTCCCAGGTGCCCGGAATGATGAGGTTGAAGGTATCGGCGCACCCAGTGGGCAGAGCTGACGCTGTTGCAGGGAGAGCCGCGCTCGCGACACCCGTTGCGACCGTAGCGGTCACCAACGTTGTGATCGCTCGAACAGATTTCGAGCGTTTGATGGTCATGTTGTGCACCTCAACTTCGCCGGAGCTGACAAGATGGTCATCTCGCCACCTTCGTGGGCTGGTGAATCCGCCTGGTAGCGGACGTTTTGTCGACAGTGTGCGAAATTTGAGGCAGGCAACTCAAACATCTATTCGCCTGGCCGACTCCACCAATCCGCACGACGACGCGGAGTCACACGACCAGCAGCGCCAGAACGTTGAAAAGCGCCCAGTAACCTGCGCCGATGACATGTCCCCACCGGGCAGGGGCTCAAGCGCCTCTGGCGAGATCGACAAACCGGCTGTACTGCAGCTGATGGGCCACGGTGATCGTGGCTGTTGGCCCATTGCGGTGCTTGCCCACGATCAAGTCCGCTTCTCCTATTCGCGGATCGTCGCGGTCGAATGCGTCGGGCCGATGTAGCAAGATGATCATGTCCGCATCTTGTTCAATCCCACCGCTTTCGCGCAGGTCAGCCACCATTGGCCGCTTATCGATCCGCTGTTCGGGCCCTCGGTTCAGCTGGCTGACCGCTATCACGGGAACCTCTAACTCCTTGGCGAGAAGCTTGAGTGCTCGTGAGAATTCGGCGACTTCCTGCTGGCGGGACTCGACCTTCTTGCCGGAGCTCATCAGCTGCAGGTAATCCACGACGACCAACTTCAAACCGTGCCGCTGCTTGAGGCGACGGGCCTTAGCTCGGATCTCCATCAGTGTGAGATTCGGTGAGTCGTCGACGAACAGCGGCGCGTCGGCGACTTCACTCATCCGCTGGGAGAGTCGCACCCAATCGGTGTCGTTCATCCGACCAGAACGCATGTCCGCGAGCTTGATTTTCGCCTCGGCCGACAACAGGCGCATGACGATCTCGGTCCGGCTCATCTCAAGCGAGAAGATGACACTGGCATGGCCGTGTTTGATTGAGCAGCTCCGCAACACATCCATTGCCAGGGTGGATTTCCCCAGGCCAGGCCGAGCCGCAACGATGATCATTTGGCCCGGATGCAACCCATTGGTGAGCTCGTCGAGTTCGGTGAAGCCGGTGGGGATGCCGGCAGATTGTCCGCCGAGCGAGGCGATGACGTCGAGTTGATCGAGGGTGGGCTGGAGGAGTTCTTCCAGCGGGGTGAAGTCCTCGGTGGTGCGGCGTTCGGTGACTTCGTAGATTTCGGCCTGGGCGCGGTCGACCACCTCGGCGACGTCCTGGCCGTCGGCGCCGGCGTAGCCGAACTGGACGATGCGGGTGCCCGCTTCGACGAGGCGGCGCAGGATGGCCTTCTCGGCCACGATCTCGGCGTAGAAGCCGGCGTTGGCCGCGGTGGGGACGGTCTGGGTGAGGGTGACCAGGTAGGGCGGGCCGCCGATGCGCTTGAGTTCGCCGCGGCGGTCGAGACCGGCCGAGACGGTGACGGGGTCGGCGGGTTCGCCGCGGCTGTAGAGGTCGAGGATGGTGTCGTAGACGGCCTGGTGCGCGGGGCGGTAGAAGTCGCCGGGGCGCAGCACCTCGATCACGTCGGCGATGGCGTCCTTGCTCAGCAGCATGCCGCCGAGGACGGACTGCTCAGCGGCCATGTCGTGCGGGGGCTGGCGGGTGAAGTCCTCGGCAACATATCGCTCGGATTCCGTACGTACGGCGGGCATTTCATGACCCCGAGCTACCGATGCTGGCGCGGATCCGATCAGGCCGGAAACCTGACCAGTGGTCATCTCCGCTCACAACCACAGGTGCCTGGCTGTAGCCCAAGCCAATGACGAAATCGCGGGCGCGCGCGTCGTGGCTGATGTCGACAACGTGATAGTCGGCGCCGGCCTTTTCCAGGGCGCGGTAGGTCGCGTGGCACTGAACGCACTCCGGCGTGCTGTAGACGGTGATCATGAACTGGTCCTTTCGTGGTGAGATCAGCGCGAAACCGCAACGCGGCCGCGGAGCTTGGAGTTGCGGGCAAGGCTCGGAAACTTGCCGTCCATTGCCTTTCTCCACTCCTGGATGGCGGGGGATTCGCCCGCGGTGACCACCGGTACAGCGGCCCTCTCCGCCGCACGCTTCGCCGCGGCCGCGAGGTCGGCGGCATGGCGTGCAGCGGCACGCTCGGCGGGCGTCGCTTCGGTCCAATCGAGCTCGCTGAGACGGCGTTTCAGAAATCCGATCGGGCGCCGAACCTGAGGCCACGCCAGCCCTCGACGGCGGTTCTCCTCGGAAATCCGGCGGGCAATCGCACGGCCATCCCATCGAGTCGTGTCGATGTTCGCCGAGGCGATCACGTCGCAAACCGCGCCGATATGGGTGCCGGCCAGGCGAAGCCACTGATCTCGATCGACTCGTTGCCACTGCCCGCGGTCCATGCCGATACACTCATGGACCAGCTCAGCAGCAGCTTGTTGCAGATGCAGAGCACGTGGGCGGCGCTCTTCGCTCTTTACTCGTGGCGTCCTCGCGCCCGCGTGCGCGTTCGCGCGCGTTGGTGAGTAATTCCTAACTAGAGATTTACTACTAACCCACCTAGAGGTGGGTAGGTGGCCAGTGCCGTTGACCTGGGTATATCCAAGCGCCGCCTTCATAGCCATGGATCGGGGACCGAGCGACGCCGAGCCGCGGCGGGGCAACATTGCGGCTTCGCGAGGCGAAGTGAGGTACCAAACCGAGGCAGCTCTCGTCTGTCGGCCTCCGTGGTGTGCTTCAGCCAGCAGCCGTTCGAGGCGGCTGAGGCGGTTACGTCCGCGCGCCATCTCGACGGCCAAGCCGAGATCTGAGAGCACTTTCCGGGCCCGCCGCACAGCCCGCGTGCTGACACCTGCACGCAGGGCCAGTGCCTCGTTAGAGGCGGTCACATCGCGCCCTGTGCCGCCTGTGGCGAACTTGGTCATTGCTTCAGCGACTGCGACTACGAAGTCCGCACTGATGCCCTGAGCGCCGCGTATGGCGGCACCACGGTCGGAGGCGAGTATGACGCGCACCTGATCGAGCCATATCGAGCAGCTAGCGATCGCGGGGACGCGACCTGCGCTGTGCGCGGGGATCGGCAGCGACCAGGAGCGGCCGCGTTGACCGGCATTGAGCTCCTCGAGCCGCTGCACGTTGGCTTCGGCCTGAGATATGTCGGTCCAGTCGAGGGCTGTGGTCGAGTCCTCAACCCCGAAATCAGCACCTTGCTGAGGGCATGCTTTACCATGGGAGCTGCTTCTCACGGCAGTTCCTTTCTTGGGACATCAACAGCACGCGGGGCCGGTGTGGGTCGGTCCCCGGTATGAGCACTCGATGGGCTCTCTGGCCCTCGGTATCGAATCCCTCTGTGGCGGATGGGTTCGATGCTGCTTGCGTGCTGTTGGCACGAAATCTGCAATTAGGTGTGGGCGCGTCAGCGCAGAGGCGTCACCTCCCGGCCGAGCGGGGGAGATGGAGCCGAGACTCGGGCGATCAGGCGATGCCGATCGAGCGACCGAGCAGGGGGCGCAACCGCGATGGACCGCGGTGAATCCGGAGCAGGCGCAGGTAGTTGGCCTGGAGTCGTCGAACCTCGGGACGGCGCGATAGCACGCGGTGCTGGTGGGTTCGGATCAAAATGCTTTACACTGGCGATCGTCATATGAACGCCAGGGCAGTTGGCGGGAACATCACGTTCCTCCAATCGTCGAATGGATGCAGGTTCGATATGGCGCGAAACCCCCGACCGCCGGCCAAAGCTGAGGGGGTTTTCGTGCGTCTGGGGTACTACGTCGTCCCGGTCCGGTGCAGCTCCTCGGTGCCGTCGCTGAGCATCCCCGCGGCCTCCAACGCCAGCTCGACGCCTTCCGACACCATCGCGTAGTGCAGCAGCGTCATCATTCGTCGAGTGATGTTCGTGCGCTTCGCCCGGACCGGTTGCAAGACCTTCCTGGCGACCTCGGGAGAGAGGTTCGCCCGGATATGGGTCGCCGGTCCGGTATAGGTCGCGGTGATCGGTCGGTGATGCCGGGGCGCGACTTTGAAGCCGATCTCCACGAGCGCCTCGATGCGGTCGGTGACCGACATAGAAGCGGGGCCCCAGCTGGCGACGGCCTGCACGAAACTTTCCGGCGCCGAGATCCCAGTAGGTCTCCCATGTTTGGGAGGACGGCCGACTGGCCGTGGCATAGAGGAGTCCTTCATGGTCGTTGATCGTGCCTCGAGACCTCGAGTTATGGCTACCGACGCGCCGAATATTTTGTCGTAAATTATCGCGGCTTGGAGTGGCCTCGCAGCCGTCGGTTGCGCGCGGAAGCGGTGTGAGGGCATGCGAAATCGACGTGATGCCAGCCATGTTCACGCGCCCTTCCGCCAGAAAGCCTGTGGCTGAATGACTCCCCGATCGAGCTCGGCTGAAGCGAGCAGATCCGAGATGCGCTCATGGGTTCCTGTGGGGCAGTGGCACTTCACCGAGATCTGGCCGAATCGCGCAACCAGTTCATCGGCAGCGAGAACGTGCCGTCGGTCGGCCGATACGCCAACCAGGATCGGGTAGGCATGCCCAGCATGACGCTGCCAGCGCACATGCCATTGCGCCCCTTCGCTGTCGAGCACATCCAGATGTGCTCCGGGCTCCGGCAGTGACCGAGCATGCCGGGCGCCCCGAACACTGCGTTCCCTCGGCTCGGCGAGTAGCCCGAACACCACCCACAGCGACGCCACCGAGTGAATTTCGATCACGGTGTCGGAGTTCGGCGTTGCCGAGCTGGACCAGTCGAGATCGGCACATATGCGCTGGGCAGCAAGGAAGTCCGCGACGTGGTGTCCGAACGACGACCAGGACAGTGGCCTGTTCATAGCGCCTGCTCGGTGCCTGCGCGTAGGAGACTGCGCGCCCAGGTTGCCACGGCGGCGATCTGATCAACGGTCGCGGTTTCGGGGTCGGCCGCGACCAGGTCGACGACGTCAAGGAATGCATCGCGGCCGAGCTGAGACATCCCGCAGTGGTTGGGCACCAGGACAAGTGGCCCATGGGCGTTAACAAGCTCGGTGGTCGCCAGTACGGCAGGGTGATGCTCGCCGGAGACCAGCCGCGCCCGCGAGTCTCCGTTGACTGCGAGAAGTGCCCACTGCCGACCTTCTCGGTCGATGCCCAGGAACGATGTCATGCCGCAGCCCTCCAGATGTGGTTTGTTGTAGTGCTCCAGCTGGCAAGAGCAGAGCTGATGCGCGCATCAGCGATGGGCATCGGCTGTACTGCCAGGAGAGCGAGGAACCCGCTGACGACCGCTTCGACACCACCGAATGCGTGGCCGTACAGGTGATCTTCGGCGTCGAGCGCAGTGAAAGTAACTGCGGTGTAGGCCTGGATCGCACCATGATCGGTTGCGGCCAGCAGCTGAGTTCCGGCGAGCTGACCGAGGAGGCGCCACTGCTCAGCGAGCAATGCGGCGTCGCTCGGGTCGCGCAGCGCGCGGCAGCTTTCGGCCACGGTGGTGGCAAACGCATCCGGGAATTCAGGAATGTTTGCCGACAACCCCCATTCGGGATCGGTGTAGAGGCGAGCGAACCATTCCCACCTCAGGTGGGATGGCGCTCCGTCAGGAGCAGGGCTGTCGAGCAGGCCCGCGGCGATATCAAGGACTCGACCCCAGACCGCCATCACGCCACCGCCGTGGACTGTCGGCGGTACTTGCTGGTCCGCTCGGTGAGACGGCCCGCGAATGCGTTGCGCCGCCGACCGTGAGCTTGGAAATCATCGACGACCTCACCGGCGGCGTCGAGCAACTTGCCGGCCACGATCATCGAGGGGGGCGCTTGGCCGTCGGCGATCTGCTGGTCGAGAGTCTTGCGGCAGGCCGCCAGCATCGGGCAGGCGTTGCAAGCAGCGACCGCCAGTTCCCACTCGGCGACGCAGTTTCGGTCGACGGTCCAAAGTTCCGCCTGTCCCTTGCACACAGCGACGCCTTGCGCTGCCGCAGCGGTCACTGTGACGCTCAGTGAACGAATTCCCAGTTCCCGGCGTATTTCTCGCAACGTCGGGCACTCCTTGCGCCTGCCGGACCGCGGGCCGTAGGCCAGGCCGCAGCGGCGGCACCGATGACCGTGTGCGTCCGGGCGGTGCTCGAATGCGAGCTTGCGCAGTTCTGCCATCGACAGTCGGGAAAGCGAACGGGCAGGGCTCGTCATCGAGGTCGACGCGAGAAGTTTCAGGGCCTGGGCCACTGAGTCACACAGCGGCTGATTCTTCGTACGAGGCCTCTTGCACACCGTGCATTTCCCGTCCTTGTGCACGTGGAGTGCCACAACTTGGAGAAGCTCGGCCTGAGTCGGGGGGCGGGTCGGAGCCTTGATGCGGCGCCTCCGGGGGGCGCTCTCGCAGGTGTTCATGATGGTCTGCCTTCCGTGTGAGACAGCTGCAACGAGCACGACGCTCGCGATGAATGTGGTTAGGCGGCAGCGTGTTGCGCGCATGCCGGTGCGGAAGGGTGTCCTCCCGCACCGGCGACGAAAATCAGCGCAGGGTCGACTGGGCTGCTGCGAGAGCGCCGTTGGCGGCGTCAGTGAAAGCGCCGAACTGGTCCGGGGCGAACTGCGGCTGCTCGACGATCGCGTCGACTACCGCTTCGGTCACCTCCGCCGTCTCCGGTGTCGATGTGCCGACCGCGACGAGGTCCTGGGCGGCCTGAGTGACTACCGCACCCGCCTGCTCTGCCCAGGGCTGTTGCTGGACCGTGGCGGTGACCTCGGCCGCGACGTCGAGCGCAGTGTCGATAACCTGCTGACCACCGGGCTGTTCTTCCACCCAACCGACAGCCTGCTCTCCGGCCGCGATCGTGTTGTCCACCGCGGTCTCAACCTGCTCCTCGATGGTGGGAGCGGGAGCTGGAGGGCTAGGCGGGGTCTCCGGCGGAGGGGTGTAGTCGGAGCCGTCGCCAGCGGTGACGATCGTGCCGATGGTTCCGCCGAGCGCGCCACCGACGACCGCGCCGAACAGTGCTGCGGGGACGCCGATGACGGTTGCGCCGATCACCGCGCCTGCGGCCGCGCCGATCGCGGTACCCGCGACACCGGAGGTGATCGCGCCGATCACGGGAACAGGGATAAGAGTGCCCAATCCCGCACCCACGATCCCACCGACCGTTCCGCCGACAAGTGCTCCGCCGACACCACCGACGATGGCTGCAGGGGCTCCGAGCACGATGAATCCAATGGTCGCCCCAGTGGCGACACCGACGACCATGCCGGTCCCCATTCGGGTACTGCGGCTCGGATCGAAGCCGATCGAGGTCAAGAAATGGTCGACGTCGCGCTGCGCGAGCGCCGCCTGGCCGTTGAGCTTCCACGTCGCATCTACTGGCAACCACTCGGGCCGCGCGATCTTCGCGTCACCGACGCCGAGCCACTCCGGGTCCGGCGGAACGATGACCTTGGGCGGCTCGACCGGCTGAGGAAGGTGCAGGCTGCCCAGATCCTCGCCGAGCGAGGTAGAGGGAGACGAGGGAGCCGTCTGCGGCGTGGCGTAGCTCGGCCCGCTGTAGTCGCTGTAGCCGGTGGAGTCGTCACCGTTCCCAGGATTGCTGTAGTAGGACGGCGCAGAAGGCGCAGAAGGCGCAGAAGGCGCGGGGCGATACTGCTCCGGCGGCACGTACTGCGGCTCGGGCAGCAGATTGCCCTGCCAAGACTGTTCCTGGGGACGCGGGGGAGGCGTCGGGGCAGGAGGCGGAGTCGGCGGAGTCGCCGGACTCGTGGTGCCGGGCTGCGGTGCCCCACTGGTTCCCGGCTGATTCTCACTGGTCGAAGGGCCGGTGACGCCCGGCTGCGGCTCCGCGGCCGCCGTTCCGGATCCGATAGCAATCGTCGCTGCGATCAGAACGCTGACGGGGATGGCTGTTGTCCGGCGCCGAGCCTGAGCTCGTCGGTGCCGCCGCGGTGCCTGAGGTTGCAGCGCACTGCAATCTCGAGAGAAGGGTTGTGCGGTCGTGTTCATACGCGTGCCTCCAGTTGAGGCGGTTGACACGCGCAAGACGTAGCATCGATACGCCACAGCACGCGTGCAACCGCTAGTGGTTCAGGGCCTCCGAGGGCGACGCGACGCCAATCACAGACGTCCTCGGGGGTCTTTCTCAATCCGATAACTCAGCGAGCTCTAGCTACCTCCCTCCCATGCTAGTAAATCTATGATCGAATTGTAAGGTCGCAAAGTTCGCTACAAACGAGGTGGGTGAGACACCGTTGCACCGTGACACTCAGGGGCGACAGGTGACCCGCCGGCGCGACCTCCGCGGCTTCGAACCTCAGCGGCTGGCCGAGGCCGTCGAGCAGTCGCCCATGTCGCGGAACGAAATCGCGCGCCTGGCCGACATCTCGGCGCCGACGCTGTCGAACTGGTCGTCCGGCAAGACCCACCCCACGGTCGATCTTCTCGCCCGCGTCGTCCGAGTGCTCGGCATTCGCATCACCGACGTCGTGATCACCGACCCGGCAACTCGGCTCTTCAGCGACCTGCGTGTCGCGGCAGGCTTCACCCAGCCGCAGCTCGCCGGCGCCGCAGGTATGACGACACCGACTTTGCAGAAGATCGAACGAGGCGACGTCAAACAGCTGTTGCCCCGCCACGTCAAAGCCCTCGCGAAGCCGCTGGGAGTCACCGACCAAGAGCTGATCAGGGCATGGAACAACACCAGGAAGCGCGGACCCGGCGTGCCTGCATGACGTGTTCACCTCGCCGACCCCCTGCGTCTGATCATGATCATCAGCATGGCGGGAGTCGCTGGTATGCGGAACCGACCCAGCACCGCGTTGCGTCGAACTTCCGCTGAACTTCGCCGATGCAGAACCGCGACGCCGACGCGTCGCGATGAAAGACTGGCCGCTATGTTGCTCAACGGTCAGCCGCCCACCGTCGACCAGATCAGCCGACTGGCGCTGGTCAACCTCGGACACTTCACGTCGATGCGCGTGGAGGACGGCGGTGTCCGTGGCCTGTCGCTGCATCTGGAGCGGCTTGCTCGTGACTGCCGCCAGGTATTCGCCACCGAGCTCGATCTCGACCGAGTCCGGCAATACCTGCGCAGCGCTGCCGCAGACGCCAGCGGCCCAATTGTCATGCGGGCCACCGTCTATGACCCCCGACTCGAGCTCGGCAAGCCCGGCGCCGCGGCCGACCCGAACGTCCTTGTCACGACGACCTCGGCCGCGCCCGTTCCGATGCCACCGCTGCGACTGCAGACCGCGGTCTTCACCCGAGAACTCGCACGGGTCAAGCACATCGGGCTCTTCGGCGCTGTGCATCACAGGGCTGCGGCTCAGCGCAACGGATACGACGACGTTCTGTTCACCGCTGCCGACGGCACCGTGTCCGAAGCCGCCACCGCCAACATCGGCTTCATCGACGCCGATAACCGCATCATCTGGCCGAAGGCCGATGTGCTTGCCGGCACGACCATGCGCCTCCTCTGCCAAGCCCGCGATGAGGAAGTGCTCACCAAGCACATCGCGCTGTCGGACCTGCCCCAGTACCGAGCCGCGATCCTGACCAATGTGGCCATCGGAGTCCGCGCTGTGCACAGTGTCGACGAAACGACGTGGAGCACCGATCATCCGATGATCGCCGAGCTGCGCGCCGACTACGAGTCGATCCCGACCGAGCGGCTCTGAACCCTCCCAGTCGAACCACACACGATTGCTCGATACTCTTTCTCGCGACGAGGGAAGGGGTGCAGCAGCGTGGTTGCCACAGTGAGGCGTTGGAGTGGAACCGAAGTCAAGGCGCTGCGAGAGGCCCGTCGGCTCTCCGTTCGAGACTTCGCCGCACACCTCGGTGTCAGCGACCGGATGGTCTCCAAGTGGGAGGCCGGTCGCAGCAAGATCTTCCCCCGCCCGATCAATCAGGCCGCGCTCGATACCTCGCTCGCCAGACTGACCAGCGACGAGCGCGCGCGGTTTATCGCCTTCGTCGGGGAGGACAACATTGTCGACACCCGTGAAACCGACGTGCCCGAGCAATCCACGGTGGTGCGACACCCGGGCGACGGCAAGCTCATGGCCTGGATCCCCGAGGGCGTATTCCTCTCCGGCACCGGTGATCTGCCGGTCTACATCGACGGCTTCTATCTCGACGTCTATCCCACGACTAACGCGGACTACCATCGATTCGTCTCCGCCACAGGCCATTCGGCGCCACGGCACTGGGAATCGGCGAGCCCGCCGCCCGAGATCGCCACACATCCGGTCGTGTGGGTGAGCTGGCACGACGCGACTGCTTACGCGGACTGGGCGCGCAAACAATTGCCGACCAACGAGCAGTGGGAGAAGGCGGCTCGTGGGTCGTTGGGAAATATCTACCCCTGGGGCAGCCAGCCGACACCGGCCAAGTGCAACGTCCGCGGGTCCGGGCCCGGCACCACGACTCCGGTCGACAACTACCGATCCGGCGCCAGCCCCTACGGGATATACGACATGTGCGGCGGGGTGTGGGAGTGGACCAGCACCGCCACCGTTGGTGCGGTCAAGGACCGCCGCGGGCTCAAGGGCGGCGCATTCACCAGCCTGTTCGAATCTGCTGTGCCCTCGGCTTGCAATGACGCGCGGACCGGCATGACCGACGACGACACTGGATTTCGCTGCGCGACTGCCACGCTCGCCATTTGACGGCTCGACGCTCACATCAAGGTGGTCGTGAGCGGGAAGTGTGGGGATCATCGGCGTCTCCTGACGTTGGCCAACGGGAATTGGGCTCGCCCACGTGTTGCGGAGAGCCTTCTTCCGGCGGCCGTCAGAGACTGGTACCGGGTAGTCGGTTTGGATCGTAGCAGATTGGTATGAGTCGTCTAGGTGGGATCGCTCAGCCCGGGGTGTCCCTGGTCAGTGGGTTCGACCGGGTCTGGCTCGTCGCTGTATCCGGTGACCCGGAATTGGACGACGCCTAGCAGTGGGGCGTCGGGTGACGTTCGCATGATGGCGCCCGTGCCGTCGGTGACCACCCAGCCGCCGCCGCGGCGGCGAAGGCGGATGCCCTCGACGAATCCTGTTTCGGTCTTGCCGGTGAATACGTCTGTCGCGGCCTCGAAGATGCGTTTGACGTCGTCGGGATGTGGCGTGTCGCGTTGGTCGACTTGACCTTTCCACTGCACATCGGACATGGGGTCGGTGATCCATCGAAGCAGCCGCATTTTGGCGATGTCGACGAGCGCCATATGGACCTGCGACATTCGTGGAATCGCAGCTAACGCAGCCGCTTCCAGGCTCGGAGCTCCAGAACTTGCGCTGGTGGTCTGGAAAATAAGTCCGCGCCAGTGATGAGAAGTTTCGTCGGTTGGCCCGGCCACCATAAGGAGTTGTGCTGGCGTCTGTTGCTTGTGAAAAGTCATCGACACCGGCCCCTCCCAATACGAGCCGGGCTCATGCGTCAGCAGCGCTTTGATCAAAGCGAACGCGTCGACGGGCTCGACGAACCGGAAGATCTCAGGCGCCGTCAGCCGGGTGTCAGGTTGACCGTTGGCCAGGGCTGCGGGAATATCCGCGAGTCGCTGATGCGAATCCCAGGTGAAAGCGAACGCGGACATCGGTGGCGTCGACGGACTTTCGTTGTCGGCGCCGATCCAGACTTGCACGCCATGAAGAACCCCATCCGGACCGACCACTGGAATCAGCCGAGCGGCAACCGTCTGCCCATTGCGCAGAGTGTGATTGATCGATGTGGCAGCGGGCTGCCGACGAAGCTCGGCGATGCTTGCCTCGAGCCATCGAGCCGCCTCGGTGCCGGGGCCCTTACTGCCGCCCAGGGGATCCTGCACCGCGCGCTCGAACGACGTGCGACTTCGCGGCTCATTTGACCGCGCGACGACCGTCAGCCGGGTCGCCTCCAACGCTTCGACTAGTACCCATCCAGACTTCGGCATTTCGAACCCCCCATAGGTTGCATGCTCTTTTGTTGGAAGTTCGATCATAGCGACCGCACATTAGGGGAGGCTGAAGCCCTGCGTCTCAGTGTGTCGTGGTCATTGTCAGCTCAGCGAACCCGTAGGTGAACCAAGAGGGCCGCAATCGATACTGCTGTTGCGGCTTGATCGGGTCGAGCTTCGGATACTTTCGAAGAACCATTTTGGCGGCGGTGACAACTTGCATCTCTGCCAATGCTGCTCCGATACAGAAGTGGCGCCCTCGACCGAATACGACATCGGGGCGCCCGATTCCCGCGGGATCGAGGTGCGCGGATCGGAGCGAGAGAATTACTGTGTGCCCACGGGGGATTGTCACACCATTCACCTCGAGGTCTGCCAAGGGGAATCGCCGCAGGGCGTAGTTGACCGGGGCGACCTGGCCGATGAGGTCGCGAATGAGGCGACTGAACTCCTCCTCGGAATCGAGGAGGCGTCGCGCTGCCGCATTCTGGGCGCGCACAAGCTCGTCGAGCACAGCGGCCACCAGCGAGGTGACGTTCTCGAACCCTCCGATGATCACCGCGAAGGCCAGCGAGATCAGCTCGTTCTCGCTGAGGCGGTCCTGGCCGTCGCGGGCCTCGAGCCAGTGCGAGATCAGGTCCGTCCCGGGATCAGCCCTCTTTTCGGCGATCACACCAGCGACCAGCATCAGCATTTTGCCCAGAGATTCCTGGATCGCTGCCCCCTGCTGGGAGGTATCGACGGCGAACATCGGCCGCGCGGCGTCACGGAACTCGTCGAGCCGATCCTCTGGCAGTCCCAGCAGCGTTCCGATCACCCGCGGCGGCAGCGGCTCGCACAGCCCGCTCATCAGGTCGATATCACCTTCGATCGGCAGCGCGTCGACGAGTTCCTGCACCGCGTCTTCGACCACCTGTCGGTGCGCTGGATGATTGGGCGGAGCGAAGGCCTCGGCAGCGAGCTTGCGTACTCGCCGATGCTGATCGCCGTCGATGTTGAGAAGGTTCGCATCCAGCGCCGGAGGGAGGTTCTGCCCGCGAAACCCCGTGGTGGAGTCGGCCTTCGCCGCTGACATCACCGGGTCGGCCAGTAGCCTGGTCACCACGTCGTATCCGGTGACAATCCACACTGGAGAGCCGTCCGGCAGCTCGGCCTGGTGCACACCCCCGTTCGTCGTCCTGAGAGCTTCGTGAAGTTCGTTCACCGTGTGAGTGCCGGCTTCGAATGGACACCGTTGACCCAAACTCATAATTGCCAGTGTGCAACGTCTAGGAGGTATCCACATGCCCAACACCGTTAGCACCGCTACTGAGTCTGACGTCACAGGCTGCTCGCAGGTCCTTGCCGAAGCCTTCGCAGATGACCCGCTTATGGCCGCAATCTGGCCTGAAGCCGAGGAGCGTCACCGCGCCTTGCCGCGGTACTTCGCAGCCTCATTGCGACACTTCCACATCCCAGCCGGTGGGGTGCAGATCGCATCCGACCCCGGCGGAAACATTGGGGGAGTGGCAGTTTGGGATCCGCCGGGGCGGTGGGACCAGGGGCTCATGCAGACGATGCGTGCCGTTCCAGACCTGTTGCCGGCTCTTCGGCTGCGCGCCGGACGAGCGATCACGGTCCGCCGGACGTTGGACGGGCATCACCCGGCAAACGCCCACTGGTATCTGGCGAACATCGGCACACCGCTCAGCCACCGCGGGCAGGGCTTCGCAGCCCAGCTCCTGCAGCACCGGCTCGACTCCGCCGCTGGCACCCCCTCCTATCTCGTCTGCACCCGGGCGGAGAACGTGGCCTATTACGAGCGGTTCGGGTTCAAGGTCACGGAGACCTTCTCGCTGGCGATCGGCAATAAGCCGAAGATGTGGGCGATGCAAACAGGCGGCTGAGCGTTGTTCGGCTACGGGCACGCGACGTGAAGGAAGACCAGGAGCTCGGTGTTGCGTCGAGCGGCACTCCAGCTCGAAGGGATCTCCTCCTTCAGCTTGACCTCCACCTCGCCGGTGTTCGGGCGATCCCAGGTGATCCCGAGTGGGAAGCCATCGGGGTTGCGTGCGCGGGAATTGGCGATGGCTGATTCGGCGGTGGTGAATGTCGCCGCGGGGAAACCGAGCTTCTCGTTCTCCGCAGTGAGAGTTTGGGATCCGTGAGTCAGCTGTACCTTCCAGCCGTCCTCGGTGGTGATCTCGACTCGCTCGTCGTCGGCGGCATCCTCGCAGCGGGCCTGGAACTTGTTGGCGGTCCCTGCCACCACATGGGTCGCGACATCGTCGTCCAGTCCGATCACGAGTCCCGTCGCCGCGCGAGGATCAGCATGGTTGCGGCTATCAGCTGATGTGACTGTGCCGTTGGAGGTGTCCTCGTCGTCCGACGAGCTGCAGGACACCAGCGCCCCAGCTGCGATAGCGGCTACCACGGCCGTGCTGGCGACAGCGATGACGGCGATCCGACCTGGGTTCGGCATCGGTCTTCTCCTTCTCGGGGGCTAGAGCCCGGTTAGTAGCTGATCCTGTCGACAAGCCATTGGCCATCTTGGTGAATCACGGTCGCCCACACGACAAGCTCGGGCTCGATCGCGGTGACCCGATCCCCGGTCACCGCGCTCTGTCGGATCGTAATCGCCCGGTGTACCGCGGAATCGGTGTCCGGTGGGCATCCCGAGCAGTCGACTCGAACATCGGCGATCACTGTCGTGCCGGCTTCGGCCCATTCGGCCCATTCGGCGTTGGGCCATCTCTCTGTGCGGGCATCAACGCTGTAGTTCTGAGCCAGCGCCGCGGTGAACCAGCGACGGGCCCGCATGAACGCGTCGTTCGGCGTGACGTCGCCCTGGCCTGGTCGCCAGGTGTAGGCCACGGTGAAGGCCTGCTGCAGGGTGTCCTCGGCGGCCGCCGAGCCGGCAGTGCTCTTCGAGGTGGTTTCGGGGACAGGTGCCGACGAGCTCGGCGGCACGAATTCGATCGAAGTCGCCGGTGCCGGCTGGGCCGGCACGTCAGGATCAGCGCTGCGGAAGAACGCAATCGCCACGACCGCCACGATGGCTGCAAGCGCTGCAGAACCGATCAACCACGACCGTGCGCTCATTGCGTTCCTCCCCTCACAGCAACAGAGCATCGCACAAAACTGGCGGTGACCTGGTCAGATGACACGTCCCGCGAATCGAAGCAGGGTGCCGGCGATCGACGGAAAGTCGTCGACCGCTCGTCGAGCGACGCCCAGCGGTAGAGCCCAGTGCCAGATCTAACGCCAAGACGGACCGGGGAAGAACTGCCCTGACCTGCGGTGATGACACGTCCCCTCATCACATGACCCGCCGAACCAGCATGCCAGGCTGCAATGGAGCGTTCTCGACGACGCCGCCCGTGGTCGGAGCGTGAACCATCTGACCGTTGCCGGCGAAGATTCCGACGTGGCCCGGGCCGGCGGAGCCCCATGATCCGAAGACAAGATCGCCCGGTTTGGCGTCGGCGAGCGAGACTTCGGTGCCGACGGTCCACTGTTGTTCGGATGTTCTGGGCAGCGAGATCCGCCCGCCGCTAGCGGCGTGGATCGCGTAGCTTGTCAGCCCGCTGCAGTCGAATCCGCCCTTGGTCGGACCTCCGATGTCACCGCCACCCCAGACGTAGGGAGTGCCCAGGTACTGCTGCGCAGCCTCCACCGCCTGCGCAGCGTCGCCCCCGGAGCTCTGCGGCGTCATGCGTCCGGCCGCGTTGGGCGCCTCGTAATTGGCTGTGGCAGCCATGATTTTGGCGACGTAGCCCTGTGTCTCCGCGTAGGGCGGGATCCCGCCATATTGGAGCACGGCGCCGGATCCGGCGTTGTAAGCCGCGAGCGCCAGTTCGACCGTCTCTCCCTTGACCTTGCCCTCTGCCTGGGCTGTGTCGACCTCGGTGTAGAGCGCGCACATGAAGTTGCCCTGGGCCATGACAGCGTCTCCGATCGAGTTCGGGTCGGCTTTGCCGTCGCCGTCGGCGTCCTTGCCCCATGTGGCCCAGGTCCCGGGCATGAACTGAGCAGGGCCCATGGCTCCAGCCGGGCTGACCGGAGCGTTTGCGCCATAGCGAAATTGGTTCTCCGCGTTCAGCTGCGCTGCCAGGACGGGCGGGCGGATGCCTGGGCAGAGGCTTCCGGCCTTGCGCAGCCATTCCTCGAACTCAGGCGGGACCTTTCCGGCTGCGAGGTCCCCGCCGCCGGGCATTCCGAAGCCCGCGCATCCAGTAGATCGCGATGCTGCGGCGAGCTTGACCCCATCCGCTTGGGCTGCGGGTGCCCCAGCAAGGAGTGGTGCTGGATCGACCGCGGTTCCGCCTTGTAGGCGTCCGCCTTCCCAGAACTCGAAATGCAGGTGCGCCCCCGTGGACTCCCCAGCGTTTCCGATGTCGGCGATGTGGTCGCCGGCTTTCACCTCTTGGCCCTCGCGCACACGCAACCCGTTGGATTCCATGTGGCCGTAGACCGTCGACACTGTCTTGCCCTGGTACAGGCTGTCGATGATGATCCAATTGCCGAATCCTGATGCCGGACCGGATTTGACCACGACGCCGTCGAGCGCCGCGTAGATCGGGGTACCTATCGCCCCGGCGAAGTCGATGCCCTGATGCATCGTCCCCCAGCGTGGCCCGAACCCACTGCTCATGGTCGTGCCGGATGTGGGCTGCTGAATCGGGCCCGACGGCGCGAGCTTGCCACCATTGGTCGATCCGGAGGTCGCGATCTCGTTGGTCGGGCACTTGGCGCGCGGAATGACGGGGGCGGTACTGCATCCGAGTGCTCCCGCGGCGATCGTGACGCTCACGGCCGCGGCGAGGCATTTGTGGGTCCTGGTCAGATTCACAAGGCACCCGGCAGCGGGGTATCGAGCTCGGGCAACGGGATGTCGCCGGTCGGGGGAGGACCAGCTGGAGTCGTTGTTCGGTTCGCAGGTGGCGGAGTCGAATTCGACGACTTCGGTGTACTGGGTACTGCCGAGCCCGACGGCGTCGGCGATGACTGCGTTGTCGACGGCGGCAGTGCCGGCGTCCTGCTGCTCTTGGGCGACTGGTCTCCCACCACGGCAAGGTCGAGCGTCGGGTAGGGGGCGGAAACCGTCCAGCGCCGCTCCGAGGCGGTCAGGAGCACGATCAGCGGGCCAGCGTCGGTCAGGATCGAAACCTTCGCTGCGCGGGCGCCGCCGTCGCCGGTGACAGGTTCGCTGCGCGTCGGTCCTGTGATGGTGACGGGCTTCTTCGGTCGCGCCTGGAGGAACTTGTCGCCAGGCGGGCCCGCGGTCAGGATCCCAAGTTTGTACGTCCATTGGGTGCCTGCGAGCTTCTGATCGACGAAAGTGTGCGCATAAGACATCGCGGTGGCGGGGGCGCTCGCTGTGACCCACTGAGGTGGCTTTCCCGTCACCATCGACTCGCTGATTTCGACGAGGTCATAGCTGATCGGCATGGCAGCGCCGGATACCGGACCCGAGCTGGTGGCAGCGGGTGAATTGGTGCCAGCCCGTTGAGGTTTCGCCGTGGCCATCCCCGTGATCACGAGCGCAGCGATCAACGCCGCGATCGTGATCGTGAGGTTGGTCCGCGAATACAGAACCCAACGCCGGAGCGGCGCCAACACCGGGTTGCCGCCTTCGAACCCAGCCATCAGTTCAACCTTCGGTTCTGGCGCTGACCGGCGTTGCCGTTCGGCGGCGGCGGATCCCACACCTGATGGCGCGGCCGCGCAGGCGGCTCGGCGCGTTGTGTCGACCTCACCGGCGAGGAGATCGCCACCATCGGCACGACGCCGTTGAGAGTGTTGCTCCCCCGCGTCGGGGTATAGACCTTCATCGGCGCGATGACCGATCCGTCACCGCCATCCCAGCGCTGGCTCACCTGGGGAGTGACCGGGCGATCTTCCTGCTCTTCACGGCTACGCGTGTTCTCCTCATCGAAGCGTCGAAGCGCCGCCGCTCCGTACTCGACGGCGCGGGCGGCCTCGGCGTCGTCGAGCATCCCCGGCTTGCCGTTCTTTCCAGTCTTGCCGAGCTCGCCTCCGCCGCTGATGCCACGGGCCATCTCGGCCGACGCCGATGCCGCGATTCCCGCGATCCGAGCGTCGCGCGCCTCGGTGATCTTCGCTGACTGGGACCGCCGTGACTGCTCGTGCAGGTGCTTGCGGGCGTCGCTACGCGCGTGGCTGACGTCGGCCTGGCGGCGGTGAGTCAGGTCGCGGCCTTCGGGACGCACCGGCCGCACTGTGTCGTTGTCGAGCGTCTCGTCCCCGCCGCGGCGAGCACCGCCCTTACTGAACTGGCTCACGGCCTTCTCGGCCGCGACACCTGCCGGTCCGCCGCCGAGCGCGGCCCCTGCACGCCGCAGGAACGCTGCCTTCATCGACTGCTGGGCACCACGAGCCTTGCGGTTGATCAGGCTCGCCTGATTGCCCGAAATGGTCTGCGACATGCGTTTGAACGGTCGCATGATGAACCAGCAGATCGCGGTCAACAGGATCATGAACCAGAGTCGCCATGCACCGTCGACGATCCCGTTGTCGGTCACATACAGCCGAACCAACGCGATCAGATAGAGCCCGACGATGACTGCGCCTGCGACGCCCCACATGTAGGCAGTCGCCAGGGTGCGAAGCACCCGTGAGAGCATGCCGCCGTGCGCGGCCGCGATCGGGATCCAGATCGGCGCGAACAGGATGGCGAACCGAATAGCCAGCAGGGCAGTGAGTTTGAGAAGTGACGCGCCGATCCACAGGATCGACGGCATGGCCAGTTTGAGCATGGCCATGAAGCCGATGCCAGCGCGTCCGGATTCCTTGCCCTGGAAGGTGTAGAAGCTGAGTTTGTGCTCCTCGAGCGGTTTGACCACCTCGTTGCGGAACTTGTCCTGCTTGGCCTGGATGATTCGTGCCTCGGCGTCCGGATTGTTCTGGATCTCTTCCTGCTCGGCGTAGGTGAACGCCAGGCTGTCGCGCAGTTTGGGGCCAAACCCGAAGTCGGGCTGACGGTCCTGCAGTTCGGTGTAGTTCGCACCGAACCAGCCCTTGCGCCAGTCGTCGAGGAAGATCTTGTCCAGCAACACATTGCGTGGATCATTGACGCCGACTCCGAGCGTGCCGCCGCCGTCGTCGATGCTGACCGAGAACATCTGGTCCTGCGTGTCGGTGATGAGTGAGCCGAAGGTGTCGTCGCTGACCTGAATGGCCTTCTGCGGTGCGCCGACAAGCAGGGCGCCGAGGGCAATCGCGGCCAGTCCGACACCGGCCGACTTCGTAACGCCGGCGGTGTCGGACTTGAGCGCCTGCCAGCCCATGATCACACCAGCGACGCTCAGGCCGATGCCCAGCCAGGTTCCGTAGATTCCGACCATGCCTCGGGACACCGAGGTGACGATGTCGTCGAACTTCTCCAGCGCCGACTCAACTCCTGCGGCCTGCGCGGAGGCACCGGTCTTGGTCTGCTCGTCGAGCCAGAATGCCGCGGCAGCCATCGACTCGCCGATGGTGAGGAAGGTGTTGCCGTAGTTGGTGTCGAGCACCGAGCTCGGAGCCCTGACCAGATCTTCGCCGCAGCCGAGGTCGTAGGTGTACCAACGCAGGCCGGCCCAGCCGTAGGTCTGGTACCCAGTCGGGTCGGCATGGGTCGGTGCCGGCCGTTCAGCACTCGATGCGTCGAAGAGGGACGGGATGACGGCTTTGGGCAGCTCGGGTGCGGGGATCTCCTTGCAGTCGAAGCCGACGGCGGCCGCGGTGGGGCTTCCCGGACCGATATGGCCGAACATCACCAGCGCGAGGACGGCGAGGACTCTGGCGAGTTGTCCTGCGACAGCGCCTACTCGGGAGCTTTGACCAGCGGAGATGTCACGTCCCCGCTCGGTGTGGGCGCTCATGCTGCACCCGGCGCGGAGATCGCGGCGCTGTTGAGTGCGGCGAAGACGTGGGAGAGGTGGACGAAGTGGGTCCAGTCCGACCTGATGAGCTCGATATCGTCGGCCATTTTCATCACGAACCGCCTGGCCTGGTCCTGCCAGCTGGTGTCAGTGTCTTCGTCGAGGGTGTCCTCGCCGCCGCCGCCCAGATCGGCGAGCATCGCTTCGTAGCCTTGGTCGGTGGGCAGGCCGAGTAGCTTCAGCGCCCCTTGGATCGCGTGCTCGTTGCCGCCGAGGTCGCCGACGATGACCTCGTATGCCAGGGCGGACTTGTCGTCGGTGCCGTCGGTACCCAGGTAGTCATCGGGAAGCTGTGAGCAGACCAGTGCGCGCACCTTGTACTTGCGCGAGTCGCGAGAGATTCGCAGGTTCAGGGTCTTTCCGGCGCCGGTGCTCTCGAGATATTTGTTCTCGTCGAGGAACAGCACCTTGCGCACGTGCCGAGGCTTTTCGTAGACCAGGCGGTTGGCCAGCCACGCCGCCATGTGCATCAACGGGCCGGTCATCCGCTGCTGTGGAGTCCATTGGGACGGGTCGATGCCGTCTGGGGGCAGCTGCAGACCGGGCATGGTCAGGATCGTCAGGCGCACGTCGCTGTCGAAGTCGGCTTCTGCGCCGGTGCCGCTATCGGGAAAGAGCACCCGTGCTTCGGCCAGCTGGCTCATGACGTTGAGGTCCTGGTGGATGCTGCGTGCACAGGTGCGGATCTGGACGTCCTCGTCGGTCTCCGCGATCTGCGCGATGGCGTTGAGTACTTCGCGCAGGTTGTGGTGACGCTCGCCGCCGACGACGTTGGCCGCGGTGTGCAGAACGCTTTCGGTCCACTCGAGGTCGAGTCGGGAGGGCGGCAGCATCATCTTCAGCACCGACACGGCGACCGAGATGCGTTCGGCCGCCGCGGCACGCACGTCGGCTTCGTATTGGGCGGTCGCCGCGGCCACAGGATCGGAGTCCCGGCGGAAGTCGGGGTGGGTCGATGCGTACTCCGGATCATCGCGGCGCGGATCCACAATCACGCGGTAGGGGTTGAGCGATCCGGGCCGCGATGACCGACCGGTGAGGGCCTGCACTTCGGCGATGTCCCGAAACTCGGGAAGGTTGGCGAGTTCGCGCAGCGGACCAGAGGGGTCGAGGATGACGCCGTAGGCGCCGGCGCGCACCGCTTGGTAGACGATCATCCCCGCGAGGAAGGTCTTGCCCGATCCGGGGACGGCCACGATCGGGGTCAGGCCGCTCTTGTGCTTGCGTTCGTGGGCGGCGAAGAGGTCCCACACTGCTGGCCTGGGCGCGATGGATGCGGTCTGCCCGAGGACCACGCCGGTGCGGTCGCCGATCCGGTCGCCGACCGCGGCCATGCCTGCCGAGAGGGATCCGACGCTCATGTGGCGCAAGTGGGCGACGTTGGCGAGCGGCTCGCCGGGGATGAACTCACGCAGCAGTTGGTACTGGCCGTGCTCGAGTTCGAGCGAGATGTGAGGCGAGTACATCTCCTTCAGCATCGACGCCTTGCGGCGCGCGTCGTCGGGCGTCGCGCCGACCACGGCGACCCGGTACCAGCCCTCGGTACGGGCAGACAGACCCGAATGGTCCTCTTCGACGTCGGAAATCACCTGCTGTGACATCGCGTACTGATCGGTGAGTTCCTGCGGGGGATCCTCATCGTGCTCGATGGTGTAGTGCTCCCACTGGGACTTGATCTTGTTGGCCTGTCGCCGCATGCGCGCGATCGTCTGACCTTTCGGGACCAGCGTGATGCGTTCACTCCACTCCAACGGCTCCCCGGACGGGTCGCCGATGACCTGCCACGGCAGCATCTGCTCGGGGATCGGCAGTGCGGCCATTCGGCCGACGGTCAGAACGATCACCGCGCCGGTGAATCGCTGACCGTCTACCAGGCCGCTCACTGTCGTGTAGCCGTCGCCGGGTGTGATGGTCACGTCGGTGAGGTCCTCGAGCGCAGCGACATCCGGTTCGTCCCAGTCGCCTCCGCCAGCGATCACACCGTCGACATCGAGCGGCAGACCGATCGTCGAACTGCGCCGGAGGAGGTAGTCCATCTGCGCTTCGGTGGCCGGCAGCGCACGCGCGCCTTGACCCGCCATGATGCGTTCCAACGCCGTCATGTGTTCACGGAGCGCTTCCTGCTCACGCGCGAAGGCATCTTCCGCCCATTGGTGCACGACTTTCGCGACGCGACCGAGCACCGGCCAGTTGATGGCGACAGCCAGCATCCGAGCGACTGCGTCGAGCGCCTGCCCTGAGGCAGACCGTGCGGGCAGTTCGATTCCCCAGTAGCGGCCTTTGAGTGTCGGGTTGCCCCAGAGCATCGCGTGCTGTTGGCCGCGCAGATAGTCCGCCCACGACAGCGCACCTGGCACGTCGGGAATCGGGTCGGCCCACTGGTCGTGCGCCTGCGCCCACTGCCGCACCGGCCACGGCGTGCGGACCAGCCGCCGATGCAGCGAAGTCGCGCCCGCGTCGGCAAGGTTCGCCAGCACCAGTGCTTCATCTCGGATGTAGCGCCGCTGCCGTCGGGTCGGGCGCATGTTCCACGGCCCGGGAGGCTGGACGAACCAGGCGGTGGACGTGCGCCGGGTTCGGGTGATGTTTCCGGTCGTCCCCACCAGTTGCAACCGCACGGTCTTGCGCTCCCGCGCGGCGCGCTTCTGCGCCGCGATGCGTTGGCGGTCCAAATCGGAGGCGACGCGCTTCTTCCCGCGCTTGCGCTTTGCGCGAGTGGGCTGTTCGGCCTCGCGGGGATGCGGATCCACTTCGGGGCGATCGGCGGGGCGGGCCTCAGGAACCAAGGACCACGCCAGCTGTTGCTTGGGCTCAGGGGCCTTCGACAGTGCGGTCCACGAAGGCGGCAGCGCACCCGGCGGCACCACCGGCAGTGGTTCGTCGACATTGGGATCGAACAGCGCGGCGATGTCGTTGTCGTGCAGGCTCATCGGCTGGCCCTTTCGGTGCGGCGCGATCGGCGTGGCTGCTGGGCGGGCGAGGGGAGGGAAACGGAGACGGTCTGGCTCTGCTTGGGCGGCCGTGGTGCGGTCAAGTCGTTCCAGGCCGCGCGGATGATCGAGCGCAGCGGCCGATCGGCGTTGACGTACTTGGTGGCTCGGCTGGTGACGAGCACCGTCACCGCCATCGCAATTGCCACCGGTTGGAACCCGAAGGTGAGGTGCAGCACCGACATCTCGATGAACAGGGTCGTCACGAACACTGATAGCCCGACCCCGATCGCGGTGTAGCGGATCCGGAAGGGCAGCGCATGGCCGGTTGGCCCCAGCCAGTTCCGGTCGACCCGATAGAGCAGGTCGTCGTTCTCGATCACGGAGTGCTCCTAGTCGCTTCGATCGGTCGTCAGACCTGGATGCCGATCAGGCTGAGAAGGAACGCACCGAGGCCGCTGAGCGCGCCGGTGCTACCAGCGAGCGCGAAGAACAGAATTGCGACCAACGACAACCCGCCCTTTGTGACGACAGCGGAGACATTGCCTTTATTGGCTGCGAGACCGATCGCGCAGGCGATAAGCAGAATGATGAGAACGAAGGCGTTGTCGTTGATCCACTGCCGAAGTCCGGTGGTCGAAACCTCGGTCTGCTGCGCGAGGGCAGCACCGTGACTGACAGGCGGTGGATTCGGGATGGCGGAGTGGAATTCGAGTGCGGCTGCGACCACGGACATGACTTCTCCAACGGTTCGGTGTGCTCAAAGGGGGGTCATCGCGAACCGTAGGAAAAACGAGGGGACGAACTCAAACATCTATCTCGCGACCGCATCAACGGCCGAGGTGAGCGCAGGGAAGCCCTGGTGAAATCGCTGTGGGGAAGCGGTCGCTCTAGCGGTCCGCGCACCGCCGCTCCAGCGGTCTGATGAGCGCTCGATGGGACCGTGCGCGGCGAGCGGACATGGCACCGGGGGTGCAATCCGCAGAAATTGAGCGGTCCGAAAACCGGTGAAAATCCGCGCCCCATTGGGGTCACTCCCCCCTTACGGGGGGAGTGTACTACTGGAATTCCGCTCGCGCCAACATCATTCAGCACGCCCTGATCGATCGGTATTTCCAGCGGTCGCACCACCGGATGGTCAAGCGCATTCATGACTGGCCAGTCCGTGCGTTCCTACCGCTGCGTCGATCATTGCTCGACCGCCCCATTCAGCGGTCGTCGAGTGAGGCGGAGAGCGGTCGAAATAGCGCTCTGAACAGCGCGGTCGAACCGCTGCGGAGATAGATGTTTGAACTCGCTTAGCAAAAGTTGTCACAGTGCACTCAACGCGGCGGGATCGACCCGTCTGTCCACGTCAACACGTTGAGGGGAGGTGCGATGAGCGCAGGGGAGCCGGACCCGGTCAAGGACTGGCTGGTCGCCACCTGGCGTGATCTGGTTGGTGAGCGGTCGCCGGAGCGTGCTGACGGGGCGTCCGGCGCAGGCAAGTTCAAGCCGTTCTCGCACCTGGTCGCCCTTGTCGCGATTCTCGCAGCTGTTGCACCGCAGATCGCGGTGCTCCTCGGCGGCAACCCGAAGCTGCTTGAGGTGGCTGCTGTAGCTCATCAGCACCGGTTCGAGGCTGCGCTCATCGCGGGCGCCGCGATCACGCTGGACACCATCCGGTTTCGGCGGCACCGATACCAGACGATCGTGGAAGCGCTGGTGCGTCAGACCACTCGCCACGAGCCCGTCCGGGTGCGGGTGGCACTTTGGCCAGGTTTCTGGGCATTGCGGACCGCGCGGGTAAAGCTGCCGACCGCGACGATCATCCGCCCCAAGGAGTTCGACGACCTCGCCTCTGCAGTGAAGAAGTCCGGGCTCATGTACCGCGGGCCTCTGCTGGCCTTGCGCGCCGCTGTCCTGGCGCTGCTCGCACGCCACTTCATCGGTATGTCGGGGCGTTCACAGGGCTGGGCCATGACGGTGCATCACGAGGTCCACCGTGACCAGCTGATCGTGTCGCGCAAGCTGATCGAAACCGGAAAGCGCTCACCGCTGAGCACCCTGGAAAAGGTCGTGCGAGACAGCCCGTTGAAGGACCCCAAGGTCAGCGTTGTAGACCACGATGAAGATGGGGCGGAAGCTGCCTACCGCATCGACTTCGAACCCACCCTCAACACCGGCGCGGCCGCGTTCCAAAGCCGGGTCGAAGAGGCTCTGGCCAACCTCGCAGGCAAGCACGACTCAGGCCGCCACTGGGTAACCGAATGGCACGCCAACGAGGGCTATCTCCTGATGCGACTCCAGGCGCCCTTGCCCAACCGCAAGAACCACCCGCTCGAGCTGGTCGACGAGGACCTGAGGCACCTGCCCTACGCAACCGGTGCCGCCGACCTCACGCTGTTCTGGGATGTGTCGACGAAGTCGAACAAACCGCACTGCCTCATCGTCGGCCCCACCGGCGGCGGCAAGACCTCGGTGATTCGAACGATTCTGACCGAGGCCTCACGCCGCGGAATACCGTTCGTCGGTGTCGATCCGAAGATGATCGAACTCGACGGTTTGGAGGGCTACCCGGGCTGCGGTGCGATCGTCTACGACCCGATCCGTTCGGCCATGCTCGTGCGTGCCCTGCACTGCGAGATGATGGCGCGCAACCACTACGTGCACGTCCACAAGATCGAGCCGTCGGACCTGCCGCTGCTGCTCGCGGTCCTCGACGAGTTCTTCATCCTGTCCGGCAAGTGGCAGCGCTTGATGAAGACCGGCGACGAGGCAACCCGGAAGATCCTCGCCGAACTCGACCCACTGGGCGCGTGGGCCGACCTCGCCGTTCTCGCTCGTTCGGCCGGTATCCGCCTTCTGCTCGGCGTGCAGCGGCCCGACGCCTCGCTGTTCGGCAACAGCTCCGGCAACGCCCGCGACAACTTCGGAACCCGAATGAGCTTGGGCAACCTGTCCCAGGACGGTGCCTTGATGATGTGGGGTGACGCTCACGTCGGCCGCGACGTCGACACCTCGATCCCCGGCCGCGGCATGGTCACAGCACCCGACGGATCACCGGTCCCCGCGCAGATGTGGTGGACCCCGAACGTCGACCGGCACCCCAACAAATGGGACCAGCTCTCCGCCGAGGAACAGGCGCTCATCGAAGGTCTCATGCCGACCGAGGCGCCGCAGTTCGTCTGCTACAGCCGTGAACTGCGCGAGTTCCTCGAATCCGAGCGTGCGCTGGCCAAGCGCGCCCGCGAGAACGAAGACGCACCGGAACCGTTCATCCTCGGTGGCGACGACGACCTCGCCGACGCGATCCCGGCCTCGGCCGTCACCGCCGGCATGACCGTGCTGATCGACGACGATGACCGCGGCCTGATCCCGGTCACCGTCGAGGCCGTCGACGTCGTTCGCGATAGCGCCGGTGACGTGGTGCAGACCCGCCTCATCATCGCCACCAACGGCCGCGCCAAATTGACCGCCACCTTCGCGCCGCACGAAGTGGTCTTCCTGCCCGAAGCAGACGAGCTTCCCGACGCAGCATGACCAACCAGCGAAAGGACCAAACCCATGTTCAATACGTGCGTTACCGCGAACACATCCGTCGGCAGCTCGAGCGACCCCTTGCAGGGCGCCAGTCTTCTCTACTGCGCCTACGCCCCGGCTGGCCCGGCGCTCACCCTGTTCTGGACGATCACGGCACGCTCCCCGAAGCGGGACGAGCAATGACCGCCTCCGGCACTCTCGGAGTGCCCGCGCTCTCCTGCTCAATCGGTCGACTGCCAGGGTTCGGTTCGCGGCCGTACGAACCGATCAGATCCGCGATGATGATGCGAGCGCTCTACGCCGAAGTGAAGGCGCGCGAGGAGTACCTCGCCTTCGGTGAGCAGGAGGCCCTGACACCGCTGGCTGCTGAGTTCGTCGACGCGTCCTTGTTCGCCACTTGGCGGCAGCTCGCTGCACACGAGGAACCCGCGATCGCCGCACGTATCCGAGAGCTTGACCCACTCGGCGCACTCGCTGACGTGTCGGCCGCCGGAACCACCGTTCGGATCTCGATCCACGTCGCCGCTGAGCAGCGCGCAGTGCCCAGACTGAGCGCGTCGGTTCGTCGGCTCCTGAGTATGCGCCCCAGCGGTCCCGCACCCGCTTCGCGCTCGTCTGGCGAGCAGCAGGAGGAAGCGTCGGTCGAGGGCGCTCCTGCGATAACGAACCAGCGCGCCCGCCGCACCGCCACGATGCCCATTCTGCTCAGCCGGACGATGCGCACCTTCGCGCTCGTGCAAGCCGACATCGGACTGCGAATCGACGACTACGAAGGGCGCTGCTGTGGATCCGCGTGAAGACCAGGCAGCACCACCTCGCGGCCCGCCGCCAAACCGACTTTCACGGCCACCCCTAGAACCACACCTCTCCGGAAGGACCCGATCATCATGAGTCGCCGAATCTCCCAGTCCATCACCCCGACCGCGGAAGATGTCGCCGCGCTGCGTGAGCCATTCACCAACCGGGGCGCCAACGATCCCGTCGTCGCGGCGTTCCGCAACCTGCTCAAGGACGCCGTCCCGGACTGGCTGCACAAGCTCAACGAGACTCAGGAGCTCACCGCACCGCGGCTCGAGCAGATCCAGCAAGCAATCGCGACGCATCGCGACCTCATCGAGAAGGTGCTGCCCGATGGACAGATTCGCGACGAGGCACTCTCCCGGCTGACTGATGCCGAGGACATCGCGCGGGAGATGGGGACGGAGCTGGCAGGTGTCAGCGTGATGGGCGGGATTAGCGCGTGATGACCGACGTCGATGTCGAGATCACCTCCGAAACGACTGCGCGCGCAAGTCGCGCAGGATTGCCCTCGGTCGAACTGCAGGCCGAAGACCGAAGCGCACTCCTGCGGAAGGTCTTCTCGCTCACACAGCAGCAAGCAGCAAGTGACGGTGGCCCAGTCGAAGTCACGATCGCGGACGCGGGCCGCCGTCGGTACGTCACCGTCTCGCCAGACGGCACTGCAGCGCCATCCGCACCGTCGGGGCCAATCCCCGTGGTCGCGAAGGATCCGGATCCGGCCCCGGATGAATCGACCGGAAGCGGGCCCGTCCCCGCCGAGCCTGTGATGGTGTCGGCGGCGTCGATACCGCCTCCTCCACGGCGCGCACCCACGAAGTCGAACGTCGGGGTAGGAACCCAGCACGCACGGCCCACCAACAGTCGCGGCCCGGCCACGGCGCTTGCCGCGCCTTCGCTGTCGGTACCCCGGACAAGCCCCGCGGTGCGCGAGCCGGCTTCGCGGGGCCTTCGCGGCCGCATGAATAACCTGCTCCCGCTCAGTCTCCCGCCCAAGGAAGGGTCGGCCGAGATGCGGCTGCGAGTGGCCGCTGACATGATCACGGCGCCCATCGCCAGCTTCGAGAAGGTAGCGGTGGTCAACCCCAAAGGCGGTGTCGGGAAGACGCCGGTCGCGGTCGGGCTCGCAAGCACCATCGCCAAGCACCGCGGCAGCGGATCCGTAGTCTGTGCCGACCTCGCCGAGATCGGCGGGAGTCTGGCTGATCGAGTCGCGGTCCCGCCATTCGAAGGCCAGGACCTCGTCGCGCTCCTCGAAGACGCGGACGCGATCGCGGCACGGCCAGCGGCCCTGTCCCGCTATATGACCCGCCAGCCAACGGGCGAGGACATCATCGCCGGCGGCGCGACATACCCCTCCAACGGACGAGGCATCGGCTTCGACGACGCTGCGCAACTGGCCGAAGCTGTTTCGCACCATCGCGAGATCCTCATCGCCGACACCGGCAACAATCGCCTCGCCGGCGGCTGGCAGTGGGCCCTCCACAGCGCGTCGGTGGTCGTCGTCCCGGTACCGCTTCGCCGCGACGCGGCGGTGGCAGCGCACCGGATGCTTCTCGACGCAGCAGAGACCGCAGACGACGCCCTGTTTGCTCGCACCCTGGTGATCATCACCGACGGCCCTGGTGACCAACCGATGGTCGAAGAGGAAGCCGTCGAGGCGTTCGTGGGCCTCGGGATCCGAGTCCTGCGCATGCCGTACGAACCGCTCTTCGCCAACGGCGAGCGGATCGTCCCGAGTCAGCTTCGACGAGCCACGACCGACTCGCTCACGAACATCGCCTCATGGGTCATCGAACTGATCGTCCGCTGACACCTTTTCACTCCTCTCCGGTTACCTCCCCAACGAAAGGATGCCGAACCATGAAGACGCCGTTCACCACGAGGGCGACACGGCATCCCGCGGTCATCGAAACCCTCGGCGGATCCGCAGCCAGATCAACGCCCAATCGTCGACGCCTCTCCAAGCTCGCTCGCCCCGCCATGCTCGCCCTGGCTGGACTCCTCGTGCTCGGCGCGCTCGTCTGGGTTGCCACACACCCGACCGACCGCGGCGCCGAACCCGCGCCAGTCGCGGCGCCTCCAGCCACCGCCAGCCCCGCACCCACCAAGGCCGACCCCGCAGAGTGCGTTGCCACCAACGGCAACCAGAGCACCGGCGCCGAAGCCGTCAAGGCATTCGAATACGCGTACTACGTGGAACGGTCGGCGGCCGCCGCACGCAAGTTCGTCACGCCGACGTCGACGGTGATGACGGCAGAAGCGCTGCAGCCGCTGATCGATGCGCTGCCAGCTGGCACAACCCACTGCGTGCGCACCACCTCCCTCGGTGAAAGAGCGCCCGGGACAGAGGAAGTGTTCGGCCTGGTGCTCATCGAGCGCCGTCCCGGATTGCCAGCGAAGCAGTACGCCCACACCGTCACCACCAAGAAACTCGACGGGCTTTGGTTCGTCGACGTCTTCAAATAGCCCCCACCTCGACAACCGATAGGGAACCTCCAATGGCCCAGCCTGCCAACGCAATCAAGAAGACGAGCGCCGTGCTGGCCGCTGCCGTCGCCACGTTCACCGCGCTGTCCGGATGCGGCAGTGACCAGGATGTCCGAGCAGCCGCTGCGGTCTCCCCGTCGACCAGCGGCACCGTGATCACCGAAAACTCGACTGATCTGGGCAGCATCATCGTCGGCTGGGGAGAGCGAAACTCCGCAGATGAGATCACGACCCCCAAGCCCTCCGACGTCACGGCCAAGTGCTCAGGGCTGGGAGGCGATGAGCTGGTTGTCGATATCGCCGCACCACATGGCTGGCGGATCACCGCACGAAAGCCGAAGCAGACGTTGACGGTGGAAAACAGCGATCAGAACCTCGCTGCTGCCGAGATCGACACCGCCAACCGGTATCTGGCCGCTCTGACCTCGGTAGATTGGTCCCAGCCGGGTCAAGTCGACATCGCCGCCACCGCGCCCGCGCCGACGAGCTGGAAAGCCCCCTCGCCGCGGAGCTTCTACCTTTCCCTCCATGTCACATGCTGAGTTGCCAGATCCGGATCTTGCAGACAGCCGCAATAATGCCGCTGACCAGGATTGATAGCACGTCCCCGGCATCATCGGCGAGTCGGTGAACGGATGCAGAACGCCGACTAGACCTTATCGCTAATAGGCGATAAGGTAGACGGGTCGCCACCACTCGAAAGGACCCGCGAATGACGCTCATCGCCACCCTCGCTGCCGTCGCGCTCATCGGACTCGCTGTCTGGCGCTATGCCCCGCTCGTTGCTCGAGTAGTCGGTGCGGCATTGATGGCACTGTCCGCGATCGGGCTCGTCACGGGCCTCGCCCCGCTGGGTGCTCTCGTGCCGCTGATGCTGGGGCTCGTTCTGTGGCTGATCGGCCACCTGCTCACCGCGTACCGAAAGAACAGCTGGAAGTCCCGCATCGCATTCGCGTTCTTCGACCGGACACCGCTGTACGTACTCGACCCGCTGTACCGCGCCAAGCGGCGGCGTCAGCGGGCAAAGGAGCGTGACCTGAACGCCCAGAAGCGTCGCGAGCAGCGGGATGAACGGGCCGAGCAGCGTCGTGAGCAGCGCCGTGGTCGTGCCGCTGAACGCCGTGCGATGCGCCAAGCCGACGGGGCGGCGCGGCACAACGAGCCGCTGTCCGACGACGACTTCCGGCTCTGGGAAGCCGAGCTCGACGTACCGGACCCGCGCACAGACCGTCACCAGGCCTAAAAGACAAACCGAAGGAGTGGCCATGTTCGAAATCCAGGCAGAATTCGGCAGTTCGACGCTTGAGCAATTCAGCGCCTGCCTGCACAACAACTCGACCGTCACCGAAGTAGGGGAGGCAGACCTCGCGCTGATCTGCGACGACTGCAACCTGCACCTCGAAACGATTCCCCGAACCGAACCCACCTGAAGCCAACCGGACGTGAGTCGCCGCACGGTGGGGACCGCGTCCCGTAGATCGCGCAGAACCTGCAGTTATGGCCCGCTCGGCCGATTTCCGCCACACCAAGAAGGATGTCGAAATGACCATCACCACCGGTGATTACGCTGCCCCCGACCACCTGGCAGATGTGTCCTCCGCGCTCCGCGCGCGGATGCACGCCCAGAGTCACTACGAGATCGAGGGTCAGCAGACCGACGACGCCGCCGCGCTCTCGGCCGCCCGTCGAGTGATCGCCCTGCTCGACACCCCGGCCCCAGCCGACGCTCCCGACTCGGCCACCCTCACCATCCGGTCGGTCGAGGCCATGGCCGCGACATACGGTCTGCTCGCCGACGACGTGGAAGGGTTGCTGTACGCCATCGACCGAGACGGCGTCGAGTGGGCCGTGGGTCCTCACCACACCAGCAAAGGCCTGGTCGCGTGGCCTGTCTCGGGTGAGGTGGCCTGGCCGATCCCGCTGCGCGCCCTAGTTGCCGACCATGGCCCTCTCGCGCTGGACCCGAGCACGGCTGAGCAGATGGGTGGGTTCGGTGCCGCCGTGCCCGCCGCCGAGGTTGCCGCCCGGATCATGTCGCTGCTTCTGCACCACGGCATCCGCGCCACCGCCGTCGCCGACGACGACGACGTAATCAGCGTGTGGAACCCGACCGCTGCGACCACCGACGAATGGAACCACCGAGTGATGGTGGTCCTGCGCGATACCTACGGAGTGCTCGCCAACTTCGACAACGCCGATGGCGCGCTGGAAATCGAACTCTCCACCCTCGTCCCAACCCCGCCCTCTCAGGCCACCGCTCCTGCCGAGGTCAAGAGCGAGGCGACCCGATGAGCAACACGCACCCCGCCACCGACTGCCATGCCCACCACGCGATCGTGTCCGACGTGGAGGCCGAAGTTGTCACGCTCTGCGGCTCGATGCGGTTCTTCGACCAGATGCTCACCGTCGCGGCCGAACTCACCGCCGCGGGCAGCATCGTCCTCACACCGTTTTGCGTCGTGGCTATCAGCGACCAGGACACCATGGCCAAGGTTGCGCTCGACGAGCTGCACCGCGACAAGATCAGGCTCGCGACCTGGCGCATTGTCGTCATCACCGACCGGACCGGCTACATCGGCGACTCGACCCGCGCCGAAATGGTTTTCGCCGAGTCGCTCGGCCTGGCCGTCGAGCTGTGCCAGGTCGAACGCGAGATCGCCGAACCCGCACCCCAGCTCAACTGAAGAACCCGACCCCGCCACTGATTCCGGCCACCCGCATACCGCAGGTGGCCGGAATTGGTTCACGCGAACGGTATCGATGTCGACCTTTGGTCAACGTGCCTACGGTGTCACAGAGGGCTCTTCGTCCTGCCCGTACAGAGTGTTCGCTCCGACCAGTCGCAGCAATTCGACCTCAACCCCCAACCGCTCGCGGCTGTCGCGGGCTGCCATCGCCTCGGCAATCGCCGCGCCCCCATGTCGCTCGAGCAGCTCGTGGTGCATCGCCGCAGCGATCTCACTCTCACCGCGCAGGTGCGCGGCGTGCACACGGTCGGCCAGTTCCAAAACGTCAACGTGGCCAGGGGTTTCGCTCACCTCGGCGATTGTGCCCCATAGGCGACGACTGTTCCGAGAAATGACTCGGACGATTCGATCGCGGCGACGGAACGATGTTCCACGGGCCGACTGCTCAGGCTGCGCCAGGTCGAGCTGCGGCCCGAGCGAGTTTCGGGAAGGAGACTCAGCGCTTGACCTTATCGCCAATAGGCGATAAGGTTGGGTTCAACAAACCACACACGAGGAGAACCGATGACCCAGAAGAGCATCTACGCCGTCAAGGTCCAGCCCATCGTCACCGGCACGATCGGCATCGTCACCGGCCCCGCCTTCACGGTGGAGGTCGAGGCCAATGACCTGGCCCAGGCCGAGCGGCGCGCCATCCGTCGGGCGGTAGCCAATGCCGTCTCCTACAACGAGCGAAACCAGTACGCCGTCGGCAACGGCGACATCCCCGAGCGCTCCGAGAGCTCCAATGACTACCGAGCGATCGCTGCCCGGCTCACGTCGACCGATGAGGCGCCGATCCGGGCGGCAAGCACCCCGGTCGAACCAGCGGCGCCGAAGAAGGTGCTCGTCACTGTCGACATCACGGCGCTGCTTCTCACCGCGTTGAGCGAGAGCTGACCCAACACCAAGCGAATGGCCCCGCCAACACCACGGCGGGGCCATTCGTGTTTCGAACCAGCCCACCGCTATATCCCACGGAAAGGCAGACCGGTGTCTCAGCCCAGCCTCGTGATCGTGGCCTGCAGCAAGCAGAAGGCGCCCCAGCCGTTGCCAGCATTCGAGTTGTATCAGGGGCCCTTCACCCAGCTCTGCCTTCGTGCGGCCCGAACCCACGTCGGCGACAGTCACATTCGCATCTTGTCCGCAGCGCACGGACTGCTCCGGCTCGACGAAGTCGTCGAACCCTATGACGTTCGGCTCACCGAGGCCTCTGCGCTTATTGCGAAGGTCCGAGATCAGGCAGCCCGCACTGATCTCCTCGCCGAACAGGTCATGGCGCTCACGCCGAAGGAATCCCCGCAATCGTCGTCGCGGTCTGGCAGCACGTGATCACCCCACTGGCCGGTGCATCTGGCATCGGGGTGCACCGTCACCGGCTGTCAGGGATGATTCGCGCCGCTGACCAGGGGAGATGACATGTCCCCCACCCACCTCGCAGCGCCGGCGCCGGCCCGTCGGCCATCGGCCATCGGCCGACCACACAACCCCGGTGTCTGCCTGTGTGGCCCGCAGTTCGGCGCGCACTCGCGGAGTTGCCCGCCAATTAGCAGTAAAGTTCGCCGTGTGACCCTCAAATGCCTGTCGTACAAGGAGTACGGCGAGATCCACGGACTCACCGCGAGGTCTGCGAGAACGTACTTCGAAGCCGGTCGGCTCGCTGACCCCGATGTGGTGATTGGCGGCGGAGTGCTGCGCGGGCAGGTCGAGGGGCTTGAGCTCCGCGAAGACGATGATGGGCGAAACTCCCGCAGCGATGCCCGCTACGGCTGGCTGCCAGAGACCGCCGTGAGCTGGGAACGAGTAGGCCGCGGCGCTCGGACCGACCTAGCACCCGTGGCCCGGGAACGGAAGCAGCCGACCGCGTATCTGTCGTACAAAGAGTTCGGCGAGATCCACGGCTTGACCGAGAGGTCTGCAAGAACGTACTTCGAAGACGGCCGGCTACCCGATCCAGACGTCGTTGTCGGGGGCGGGAAGCTACGCGGCGAAGTCGAGGGGCTTGAGCTCCGCGAAGGCGATGATGGGCGGAGCTCCCGCAGCGATGCCCGCTCCGGCTGGCTGCCACAGACCGCGCTGGCTTGGCGGCGTGTCGGACAGGGAACCAGGACTGACCTGCAGAGATGACACGTCCCGCGAAGTCTTCGAAAACGTACTTCGAACGGTAGCCAGCCGTAGCGGGCGGAGACCGCGCTGGGGTGGCGCCGGGTCGGACAGGGAACACGCACTGGATGTCGATGTCTGCATCGGACCAGGCACGCGTCCCCGAGCTTGAGCAAAGAGCGACACTGGGCGGCGTCGTGGTGACGCGGTGCGACGCCTGAACAAACCAACTGCTGCGAGAGGCGCGTGAGTCATCATCTTCCAGGCGTTCGAGCCCCTCGACCTGCCCGCGCAGCAGCCCGCCCCCGATCACCACATCCAGGCTCGGGAAATCGACCATGCGTGGTACATCCACAACCGGGGGCGCGTACTCGACGGTGACGACCGGGAACGTAGGACGAAAACGCCCGTCCTGCACCCTATTTCGGACACGTGGAAGGGCTTCGTTCCCTCAGAACGGTGGATGGCCGTTCTCCTCGTACCAGGCTTCCTCGTAGCCGTTGTTCTCGTTCCAGCCTTTCGGCGGCACGTCAGTCCCACCGGGCCCGACCAGGATTCCCTTTTCGACGATGCGCGCGTTGGCTTTCGGATACGCGCGCTTCACGCATTCCAGGGCATTGCTCAGGGAGAGCTTGTATTTGCGGATGGCCTGCCGACTGCTGTTCGGGGTCACGGTGCTGCCGAACTGCGGCATGGTGGCGTTCCAGCTCACGAGGCGGTACTCGTCTTCGTAGGACATTCGCCGGGTCAACCACACGTAGAGGTCGAAGGCCATCGCCGACCCGCGCGCATCACCACGCAGCTTGCGAATCGTGTTGGCGTCCACCGGCACCGGGTTCTTGATCGACATGTCGAAATACTCTTGGGAGAGAATCACCGTGGACTCGAGCATGTCCATCTGCGCGATCTGCGTCTTCCGTCGCCGGGTCTCGCTCTGTTTCAGCCAGAGGGTGTGACCGACGGCAACGGAGCTCTGCTGATGATCCAGGGGGCGGCTGCCGTCTCTGGCGGCTTCGACGCGGACGGAGATGAACGACGAGAAAAGTTTGTCGGCTTGCTCGCGCACCTGGGTGATGTTGCCCCGCGCACCGCCGGACTGCTGCTCTCGTTCGATTCCGATCTGTTCCATGAAATCGGCGAGGTTGTCGCCGAGGACCAGCTTGCGGCTCCTGGTGCGGTAGGCCTCGCTGGCGCACCAGACCCCGATCAGCCGGGCCATCATCCCGTATGGGAGCCCGATCGAGATGGTCTCACCATTCTCGTCTTGGCCGGTTCCGGCCTGCCATGTCACAGTCTGCGGTCCGTTCTTGCGGACCCACTTGTCGACCGTGATGTCAGGCTTGTTGTACGGCATGCTGGTGATGGCCATGTGCTTCGGTGCTAGACGCACCTTCCGCTTCTTCGGCGCGGGCTGCTGCGAGATGGGGTGCAGCGGTATGGTCTCGCCCGGCGGCAAGTCCAGCGCTGACTGAATGCTGGGAGCCATGCTCGCGATCATGCCACCCCTCGTGCTGTGGCGAGGTTCAGTGCTGGTCGTGTCGAGAGATCCGCCCCGGTCAGCGAAGCATTGGTTTACATCCCAGCAGCCGGCGCGCGCCCGTGCAGCGAAGAAACGGTTTACCTTCAGCTGGCCACACCGGGTTGGACAGCGCGTTGCCGCAGGTGAGTACGGGTATCGGCCCCCAACGAAGAAGAGGTTTACGTCCAGGACCGACGATCCGGTAGGCGAGACGGGCGAGTCGATCTGCGCAGCGAAGAAGCGGTTTACAAAGGGAGGCGAGCTGCGAAGATGCGGCCGGGCGACACCACGGCGAGCGCAGCGAAGAAACAGTTTCGCCTGCAGGATGGGCGCACGGGGCACCCTCGAACGAAGAAACAGTTTCGCCGCAAGTGACGGAGACTCGCCGGGAGTTCAGCGAAGAAACGGTTTACGGTCGGCGAAGAATCGGTTTACCGATCTGACCTGTGGATGAGTACGAAGAAACAGTTTCCCCTGTGGATAAATCGCAGCCTTCTCGGCGAAGAAACGGTTTACCGCACAGGCGGCATTTCCCCAGGAAACAACGAAGAAACGGTTTACTTGACAGCGAAGAAACGGTTTACGCGACACACCCAAAAATGCAGGTCAGAGGTCATAAATCGCGATCCCCCTGTATTTAAACCCCCTATGAAAGATTACCTGTTAGGGTGGCTTCCGGATCGGCTGTGGATAGTCGGCCCAACAGGATTCCCGCTCTGGGCTGCTTATCCAGGACCATCCCCCGAGGTCAACGGCGACGCCGCACGTCGATTCGTGCTCCACAGCTAGGCGATGGCCATCTCAGACCGCAGAATGCCGCCTCGTCGGTGCGCTCCCGGTCTCTGCTCATCGACATCTGCGGCCAAAGCTCACCCGAGCGAACCAGTATGGGACGAAGCGGGTTCAGTTGCAGCGGTGAGGCCGAGGCCCTCAGGCCTTGTCTGAACGTGATCGTCGACGGCTATCGCCGCAGCTCTTGCCGCACCAGCCGCAGCACTCCTGCCATCGATCGTGATGACGTCGCCGCCTCAGTTGGCCGTCGAGAACCCTCCTAGATCCATCATCGAGTTACCTGCGGTGTGCGAAATTTCAGGCAGGCCGCTTCACGGCGTCACCAGGGTTGGTTCGTCGACGTCAGCGGTCCAACCGGTGGTGACACACCCGCGCCATTCACCGCCGACTCTCAGCAGGTCGCCGACTTCGATCGGCCGCAAATCACGGTCGGCATACCGGACAGCGGCGTCGATCGCACGAGCGTCTGTCGGCGCGCCGTGGCTTACCGCAAACGCGGTCCCAGTTGGATCACCGCTGTCGGTGACGAATTCGAACACCTTGGTGACCGGCGGCGTGTCGTTAGACGACGCCGAATCGTTTGCTGCTCTGTGAAAGATCTCGACGACGACGGTCGATGGGTAGCTCATGTCGTCACCCTCCCTGTGTGTAAGGCGTGGCCTATGTGATGTGCGTGATGTCTGTGCGATCGACCTCCTGGCGAAGGAGTTCGGCGAGGTTGTAGTAGGTCACCTCGGTGCCGGCCGAAGGTGCGTCGTTAGTTCGGGTCCGGGTTCGAGCGAGTCGCCGGCGAGCGGCAGTGCGCCAATCGATTGCTCCGGCCTCGGTCCGGGGGACCTCGATCGAATAGCGCTGCTCGGCCGCGGCGACCACTCGGTCCCATCCAGCGGGCCCGAGCTTGCGCTGGACTCGGATCGCTGGGATGGATGCTCGGAGGCTGCGTGGGAGCTCGTGAATGACTCGGCCGATCGAGTTCACTGATGGACCGTCGGTCCATGTGCACACGATGCCCTCACCGCCGCGCTGCCAGCTGAACTGTGTGCGGGGCCAGAGCGATTCGGCGCGTGTCCTGAGGTGCGCGTGGGCGAGGTCCAGCTGGGTATCCGGTGTGTGCGTCATCAGTGTTCTCCCTGGGTTGTCGTCGAGTTGGTTGAGCAGTCGATGAGGAGGTAGCCGGCTATCCGGAGCGCGGCGGCGTGGTCGCCAGCCACGTCGAAGGGACCGCCGAACAGGTCGTTGGTACTTGAGATGGCGCCGCTGCTGGTGCAGGCAAGAATGCTGGTCAGACCGTGGCCTGAGCTGCTCGGGTTCGCGGTGGTGACTGCGAGGTAGCCGACCTTGTCCGCCGCCGAGGTGCCTGGGGTGATCTCGTACCAGCGTGTGTCGCTGGTGAGCACGCTGGTACGGATGGTGGCGGGGGCTCCGGGCTGGCGGCGTGCGAAGTGGGCGGGGGTAGCCGCGGTACTGAGGTTGTGGACGCCCTGACGCGAGATGCCGAGCTCGGCTGCGACCGTCCCCAAACTCACGGAGGGGTCCTGTGCTCGTCGCCACTGCAGCACAGCGCGGCGATACCCGGTCAGACGGCGGGCTCGGCTGACGTTAATGCCGCCGGTGACGTGCAGATACGAGCGACCGACCAGGATCAGACTGACGGAAGCGGCCGAGACCGAAGTCAGTTCAGAGATGGCGGTGGCCGAGAGTTGTTCCTGGACATGCAACTGGACGATGCGTCGCACTGTCGCGTCGGAAAGCCTGGCTCGCCGCGGTGACGGCGAGCTGGAGTAAGTCATGGCAGTCGTCCTTCAAGAGGAGTGGCGCTGTTGTGGAGCGGGCGGAAGCTGACTGCCCCACAGCGACATTCGTGGAATTAGCGATCGAGCTGGTCGGCGACGCGGTCGAGCTGGTCGCTGATTTCGGCGGCCATCTGGGCAACCTTGGGGGAGGTGCCGGTGCCACAGAGGAGTGAGGCGCGTGCGGCGGTGGCGACTCGGCGCAAGGTGGCCGCCATCAGCGTCCAGTCGTCGGGAGACGTAGCGGCGATCTGGCTGAAGTGGATGTGGAAGGCGGGCGAGAGGGGGCTGGTGGTGGACAGGATCGCGGTCATGGCAGGGCCTTTCGGTGGAAGTAGCAGGTGGTTACGGGTGGCGGTGCTGCGGTCAGGCGGCCCCGCGGGGTTCGCCCCGACTCACGAGGCCAGGGCATCCGGTGTGCGGGCGGGTACATGCGTGGATGCCGAGTTGAGTGACGCCGCCGGGGGCGTAGGCACCTAGCGCGATGCCCTGGGCAAGTGCGCCGAGCGCAGACCCACGCTGTCGCCCACCGAACTGCAAATCGTCGCCATGGGCGGCGATCGTGTCGACGGCCTTCTGCCGCGTGATATTTCGGCGGTGGTCGGACCACGTCCGGATTTCGGCGATGGACAGCGGCACCAGGGCGAGGAGCACGTCGACGAGGTTGGTGTGGAAGGTCTCGGCAGCGCGGCCCTGCCGGTTCTGACTGGCGGGCGGAGCTGTGTAGTCAGGGTCGGCGGTGACGAGGCCGAAGGGGCCCCACTCGACCGCCGGCTGAGGGGTGGCGTCGTTGTCGGTCATGGTCGGTCCTTCCCTAGGATTTCGTCGGCTTCGCCTAGCAGGCGGCGGGGATGTGTCATCTGTGCTGGTCAGAGGCGCAATTGTGGTTGGCAAGCGTGTGCTGGTCTTGGACCGTTTATGGCTGTGACCAGCGCAGATGACACGTCCCCTGAGTTCGGGGTGTCTCAGGCGAGTCCGCCGGCGGCGAGGGCCAACGTGGTGAGCCGGCGCAAGGTCTCGGTCTTATCGGCGCCGTCCCACCGGGCACGAGGATCCGACGGCGAGACGAACTGGAGGTGGGCGAAGAGATCGAGGTCATCAGGGTGGATGTGCCAGGTCAGGGCTCCCGCTGCGCTGGGCACGTGCAGCACTGCCATCCAGTCGTGTTGCGGGTCGGAGATCGACAGCACGGCTGTGGGTGCGAGTGCTGCGGTGATCCAGGCCAGTAGCTGGGCGCGCTCGCGGTATAGGGCGCGCGATTTCGGGTCATCGGTCGGGAAGGTGGTGGTCATCGGTGGGCTCCGGTCGGCTGGAGGCGGTTGCGATCGACGAAAACTGCGGTGACCAGGGCCGATGGCACGTCCCTGTGCTTGGGTTCTTTTGGTGGTGCCGCGGCCGAGCGAGTGGCTCGATATCGACCGCAGGCGTGGGACGTGCCATCGGTGCTGGTCAGGAGGGTGGGACGTGCATCCAGGTGGTGGGGATGCGGCCCAGTTCGGCGTTGGCGATGATTTGCTCGGCGATGTCGAGGGCTTCGCTGGTGAGCTCGGCGTGGCGGTCGTTGTGCGAAGCGGTTCGCGCGCCGTCGTTCTCGGCTCCTGGGTCGGCTTGGTAGGCGCGGACTAGCTCGTCGATCTCGGCGTGCTTGGCGGCCAGGGCGTCGACTAGGCGGTCGGGATCTGAATTGCCGGGCTGGCGCCGGTGCAGAACGATGCTGCGGGAGCACACCACTGCGAGGTAGTCGGCCACGTCGGCGGGGGCGAGCGCGCCGTGCCAATGCACGTGCGTCTTCTCGCCGATGTCGACGAGCTGCCACCCGAGACCGGGCCACCGGTGGTGCAGTGCGGCTTCCATCAGCTCGCGGCGCGCGTCTCGGTTGTGGGCGTTGTTGCTCGGGACGATCGAGAATTCTTCGAAGCCGTCGGTGTAGTAGCGGGTGAGGACGTTCCAGAATCGGCTGTGGTCGTGGATGATTCGGCCAGGCCGTGCGGGAGTGGAGATGATGGTGTCGAGGTAGGCGACGACCTCGCTGGCGGTGCGGTTGACCGCGACGGTGTCAACGAGGGTGCCCGAGGCATCGCTGAAGGCGGCATGGCGGGTGACGTTGTAGCGAATTGTGTTCATGCTGCGTGTCCCTTCTCGGACTTCTTGGTGTTGATGTCGGCGACGAGCTTTTCGACGTCGCGGACGGCGTCGCGGATGGCGGTGGCGGTGGCGATTCGGCCGACGAGATCGTTGTGGTGGCCGAGGATTTCGGCGCGCTGTGCGATGGCGAGTTCGAGGGCGTCGCCGTGGGTGAGGATGTCGCCGTGGAACAGCACGACCGCGTCGCCGAGGCCCCACAGGTAGGTGTTGACCGCGCAGCCAGCGACGGCGAGGGCATCGATGTCGCCCATGAACCATCGGTAGTCGGCCGGATCTGCGCCGCGTACTCGAAGGACTTCGGCGACCGAGCGGATCATGCCGCCGGTCCCGGCGGTTGGTTCGCCCAGCCATCCGCCGGTCTGGGGCAGCTCGGTCATGGTGGTCACATAGGCCATCAGGTCGGATACGTCTGCGGGAGTGTGGAATTCGCCGAGGGCTTGGCGGGCTCCGCGTGAGCGGAGTTGGGTCAGTACCGCGCCGAGGACGTCGGCGCCGGACCGGTTCGCAGGATCGGCGGAGGCGGTGATGTCGAGCAGGCCGTGGCGGAACGCGGCCGCGGCGATGGCGCGGACGCCGGCGATGGTGGCGCGGTCGGGTTCCTCGTCGAGGATCCATCGGCTGATCGGCAGCGACATGCGCCCGAGGTAGGGGAATCGAACCCAGAACGGGGCCCACAGCTCCCGGCGGAGAACATGCACGAGCTTGTCGTCGGGCATGTGCTCCCAGGCGTTGGCGATCGCGGCGGGTGTCGCGATGTCGGAGACCTGCAACATGGTGAGGGCGGCGACGGTGCCCAGGGGGATGGCGATGTCATTGGAGTGCGCGTGTGCATACCAGGCCGCTCCGACGGCTTCGGCGATGCTGTGTTCGCGTTTCGTGGGCATGGCTGATCAACCTCCTTCGGAGGGTCGGGTGTGTGGTGAGTGGGTGAGATCCGGTGCCGCGGAGGGGTGCGCCAGCCGGGGGACTGGTTCCGGCCGCCGCGGCACCGGGGCTAGGGGCGCCTAGATGAGGCGGTACTCGCGTCCGCTGTTGCGGGTGACGCGGTTGATGTACGCGTCGAGGTCATGAGTGCAGGTCTGCTGCTGTATCTCGCCGTCCCGGAGCCAGAAGGCTGTGAACCTGGTCCGCCCGTAGGCGTCGACGGGGATGTCGTCGTGTCGGAGGACGAGGATCTCGTTCGCGGTGCGGAAGTCGGCGACGGCTGGATTCTGTGCGATCTTCACGGTGTACTCCCTGCGGTTGGTTGGGGTTCAGCCGCGAGGGCTGGGTTGCTACGACTCGGAATTAGGTGTTCCGGGTGGGCGTCATGCGGATGGCAGTAGTGCCGCGAGCTGGGCGAGGTGCGGGCGGAGATCGAGGATGTAGTGGCCGTGGCTGTTCTTGGTGAGACCGGCGGTGCGGGGGTTGAGGTGTGTTGTCCAGTCGTGGACGTCGATGGCTGCCAGGTGAGCGTTGTAGGTGGTGTCGACAGCGCCGGTGTCGTCGCGCATGACCAGTGGGGTCAGTCCGTTGTCGCGCCAGTCGAGTTCGACGGTGCGCACGGTGGGCGTGAACTCGAAAAGACACAGCGCGATCCGTTGCAGCAGCAGGGTGTTGAGGCGGGACTCGGTGGCCTGGTCGCGCGGGGCTTGGTAGGCGGCGTGGAGTTGGTCGTCGAGTTGCTGTTCGTAGTGTGCGTAGGCGAGACCCCAAGCGTGGTTGACCGTGGGGGATGTGTCATTTGTGCTGGTCAGTCCCGCGTTCCGGCGGAAGCACTCGACGAGCGTTTCGGCAGCGGCGGCGAGGTCTTCGGCGGCAGCGTGCTTGGTGTCGCTGGAGCTGCCCTCGGCGGCCTGTCGGTACTCGTTGATGGTTTGGGCGAGTGCACCGATGTCGAACAGGTTGTAATCGGCGGTGGCGGTGAGGGCTGAAGTGCTCATACCAATGACTATACCGACAATAGGCGATAAGGTTAGAATGGAGTGAGTAACAATTAGATAACGCACGGATAGGATTGGTTGCCGGTCACCGGTGTATGTGTGCTGTTGTACCACAACGTATTTGGGGTGTTGCTGTTCGAATTCGGTTGTAGGACAATGGTATTGGGTGTGATTGCGTTGTTCCCCGCGTAGCGGGGTTGGTGGGGTGTGTTCTCCCCCGCGTAGCGGGGTGGGTGGGGTGGGTTGTCACCACGGCGTAGCCGGGGTGGGGTGGTGGGTTGGTTGGGTTGAAAATCATTGCGTAGCAATGTTTTTGGGTGAGTTGGTCGGTTGGTTGGATCGGGTTGGTTTTCTCGCGGAGCGAGAAAGCCGGCGGGAGTCGGCGGGGCTGGCGGGCTTGCCCGCCGGCGAGGGGGGTTCGGGGGCGGGCG
>JACIXH010000060.1 GCA_014360565.1 Nocardia sp.
CACATCGGGGTGCAGGTGCACCACGATGCCGTGCTTGCCGGTCGCCTTGATGTGCGACTTCGGCAGCTCGATGCTGCGCTTGTCAACGACGGGGCCACCGGCCGCCTTGATGGCCGAAGCCACGTCGGAGGTGGTGACCGAACCGAACAGCTTGCCGCTGCCGGCGGTCTTCACGGACAGCGAGACCGCGGCGAGGCCCTCGATGGCCTGCTTCAGCTCGTTGGCGTGATCCAGGTCGCGCACCTTGCGGGCGTCCTGGGCGCGACGGATGCCGTCGACCTGCTTCTGGGCGCCACGGGTGGCCTGGATGGCCAGACCGCGGGGCAGCAGGAAGTTGCGGCCGTAGCCGTCCTTGACCTCGACAAGGTCGCCGGGGGCGCCGAGGTTGTCGACATCAGCGGTGAGGATGAGCTTCATCTGTGTGACTCCCTTTCTCAGCGAGCGGTCGACACGTAAGGAAGCAGAGCCACCTCACGCGAGTTCTTGACGGCGACAGCGATGTCACGCTGGTGCTGCACGCAGTTGCCGGTGACGCGGCGAGCGCGGATCTTGCCGCGATCGCTGACGTACTTACGCAGCAGCGTGGTGTCCTTGTAATCGATATTGACGATTCCGGACTTTGCTTCCTTGCAGAAAGCACAGGCCTTCTTCTTCAGTACCTTTTCGCGCGCGGGCGCTTTAGGCATGGTTTTTCTCTCCGTACTATGAGTGCCGTTCGATCAGAACGGCGGTTCGTCATCCATGCGGCCGCCGCTCCCTGAGGAGCCGGCCGCGGGCGCGCTACCCCACGGGTCGTCGTCGCCACCACCGGCATTGCTGCCCGCGGCGGGACGTCCGCCACCGTTGTAGCTGCCTGCGTTCGACCCACCACCGGCATTGCCGGAACCACCACTGAAGCCGCCACCGCCGCCTCCGCCACCGCGACCGGCCTTGGAGACCTTCGCAGTCGCGTAACGCAGCGAGGGACCGACTTCGTCGACCTCGAGCTCGACCACAGTGCGCTTCTCACCCTCGCGGGTTTCGTAGGAGCGCTGCTTGAGCCGACCGCTCACGATGACGCGAGCGCCTCGGGTCAGACTCTCGGCGACGTTTTCCGCTGCCTCACGCCAGATATTGCAGCGCAGGAACAGTGCCTCGCCGTCTTTCCATTCGTTCGAATTGCGATCGAACACACGGGGAGTCGACGCGACGGTGAAATTTGCCACCGCTGCGCCTGCGGGCGTGAAACGAAGCTCCGGGTCTGCCGTCAAGTTTCCGATGACGGTAATGACCGTGTCGCCTGCCATGGGGTTCCTCCTGCTCGGGGGTGCAGTCCGCAATCTCGGGATTTGCGCTCGAGCCTAAAGCCAGGCTCCGACACAAATGGTGAGAAGGGTGCGGACTACTTGTCGTTGCGCAGAACCTTGGTGCGCAGCACCGTCTCGTTCAGGCCCAGCTGGCGGTCGAGTTCGCTCACGGTGGCCGGGGTCGCGGTCAGGTTGACGATCGCGTAAATGCCTTCGGCCTGCTTGGCGATTTCGTAGGCGAGCCGGCGGCGGCCCCAGATGTCGACCTTGTCGACGTTGCCGCCCTCGGTCTTGACGACCGTGAGCAGGGTATCCAGGGACTGCCCGACGATGCGCTCGTCCAGGCTCGGGTCGAGGATGACCATTACTTCATATTGACGCACGGACCAATCACCTCCTGTGGACTAGGAAACGGCCATGGACTCTCCATGGCAGGAGGGTTCGTTGCGTCAGCAACCCGGCAAGGCTACATGAGCGGGTACTGACCAGCGAAATCGATCCCCGCAGCGGGGGTATACCGGCAATCTGGACACCGCCGCTTAATGTGGTCGCATGACCACAGTCGGCCCGCGACAGCGCGCAGTACGACGCGCGGCGGTGCTGAGCACCGGGATTCTGAGCCTTCTGGTGATGGTGCTGTGCGGGCTCACACTCGCGTTGGCCTATGCCAACAAGGCCAGGTGCGCAGGGGGCGCGATCGATGAATCCGGTCGCAGCCTGGTCTTCGAGGAGCGCAAGGACTCGCAGGTCTGCTACTCCGATATCCAGTTCCTCTGGCTCGGCCGCGATATCGACAACCACGTTTTTCCGTACGTGGACGGAGCCATCACCGCCGACGGCGCCCTGACCGGCGGCGCGGTGGAATACCCGGTGCTCAGCGGCGTGCTGATGTGGGCAGGCGCCATCGGGGTGGACAACGACGCCGACTTCCTGTGGCATTCAGCGCTGTTGCTGGCACCGTTCGCCCTGCTCACGGCCTGGATGCTGGCCAGAATCGCGGGCCCGGCGGCGCTGCTGTGGGCGATCGGCCCGCCGTTGGTTTTCTACGCCTTTCACAACTGGGAACTGCCGGTGGTGTGTACGGCGGTGGCGGCGGTCTACGTGATGACCATGCTGACCGGCCTGTCCGTGCGCACCCGCGGAATCATCGCCGCGGTGCTGCTCGCGCTGGGTTTCTGTCTCAAGCTCTATCCGGGGATCTTCGTGCTCCCGCTCGCGATATTCGTGCTCACCGAGGGCATGCCGCGCGATGGTCGGCGGATCCGCGAACTCGATGTCGCCGGCGCCGCGCAGACCCTGCTGGCGGCGATGGGCACGGTGGCGGCCGTGAACCTGCCGTTCGTGCTGGCCGGGGTGGAGGGCTGGCGTGCCTCGATCACCTTCCAGCAGTTGCGCCAAGCCGACATCACCACCAACTCGATCTGGTACTGGGGTCATCAGCTGATCTTCGGCCGCGCGGCCGAGACGACGCAGACGTGGCACGACGCGGTCGCGATCGCCTCGCCCGCCTTGATCGTCGGCGGGTTCGCGCTGGCCGTGTGGCTGGGCTGGCGGCGGTGGACACCGACGTCGGCGTACCCGTGGGTGGGCGCGAGCGCGGCGATGCTGGCCGCTTTCATGCTTTTCCACAAGGTGCATTCACCCCAGTACACCCTGTGGATAATTCCGTTTCTGGTGTTGCTGGAGGTGCCGTGGTCGATGGTCGCCGCCTACCTGGTGGCCGACGCGGCGGTGGGTGTGGGGGTGTTCCGTTATTTCGCCGCGTTGGGTGAGGGCGAGGGCGTCGATCTGATGGAAGGGATCGTCCAGTTCGGCGTGTGGTTGCGCACCGCCCTGCTGGTCGCCCTGTTCTTCGTCTTCCTGCGCGCGAGAACGCGTCGGCCGGGGGTCGAACCGAACACCGCAACCGGGCGCAGGCTGCAACCCGCGTGAAACGACAACGGCGGCGAATCCCGGAAAGGGACTCGCCGCCGTTGTGGATCACCGATCAGCCGACCGGAGTGGATTCCTTCGCGTCGTTCGCCGCGTCGGGTTCTGCCTTGCGATTGCGCAGCACGCTCGAGATGAGCGCCGCGCCGATGAACGCCACGCCGACAAGGCCCGTGATGAGCTCGTTGACATGCACGCCGATCGAGACGAGCAGGATGGTGGCGAGCGCACCGATGGCCCAGTGGGCGCCGTGCTCGAGGTACACGTAATCCGCCAGCGTGCCCTGGCGAACCAGGTACACCGTGATCGACCGGACGAACATCGCACCGATCAGGCCGAGGCCCAGCGCGATGATGATCGGGTCGGAGGTGATGGCGAACGCGCCGATCACACCGTCGAAGGAGAACGAGGCGTCGAGCACTTCCAGGTAGAGGAACAGGAAGAACGCGGCCTTACCGGTCGCCTTGACGAGCGTGGACGGGCCGCCCTGCGGTCCCTCTTCGAACTGCTCGGTGTGGAACATCGAACCGAGTCCGTCGACCAGGATGTAGACGATCATGCCGAGCAGACCGGCGAGCAGCACGGTCGAACGATCGTCGGCGTCGGCGAGGAACTCCGCGACCAGCACCAGACCGGTACCGGCGACGACCACGGCCAGCATGTCGAGCTTGCCGGCCTTGGCCAGCGGCTTCTCCAGCCAGCTGAGCCAGGTGATCTCACGCTCTTCGAAAATGAAGTTCAGGAACAGCATCGCGAGGAACATGCCACCGAAGGCCGCGATCTGCGGGTGCGCGTCGGTGAGCAGGGTCTCGTAGCTCGGGCTGCCGTCAGGGAAGGCGGCAGCGTCGTTCGCCGGCGGGTTGAGGGCCAGATCGAAGGCCTCGACGGGGTTGAGTCCGGCGGTGACCCACACGATCGCGAGCGGGAACACCAGACGCATACCGAACACGGCGATCAGCACGCCGATGGTCAGGAAGATCCGCTGCCAGAACTCGCTCATCCGTTCCAGGACGGTGGCGTTGATGACGGCGTTGTCGAACGACAGCGAGACCTCGAGAATGCCGAGGATCGCGCACAGTGCGAGAGCGGTCAAGCCACCGTAGAGGTAGGCCACGACCAGCGAGACCACCGTGATGGCGATGGACAGGCCGAAGATGCGCGTTATCACGCGGAGGGACCTTTCTGTTTCGCACAAACAGGGGGCTCGATGTGTCGAGCCCCCTGATCGCGATGATGACTAGACGTTGACGCCGTAGTCGCGGGCGATGCCGGACAGGCCGGAGGCGTAGCCCTGTCCCACCGCACGGAACTTCCATTCCGCGCCGTTGCGGTACAGCTCGCCGAAGACCATGGCGGTCTCGGTCGAGGCGTCCTCGGACAGGTCGTAGCGGGCGAGCTCGGTGCCGTTGGCCTGATCGACCACGCGGATGTACGCGTTGCGCACCTGACCGAACGACTGCGCGCGGGTCTCGGCATCGTAGATCGATACCGGGAAAAAGATGCTCTCGATCGTCGGCGGGGTGTTGGCGAGATCGACCTTGATGACCTCGTCATCGCCTTCGCCCTCACCGGTGGTGTTGTCGCCGGTGTGCTCGATGGCACCTTCGGGGGACTTCAGGTTGTTGAAGAACACGAAGTGCTTGTCGGAGACGACCTTCTTGTCGGCGCCGGTCGCGATGGCGCTGGCATCGAGGTCGAAGTCGGTGCCGGTGGTGGAGCGCACGTCCCAGCCGAGGCCGACCGCGACAGCGGTCAGGTTCGGGGCCTCTTTGGTCAGCGAAACGTTGCCGCCCTTGGACAGACTGACACCCATGCGGGAATCCCTTCGGTTAGTCCGGTGTGTCGTTTCCCGGCATGTCCGAATCGCCGGGTACTGCTACGACAGTAATAGGTTTCGCGGATCTTGCGTAGGAACCGTCTGCCGCCCAGGTTAGCGGGGGGAATCTCTACCATCGACGGCAGTGAGCGACGCGGTCCGCATGCGCGGTTCGGAAAGGGGATGTGCCGGTGACACCTCGCAGACGCGGATGGTTCAGATCGGGGGCGGATCATGAGTGGATCAGCGGGGCGCGGGCCGCGACGTCGTCCGCCTTTCTGGATATGGATCGCAGGCAGTCGGCAGCGGAGGCGGGTGTGGTGGCCAGTGAGCAGGTCTTTCCCGAGCGCCGGATCGGCGCGGTCTGGGAGCCGGTGCGGGCGCGGTGCTACGCCGCGGCGGGCGCGTACCTGAGTTTCACCGAGGAGCTCGATGCCGCCGAGGCCGCGGGGACTCCGATCGCCGACGGGCAGGCCAGGGCCGACGTGCTGGTCCGCCAGCTCAACGACGCCGCACGAGGCGTCGACGACTTCTACAACGCCCACCGCAACGGCCTCGCCGAGGCCGCGACCGTGCGGGCTTCGGTGCCGCAGCTGCTGACCCACGTGCGCGCCGAGGCCGAGCAGGTGCTGGCCGCGGCCTCGTCGTCGGAATTCACGAAGTACCCCTCTGTCTCCGGTGGTGTAAGGAGGCTGAACGAGACCCTGATCACGGCCGCCGCGACCGATCCCGGCACGGCGGTCGCGGGCGCTCGCGAAGCTGCGGCACAGGTACAGCAGGCCACCGCGGAATTGTCGAATGCGTTGGCGCAGGCTCCTTCTCGTGCATCCACGGCCGCCAACGCGATCGCCTCGGTGACCACCCGGCTGGCCGCTGTCCGTAATCGCGCCGACGCGCTCGGTCCCGCCTATTCCGCGCTGCTGCGCGAGTTCAGCGCTGCGAGTTCGGCGGACTTGACCAACAATGAGCGAGAAAGCCGTCGCGGCATCGACGCTGCCGACGAAGCGCTGGTCGCCGCGCGCGTCGCGGCGGCCGATCGTGATCCGGAGACAGCCCTTGACCTGACCGCCACCGCACGCGAGTACCTCGCCGAGTCCGAACAGTTGGTCGACGCCGTCACCCGGCGCCTCGAATTGTTACGCGAGGTACGTACCGACCCCGAAGCTCAGGCGCGCACCGTACGATTCCGGCTGCGGGACGCGCAGATGCTCGCTGTCGACCGAGGGCTGGTCGCCGAGTGGGGCTCGGTTCTCGATGCACAAGTAGAACGCCTCGACCGCATCACTGCTGGACTGACGGGTCGCCATCCAGACTATTGGGCGTATGTTACCGAGCTGGGTACCGTCGCAGAGTTCATCGCCGGCGTGGTCGAGCGCATCAGAAAACACGTCTCCGAAAAGTAGAAATGACATGGGTCGTCGACAGATGAGGTGGGGGGAATGACCGCGGGCTACGCCATCGCACCGGAAGTTTGCCTGCGTAAGCAGGTACCGCTGCGCCATTTCCAGCAGTTGCAGGGTCCGCGCAGCCGGGAGTTGTTCCTGGTCGAACCGGAACCCATCCACGGGCAAGCCGACCGGGAGCTCTTGGCGACCGCGCTCGGCGCGACGCTGTACGTGCCCGCTACCCGCCCCGATCTCGCCGCCACGATCCGTCGCCGTGCCGCGCGCGGGGTGTGCTCGATGGTGATCGATCTCGAAGACGCCGTCGCCGACCACCAGGTCGAGGCCGCCAAGCAGCACGCGGTGGACACCCTCGATCTCCTCGCGCGCAGCGAGGCCCCGAACCCGATGCTGTTCGTGCGGGTGCGTGACGCGGCATCGGTCGGCGAGCTGGTCTCCGCGCTCGGACCGGGCGCCGATGTGCTCACCGGGTTCGTCTTCCCCAAGTTCGACGCCGTCACCGGACCGGCGTATCTGGACGCGCTCGACGAGGCGAATCGTGAGCTGGGCCGTCCCGTCTACGCCATGCCGGTGCTCGAATCGGCGAACCTGGTGCACCGCCAGACTCGCGACGAGCAGCTGTCGCGCGTTGCCGACCTGCTCGCGCAGCACCGCGAACACCTGCTGGCCGTGCGGATCGGCGCCACCGACATGTGCTCGACCTTCGGCATCCGCCGCGACCGCGACCTCACGATCTACGACGTGCGGGTGGTCGCCGACGTGATCGCCGATATCGTCAATTACCTCGGGCGCGTCGACGGGACCGGTTTCATCATCACCGGACCGGTCTGGGAGTACTTCGCCGATCACGAGCGGATGTTCCGTCCGCAGTTGCGCAGCGCGCCGTTCGAGGAATCCGACGCGGTGAAGTTCCGTCAGTACCTGGTGAGCCGCGACCTCGACGGCCTCCTGCGCGAGATCACCCTCGACCGCGCGAACGGCATCCAGGGCAAGACGGTGATCCACCCGTCGCATGTGCCCGTCGTGCACGCGCTGCAGGTGGTGACCCACGAGGAGTACGCCGACGCCCTGGACATCATGGCGGCCGATGTCGGTGGCGTGGCGGCTTCGGAATACCGCAACAAGATGAACGAGATGCGCCCGCACCGCAGCTGGGCCCGCCAGACCATGGTTCGGGCTCGTGCGTTCGGGGTCGCGAACAAGGGAGTGTCCTTCGTGGATTTGCTGACAGCGATGATCACCGAATGAGTGCGTTCGAAACGCCTTGGGCAACGGTGAATCTCGGTATCGAGCTGCATCACGGTGATTCCTTCGCCGCACGCTCGGCGCGGCTGCCTTGCCGGGTGCCGTGCTCGCCGCGACGTCGATCGAGGGTGTGCCGGCAGGTGCGAACGTCGATCTCGCTGCGACGCCGATCAAGGGTGTGCTGCCGGACGAGAACATCGATCTCGCGTCGTCGTCGGCCGAGGGTGTGCCCGCTGACGGCAGCTTCGTCGCCTTGTCCGCGGAAAGCGTGCTGAGCGGGAAGCTTTCGATCGGCGCGCTGGTGCAGCCGGGTCTGCGCCGCAATCCGCGCCGCGCGCATCTGCTGGTGTCCACGGTGTTGGGCAAACACCTGCCGACCGATCCGCGCATTGTGATCGGCGCGGGTAACCGTCTGGCCGATCTGGTGCGCGAGGTACTGGGCGATCGTGAAGCCGTCGTGCTCGGATTCGCCGAAACCGCCACAGGATTGGGCCACTGCGTTGCCGCGCGAATCGACGCGGGGTGCTACCTGCACTCCACTCGCAGGCGCGAGTCGCGAGCAACCACGCTGACCGGCTTCGAAGAGGGCCACTCGCACGCCACCTCGCACCTGCTCCAGCCCGCGCCCGCCGCGATCTTCGCCAATGATCTGCCCCTGGTGCTGGTCGACGACGAGATCTCCACCGGCGACACCGCCATCGACGCGGTGCGCGCGCTGCACGCCTTCGCGCCGCGCTCGCATTACGTGCTGGCCTCGCTGGTGGACATGCGTACCCCCGCCGATCGGATCAAATTCGAAGCCGCCGCAGCTGAACTCGGCGCGCGCATCGATACGGTCTGCCTGGCGTCCGGTCGCATCGACCTGCCTGCCGGGCTGATCGATGCGGTCACCTCGTTGCCCGAGCCGCAGCTCAATCCGGTATCCGGCCGACCGGGTTCGTACGGCCGGATCGAATTGTCCTGGCCCGCAGATGTTCCCGAGGGAGGCAGACACGGCGCCCTACGCTCGGACAACGCTGCCTTCGACGTCGCGGTCAAGTCCATCGCCGACGAGGTGAACATCCGCCTCGACACCGAGTTCGCAGGCCGACCGGTCATCGTCATCGGTCACGAAGAACTCATGTACCTTCCGCTGCGCCTGGCCGCCGATCTCGCAGGTACAGGCACACCCACCCGCTTCCAAACCACTACCCGCTCACCGGCATACGTCCTCGACGAGCCCGGCTACCCCCTGCGCCGCGGCTTCCGCTTCACCGCGCCGGAACCCGACCCCACCGCCCAGCGCTACCTGTACAACGCGCAGTGGCCTGATGCCGATCCGGTCCTGCTGGTCGTCATCGATCCCCCTGCCGACACTCCCGAACTGCTCGCTCCTGGTGGTCTGGTGGACGTACTCACCGCCTCCGGCGCCGACGTGCTGGTCGCGGTGCTGCCCGGAGCGGACCCCCGCGTGCTGCACGCGGGGCGCGCCATCGACCCGGCCGCGTCGATCGCTTCGTCCGTCCCCGTGGCCTTGCACGGTCCCGAGTTCGGTTCCTATCCGCCCGACGATGTTTCGTGGCTGCTGAAGGATCTGTCGAACGCGGATCTGGAAGCCGATGTGGCAGAACGCGAGCGGCGCATCCAGGCCGGTGTCGCGCACTATGCCGAGTCGCTGCCGGTGGAGTTCCAGCCCGACGCCGAATATCGCGAGCTCTTCGATCGCGTCCTCGCCGACAGCGCTGAGCGCCTCGCGCTTGCCGTCGCGACGGTCGCCGAACTCGTTGTCGCCGAACGTGGTGCGGACATCGTGCTGGTGTCGCTGGCCAGGGCGGGTACGCCCGTCGGCGTGCTCATGCGCCGTTGGCTCGCGAGCGGAATCGGCCGCGAGCCGCTGCCCGTGGCGCACTACGCCGTCTCGATCGTGCGCGATCGCGGCATCGATGCCGTGGCGCTGGACTATCTCGCGCACCATCACGACCCGTCCTCGATCGTTTTCGTCGACGGGTGGACGGGCAAGGGCGCGATCACCCACGAACTCACCGCTGCCCTCGATGCCTACCACGCGGCCGGTGGCGCGAGGTTCAACGATGAGCTCGTGGTCCTGGCCGATCCGGCGAATTGCGTGCGGACCTACGGCACCCGCGATGATTTCTTGATCGCCTCGGCGTGCCTGAATTCGACTGTCTCCGGGCTTGTTTCGCGCACCGTGCTCAACGCCGAGTTGATCGGGCCCGGCGAATTCCACGGGGCCAAGTTCTACCGTGATCTGATCGGCGCCGATGTCTCGAACACGCTGATCAATACCGTCACAGCGGCTTTCGCCGCGGTGAGCGGCCGGGTGCCCGCGGCCGTCGCCGCGATCCAGAATTCCGATCGCACCCCGGACTGGTCCGGCTGGGCGTCGGTGGAGAAGGTCCGAGCCGAATACGGCATCAGCACAGTCAATTACGTGAAGCCCGGCGTCGGCGAGACCACCCGCGTATTGCTGCGCCGGGTACCGTGGCGGGTGCTGGTCCGCGAGGCAGATGCACCGGAGCACGCCCACATCCGCCTGCTCGCCGCGGCGCGCAATGTCCCGGTGGAAGTGGTTCCCGACCTGGCCTACTCCTGCATGGGCCTGATCAAGGAGTTAGCCCGGTGACCGCCGAGTCCCTCTTCGCGACCGATCTGGATCGCACGATGATCTTCTCCCGCAACGGCTTCGGTGGAGCCGAGGCCGTGGCGAAGGAGTGTGTCGAGTACTACGAGGGCGAACCGATCTCCTACATGACCACCACCGCGATCACCGCGCTGGGTGAGCTCGCCGCCATCGCACCGGTGGTCCCGACGACCACCCGCACGATCGAACAGTTCCAGCGCATCGCCCTGCCCGGCGCCCCCTGGCGCTACGCCATCACCAGCAACGGGGGCAACATCCTGGTCGACGGCATCCCCGACCCCGCCTGGCGCGTGGCCATCGACGACCAGGTCAATGCCTCCGGCGCCACGCTCGCCGAAGTCGGCACCGAATTACGTTCGCGCATCGACGATTCCTGGGTCACCAAGTACCGCGAAGCCGATGAGCTCTTCTGCTACCTGGTGGTGCGCCCCGACGAGGTACCGGCGGGCTTCCTCGCCGAATGGGACGCCTGGTGCCGTGGCAACGGCTGGTCGGCCTCCCAGCAGGGCCGCAAGATCTACACGATGCCCGACGCGGTCTGCAAAAGTCTCGCTGTCGCCGAAGTTCGTGCGCGACTGATCGAATCCGGCGAATTGCTCGCCGGGGCAACCTTGTTCACCGCCGGCGACGGCGCACTCGACGCCGAAATGCTGAAGGCCGCCGACGCCGCGATCCGTCCTCGCCACGGCGAACTGGAAGAACTGAACTTCACCGCACCCAATCTCACGATCACCGCGGCCTCGGGGATTCTCGCAGGCGAGGAGATCCTCGCGTGGTTCCACGGCGCGGCACGGCGCAGCACCGTGGCGGTCGGCGAACCGGTCTAGACGTGCGAGAACCCGGGTGCCGCAACGACACCCGGGTTCGAAATGCTCAGTGGTGCTGCTGCTGACCGGCCAACTGCTGCGCGATCACGCCGTGAATGCGCTGTAGTCCGCCGACCGTCATGCCGCTCTGGAGCTGTCCCTCGATCGTGCGCACCAGGGCGTTGTCGCTCATGATCTTCTCGGTCGATTGGATCAGCACGGTGCCTGCGCCGGTGAAGTCGAACTGCCGTTCCTCACCGGAGTTGGCGCCCATCCTGGCCGCGCCTGCCGCGAGGAAGCCGCTGATCCAGCCCTGGTCGTAGTGGTGACTGGGAGACGGGCAATCAGCCCATCCGACAAGCGATTCCGGGTCGACACGCAGTGGCGGCTCGGCGAACATCACCGGACCATTGGACGAGGCCAGGAACTTTCCGGTGCCGATCAGCGTGAGAAAGCCGGGCACGATCGACTGCTTCAACGCCAGACCGGGCTCGAAGGCCAGCAGATTCGCACCGCGGATGGTGAGATTGCCTTCTTCGAGGTCATAGGAATTGATGTCGTATCCGCGGTCGCCGATGATCAGCTTGCCCTGACCCTGCGCCACCACATAGTCGCCCGCGAACAGCGGCGCCGAGAACTGGCTGCTCACCATGTGCATCATGCCGCCCTGCAGCCCGTGCGTGAGCATCTGGAACTCGATCTGACCGTAGTAGGCGATCATCGCGCCCTTGCGCATGAACCACGGACCGGTCAGGTCGATGCAGTAGGCGTAGCTGTTGCCCGGAATGTTGTCGCTGGCACCGAGATTCATCGGTGAGAGGATTTCGCTCATCGGTTCACAACTTCTCTTCGGAGGCCTGCACGTACACCACACCCTGTCCGTGGCAATGCAATTGCATCGCCTCGCCCGCACCGCGGCCCACCGCGTCGCGCCAGCTCATCGCGGATTTCAGTTCGGTCTGCACGTTGCCGTACGCGGCGACGAACGCCTGCGGATCGACGACGATCGGATTCGGGCCGCCCACAGGAAGTTCCAGGAACCCACCGTGCGCGAGCAGTACCGCCGAACCCTGTCCGCTGAGCTGCGTGGTGAACATGCCCGTCCCGGTCGCGGCACCGGCCGCCGCACCGCGCAACGCTCCCATCAGACCGCCGCCGCCCCTGCCGCCGCCCGAACTGGCCACGGACACCACCGAAGCCTGCAAACCGGCCGACTGCGCGAGCAGGCGGGAGGCCTCGGCCCGCAGCACGGCGCCCGGCTGCATCTGCACCACGTGCACCTCGAGCCCGGCGAAACCGTAATGGACGACGCCGCTACCCTGCGCCAGCATGGTCCGCTCGTGCTCGCCTGCCATCATCTGCCCGGCCATCCGCATCAGCCCGCCGCCGCCGCCCATGCCCTGACCGGCGCCGAAAATCTGGTGCGGCGCGAACGTCACCTGCCCGGTGTAGAACAGCATCGCGCCGGAGCGGGCGACGACGCCGCCCGCCTGCCCGACATCGACCTTGACGACCTTGCTGTTGATCTTCTCAAACATCGCCCGCCCCTACCGTTCCGCCGGCTGGATCAGCACGACGCCCTGGCCGTCGAACCGCAGCGAGAACGCCTCGCCCGCATCCTGGCCGACCATCGTCCGCCAGCTCACGTCGGTGACGAAGGACTGATTGAGATTGCCGCGTGAGGCGACGAAGGCATCGGGATCCACGATCAGCGGATACTGCGGCGATACCTCGAGGTGGATCAGCGGCCCACCGGCCGACAGCAGCGCCACCTGCCCCTGCCCGCTCACCGTGGTGGTGAACAGCCCACTGCCCGCCGACATCCCGCCGACCCCGGCGAATCGCACATCGGTGCGCAGATTGCCCGCGAAGGCGAGCAGCTGCTGCGACTCGACCTGCAAAGTCTCGTTGTTCAAGTTCACCACCGTGACGTTCTGGCCGTTCACTGCCAGGAACACACGCCCGTTGCCGTTGCACTCCATCAGTGACAGCTTCTCGCCGGTGGCGCGGCGTTTGAGGCCGTTGAGCACGCCCTCGCCGCCGCCGAACCCGGCCGATTTGAACTGCACATTGCCTTCGTAGGCCACCATCGAGCCCGCGATCGCGCGGATACTCGTCCCCGCGATCTGCGCCTCGATCACCTTCGTCGACTGTTCGAACAATTGCGCCATGACAGGCCGTGGCCGTCCCCTCTGCGATGGCGGTCGTACCGCCCGTTCCGACTGCGTCGTTACCCTAACCGATCAGGCGAAACTACGTCCGGGCCACAGAGCACGGACGCGTGCGCCCGGTTTCTCGTAGAGTGACAGGCACTGCCGTGGAACACCAACCCAAACGACAAGCGAAGGGTCGAACTTGTCTGCAACACTCGCCAAGGGCCAGAACGGCCCGCTGGCCGTCAGTGACGTGGTGATCTCGCTCCAGGTCACCGCACCGGCCGACCTGTCCGCGCTGCTCGTGACCGAGCAGGGCAAGGTCCGCACCGATGCTGATTTCGTCTTCTACAACCAGCCGAGCGGACCGGGTGTCGATCTACGCCCCGGACCGGCGGGTCAGCCTGCATCGCTTGCTGTTTCGCTGCCTGCGGTGCCCGCCGACATCGATCAGATCCGCGCGGTGATCACCCTCGACGACGCGACCAGCAATTTCGGCCGCTTCGCCCCGCCCACCGCCATCGTCTCCGACGCATCGGGCAACCAGCTGTTCAGCTACCAGATCGATGGTCTCAACGCCGAGTCGATCGTGATCGCGCTCGAGTTGTACCGCCGTCAGGGCAGCTGGAAGGTGCGCGCGGTCGGCCAGGGCTACGCCGGTGGTTTCGCGGCGCTGGTCACCGATCACGGTGTGCAGGTTGATGATTCGCCCGCCCAGGCTGCCCCGCAGCAGGCAGCGCCCCCGCCGCCGCCCCCGCCGCAGCAAGCTCCGCCCGCGTACCCGGCGCAGTCCGCGCCCGGCTACCCGCAGCAGCCCGCGCCCGCCTACGCCCCGCCCGGCGGCGGCTACCCGCCCCCGCCCGGCCCGGCCCAGCAGCCGCCCGGGGGTGGCTATCCGCCGCCGCCCGGACAGGGCTACCCGCCGCCCCCGCAGGGAGCGCCGCAGCAGCAGGGCGGCGAGATCAGCTTGAGCAAGGATCGCCCGGTCAGCCTCCAGAAGGGGCAGCGGGTCACCCTGCGCAAGGAGGGCGGCGCCGCGCTGACCTTCGTGAAGATGGGCCTGGGCTGGGACCCGGTGCGCACGCGCGGGATGTTCGGCAACCGCACGGTCGACATCGACCTCGACGCCTCGGTCTGCCTGTTCGCCGACCAGAACCTCGTCGACGTGGCCTACTACGGCCAGCTGTCGTCGAAGGACGGTTCCGTGCGCCATCAGGGTGACAACCTCACCGGCGAGGGCGACGGCGACGACGAGATGATCCTCGTCGACCTCACCAGGATCCCGGCGCACATCACCACGCTGCTGTTCATCGTCACCTCGTACAAGGGTCACTCCTTCGAGCAGGTGCAGAACGCGTTCAGCCGCCTGATCGACGGCACCACCAACGGCGAACTGGCCCGCTACACCCTCGCGGGCGGCATGCCGTTCACCGCGATGGCGATGGCGAAGGTGTACCGCGCCGGCGGCGACTGGAAGATGCAGGCGCTCGGCGAGGGCTTCAACGCCAAACACCCCGGCGAAGCGGTGCCCCAGCTGGGCCGATTCCTCGGCGGCCAGTGAACCGAGAGCACTGACCGAGACACACCAGATCGCGACAGAGCAGGCAAACACCGTGATTCACCTGAAAGCGGGGCAGAACACTGCTCTGACCGCTGATTCCGTGCGCTTCACCGCGCAGACCACCGGCGCCGTCGAACTCGGGGCGCTGGTGGTCGGCGAGGATCTGCGGGTTCGCGACGAGCACGATCATGTGTGCGCGTCGCGGCCCGCGGCCCCCGGCGTGAGCTTCGCGGGGGCGGCGGTGGAGCTGACGCTGTCGCAGGTGCGCGCCGATGCCCATGCCGTGCTGTTGTTCGTCGCAGCCGGGCAGACGCTCGCCGCCGTCACCGCAACGCTGTTCGAAAACGGTAGTCCCGCCGCCGAATTCGTGATCGCGCCGACGGCCGGTGAGAGCGCGCTGATCTGCCTCGAGGTGTATCGGCGCGGGGGTGGCTGGAAGTTGCGAGCGCTCGGTCAGGGCTACGCGGGCGGCTCGACGCAATTGCTGACCGCGCACGGCGTCACCGCGCCGCCGCCGCAGGCATGGCAGGCCGCACCGCTCGCACCGCCGAGCGCTCCCACCGAGACGGTCGCCGGACCCGTCCCCACCTCGGGCATTGCGCTCGAAGTCGACCACGGCCTGCAACGCATGTGGATGATCTTCGAAGACGCCGCCCGCTCGGCCGCCGCGCTCGTCTCGGCCCGCGACTACGCGACCAAACGCCTGGATCAGGAACTGTCCGAAGCGGTGTCGAACCCGGCGACCCGCAATACGCCCGCGGCCGACGCCGCTCGCGCGCAAGCGCAACGCCGTCACGACGACCTGGTCGCCCTCGCCGACGCCGACCACCGCCGCGACAGCGACCAGCTCGGCCACGAGATCGCCGAAGCCGACGCCGCCATGCCGGCCGCTATGGCCTCCTGGCTCGCGCCCGCCTGGACCACCCGCGCCGCCCGCAGCGACGGTATCCGGCTCGGCGAGCTCTACGCACTCGACCGCGGCGGCCTTCGGGTGCCCTATTGCGTTCCGGTGCCGTTGAATCGCCCCCTGTGGGTCGACACCGAATCCAGCGCCGCGGCCGCGCGCGTGGTCGGCGCCCTGCTGGCCCGCCTCGTCGCCGCGATCCCCGACAAGCCGACCAGAATCGACCTGATCGACCTCACCGGGGGCCTGCGCACCCTCGCTGCCCCCCTCGCCCCGCTGCTGGCGGGCCCGGTGATCGCCGACCACGGCGAAATCTCCACCCGCCTGGCCGAACTCGCCAACGCCGCAGAACTCGCCGACATCGCTTACAACAGTGGGCACGCCGTCCCGCCCACCGAACACCGCATCCTGGTCGCGGCCGACTTCCCACACGGCTACCAGTCCAGCGATGTCGTACGCCTGGGCCAACTGATGGTGCGCGGCGACCTGATCGGCCTGTCCCTGGTCATCGTCGGCAGCGGCAGCGGCGAATTCGGCGACGGCCCCGTCGATCTCCTCGCCCAGTCGTGCAGACACCTCCCGACCATGCCCGGCACCCCGCTCTTCGACCCCTGGACCGGCAACGCCTGGGAACTCGACCTCGACATGCTCCCCGCCGAACCCGAACTCCAGGCCCGCTACCTACGCATGTAGGGCTCGTCGTCGCTGCTGCTCAATTCAGCACCGACACCGGTCGCGGGCTGATCGTGGCCTGCTTCGGGCGCAGGAATTCCGGGAGCCAGGGCAGGAGTGGGTCGAGGGCTCGGTCGAGGACGCCGCCTGCGGGATCGTCGACGAAGTCTCGGCGGACCACGTCGTTCTGGGGGCGCAGGATCTCGTAGACGATCAGTGCGCACAACCCGAGTACCGCCAGGTCACGCAGGACGACGGTGCCGGTGAACCACTGTTCGGGCAGGCCCTTGTTGTCTTCGCCGAGGTAGTAGTACATGCGTGGTACCCAGACCAGGGCGTCGATTGTCATCCACGCCAAGAGAATTCGCCGGTGCGGTAGCGCGAGCACTGCCAGCGGCACCAACCACAGCGAATACTGCGGGCTCCACACTTTGTTCGTGAGCAGGAAGGCCGCGACCACCAGGAAGCACAGCTGGGTCAGTCGTGGTCGTCGTGGTGCGGTGAGGGCCAGGTAGGCGATGCCCGCGCAGGCGGCGGCGAAGGCCGCCAGCGAGACGGCGTTCAGGATGGTCGGCGGCTCACCGTGCCCGATCGGCCCGTCGAAGCCGGTCCAGCCGGTGAACGAGGTGATCACGTTGTAGATCGAATCCGGGTCGGCGTGCCGAGTGGTGTTGAGCCGGAAGAACTCTCGCCAGCCCTCGGGGTAGAGCGCCGCGATGGGCAGGTTAACCGCAGCCCAGGTGCCGGCGGCGGCGAAGACGGTGAGGATGGCCGCACCGAGCGGGCGCAGGGCGAAAAGATGTGTCCGTGCCGGTGTTTCACGCAACCAGGTGCGCGCGGCAGCGACACTGTCGACATCGCGTAACCGGAGCCCGGCCCGAGCGGCGGGTTGACGTTGCATCGAGTCGACACGCAAGCACAGCACCACGATAGGGCCCAGCAGCAACAGCGGATACAGTTTCGCCGCGCCGCCGAGCCCGAGCAGAATACCGGCGAGCACCGGCCTTTTCCTGGCCCACGCCAGCAGACCGGTAGCCGCGAAAGCGGTTGCGAGAGCGTCGAAGTTGGTGAACATGTGCACGATCACCAATGGAGATACCGCGATCAACGCCGCATCCCACACCCGGCGCCCGGCTAATCGCGACGACGCCCACACGGTGATCAGCCAGCACACCGAAAGGCCGAGTGCGACAACGTTGAAGTACACGACCACCGACAGCGCACCGGGCAGCGGCAGATGATCCCAGACATTGCCGATCTGCATCGCCGCGTACTGGTAGAGCCCTGAAAGCACCGGATACTCCATGTATCTGGTTTCAGTGCCGCCGTCGGGCGTCGATTCGGTCCAGGATTTCTTGTACGGGAAGGCGCCCTCGTTGAGCCGTTCGGCGCCGTAGAGCGGCACCGTGTCCGAGTAGCACATCGCCACGTACTGACGGCCGTTGTTCCAGTCGAGCATCAGCCCGCCCGCGCCGTCGTCGGTCTGCTGGATGCAGCCTGCCTTGGCGGTCCAGCCCAGCGCCAGGAAGATCACCGTGAAGGCGAACAGCACCCGCAGCGGCGTCCAGAACCGCACCCGCCCGATCAGCGCGTGATCGCCGACCGGGCCACCGATCACGGTGGACAGCTCCGCGGTCAGTACGTCGTTGCGGCTGGGCCGGTCGCGCGCGTCGATCGAGCGCAGGTCGGGTGCCGGCCGGGCGGGCGCTACCCAGCCGCCCTCGCGGCCCGGCCGGGTACTACTCGACGCCGGCTGGTCCGCGAGTTGCTGATCGGTCACGACATCCGAGGCTACCGGTGGTTACCGGGATCGGGTCGGCGTGGTTCCCGCGCCGCTGCTTTCGTCGTCGTTGCCGGTGGCGCCGTTGCCCGGTCTGGTCGACCCGCCGTTGCCGTTTCCTGGTGTCGCGGGCGAGCCCTCCGGTCCGGACGTCGGCTGGCCGGGCAGCGGGCCCGCGCCGGTCTCGGGGGTCGCCTGTGATTGCGGCACCGCAGGCTGCTGCACGCCGGGCACCGGGATCCGGATGCCGGGCAGGATCTCGACCTGCGACGGCACGATCACCGGCGGCACGATCACCGGAGCGGTCGTGGACGGCGCGGTGTATGGCGCCGACCATTCCGGCACACCGGCCTGACCCTTGATCGGGGAAGGCTTGGGGAACGACTCGTTCGACGTGCCCGACAGTGCGCCGTCCATCGCCGCCTTCCAGATATCGGAAGGCAGACCGGAACCGTAGATGCTGCCGCCGCCGTAGTTCTTGAGCGGTTCGCCCTGCTCGGTGCCGACCCACACCGCGGTCGACAGCGACGGGGTGTAGCCGACCATCCAGGCGTCACGGTTGTTGCCGGTGTCGCCGAGCTGGTGGGTACCGGTCTTGGAGGCGGACTCCCGGCCACCGGCCAGGTTGTGGTTGCGCGAGTAGGCCGCGATCGGCTTCATCGCCGCGGTGACGTTGTCGGCCACGGCCGCGCTCACCCGCTGCTCACCGGCGGGCTCGCCGCGATCGAGCAGCACCTGCCCGTCGGCGGTCACGACCCGCTGCACGAAGTGCGGCGCGTGATAGACACCCGATGCCGCCAGCGTGGCGTAGGCCGAGGCCATGTCGAGCGGGCGCGACTGGTACTGGCCGAGCACGATGCCGTTGTTGGGGCCGACGCCGCCGGGCTCGGTCAGCGTGGCGCCGACGCCGGGCAGTTCCTCGGCGATACCGAGCTTGTGGCCCATTTCGGCGATCTTCTGCGGACCGTTCTGCATGTCCAGCTGCATCCGGTAGAAACTGGTGTTCAGCGAACGCTTGAGCGCCTCGGCGATGGTGCACATGCCGCAGCCCTCGCCCTCGACGTTGCCGATCTCGATGCCGTTGACGGTGATCGGCGAGCTGTCGTACAGCTGCGAGAGCGGAACGCCCTGTTCGAGATTCGCGGCCAGACCGATCACCTTGAACGAAGAACCTGTCGGCAGACCGGCATTGGCGAAGTCGAAGCCCTGGCCGTCGCTGCCGCCGTAGTAGGCACGCACCGCACCGCTGCGCGGGTCGATCGAAACCACTGCGGTGCGCAGGTTCTCCGGCTCGCCTTCGAGCTTGCCCTGCGCTGCCTTGATGGCGGCGTCCTGCGCCTTCGGATCGATCGTGGTGGTGATCTGCAGGCCCTCGGTGTTGAGCTGCTGCTCGCTGATGCCTGCGGTCGAGAGCTCCTGGAGCACCTGGTTCTTCACCAGGCCGGACGGGCCCTCGTCGTTGTTCTTGTCGCCGAGCGACTCCAGCGACACCACCTGCGGGTACTGCATGCCCTGACGTTCGGTCGCGGGCAGGTTGTTCTCCGCGACCATGCCGTCGAGCACGTACTCCCAGCGGGTCTTGGCGCCGGTGGGGTTCTTCTCCGGGTCGAGCATGGAGGGCAGCTGGATGGTCGCGGCGAGGACAGCGCCTTCGGCCACGGTCAGCTCCTGCACGGGCTTGCCGAAGTAGGACTTCGCCGCGGCGTCGATGCCGTACGCGCCACGACCGAAGTAGATCGTGTTCAGGTACGCGGCGAGGATGTCTTCCTTGCTCCACTGCCGCGCCATCTTGGCCGAGATCACCAGCTCGTGCATCTTGCGCGTCATCGACCGCTCGTCACCGACCAGCGCGTTCTTCACGTACTGCTGGGTGATCGTGGAGCCACCACCGGCGCTTTCCTTGCCGAGGATGTTGTCGCGGGCCGCGCGAGCGAAGCCCGAGACCGAGAAGCCGGGGTTGGTGTAGAAGTCGCGGTCCTCGGCGGCGATCACCGCGTTGCGCACGTGCGGCGGGATCTGATCGATCGAGACCTCGGTGCGGTTGCCCTGCGGCGGGACCACTTTGCTGATCTCGGTGGTGCCGTCGGCGGCGAGGATCGTCGCTACCTGGTTGGTCTCGAGATCGCCCGGTTTGGGCACCGACACCGCGGTGTAGGCGACCAGGAACACCGCGCTCGGCACGACGATGGCCAGGGCCATCAGGACATAGAGCGTCCGGCGAACGATCCGCCACGGTGATTTCTTCACCGCACCATCACTACCCGAGCCGTCGTCGCCCCCGCCACCGTCGCGGCGGTTGCGTGGACCGGTGGGCGGGGGTGTACCACCCGCGCGACCTGCGAGGGCGCGACGTTCACCCGACGCAGGGCCGCCCGCTGCGGTGGCGCGGCGTTCACCACTGGTCGGCCCGCCGGGGCGGCGACCCGCACCGGCGCGCGCGGCCGCGGCGGCGCCACCCGCACGAGATGCCCGTGCGATGTCGTCGCCACCGCCGCGCACGGTCCGGTCGGCGCCGGGCTGACCCGAACGCAGTGCCGAGTCCTCGGGGCCGCCGGGACGGGGGAGCTTCTGGGTGGCGTTGGCCGCAGGCGGGACGGGACGACCCGGCTGCGCCGGCCTGCCCTGAGGCGGCCTGCCCTGACCGGGGCCTGCTTGCGGAGCTGGTGCGCCGGGACGCTGCGGCGGCTGACCAGGCCGACGCGGCGGCATGCCACCGGGCGGCGGGCCCGGCTGACGACCGGGCGGCGGCCCCTGCGGACCACGTCCGCCAGGAACCGGGCCACCCTGCGGTCGCCCGCCCTGTGCGGGACCGCCGGGCGCGCCCTGCGGACGCGGGCCCGTGGGCGGCATCGGCCGGCGCGGCGGCGGACCGCCGGGCCGATCGCCCGGCTGTGGGGGGAGACCCGGTTGTGCACCCCGAGCGGGACGGCCGCCGCGCGGATCATCGCCGTGGGGGGAGGATTCGTAGGGCGAACTCACTGACCAGATCTCCATAACTTGTAAGGTTCGGGCACACAACATCCGCGCCGGAGTACCGGCGCGGACAGGGTGCACCCCGAACAGTGGCGCATCACGCGATGGCCACCATCACTTGTGCGTGCCGTCCATCACTCGGCAGTCCATCACTCGGCAGCAGAGCGCCGAGCCCGCGAACTCGTTCGGCGCCGAGCCGGCGCGGGGGCCGTGCCGAGTACATACGACTGCACCAGATGGTTCCAGCTGCACGAGCGACATACCTCGACGACATGCACCGAGAATTCTTCGTTCGACTCTGCCATCCGAATCAGTTCCTCGGGTGTGCGCGCCGACCCGGCCGCTTGGCCGAGCCCATCGCCGAACACCCACGAAACCAACGTCAGCTGCTCTTTCCGGCAGATCGGGCAGGTTGCCTCACTGCCCCGGCCGTGGAACTTCGCGGCCCGGAGCAGATACGGATTCGCGTCGCACACCTCCGCGACACCGACCCGCCCCGCGTACACATCGGCAAGCAGGGACCTGCGCCGGAGCGCATAGTCCACCACCTGCCGCTGAATTCGCACGATCACCAGAGTAGCGGGGTTCGGAAAGCCGCGCCCACGGCATCGTTTGATCCGGTCTCGCGGACTAAACTCCCGATACCGGGGTTTGTCCGGATGTTTTCGCAGGTGAGGTGACCCACGGCCATGGCTGATTCCGGGCAGCGGCGGATGGCTGTCGATGCGATGCTGCGTGCACGTGACATCGATCGCGCGCAGGCGTCGACCGTGCTTGACGCGGCCTACGGCGAGGGCCAGCTCGATGCGCAGGACTACCACGACCGCGTCGCGGCGGCGGGACGAGCGCGCACGCTCGGCGAACTCACCCGGTTGACCGCCGACCTGCAATCACCTGCGGTTCTGGACAACAGCGCACCCATCGAACGCCCGCTTCGGCGGGCGCCGGTCAACTATCCAGCGCACACGAGAGCCCGATCCAGCGACCGCGCGGCGACGGTCACCGCCCTCGATGCCGCCCGCGCCGACGGCCAGCTCGACGCCGACGAGCACGCGGCGATGGTCGAATTGGCCACAGAAGCAACAACATTGGGTGATTTGTCCACCTTGGTCGCCGAGCTCCATCACCGGCCGGTCGCCCCGGCGAAACCGCGAGCGCGCCTCGACCGCACCCGGCTCGTCGTCATCGCGCTCGCGACGATCACCGCCCTCACCGGATTCGTGTGGACGGTCCGCGACGACGATCCGCCGCCCGCCCCGTCCGAGATCGCCACGGTCGACTACGACGTCGCACCCCCGATCGTGCTGCCGACCCCGGTATTGACCACGGTCGCCGGATTCCTGCAGTTCCGCGACGACTACCGCGCCAGGTTCGGCGACACCCTGGTCGACGAGGCGATCCTGCACGACAACCACGCCTACGCCGTCCGCCGGTCGCCCGACAGCGCGAAAATGACCACCGACTACGCCTATCGGGCAGGTTTCGCGCGCCAGGGTGCGCCGGCCGCCCGCGCCCGCGACGCCGTCGACATCGATCTGGCGCAGGTGAACACCGAAGCGCTCGGCGCGACGCTCGCGAACGCGGCCGCCACGGTGCGGGTGCCCGACGGCGTGATCACCCACGTGATGATCGCGAACAACACCCCGGTGGAAGCGCCGGCGATCACTGTTTTCGTGCGCAACGAACTCGCCCAGTCCGGCTATGTCGTCCTCGCGCTGTCGGGGGACGTGCTGAAGACCTACCTGTACGAAGGATGAACCGGCGATGAGAACTCCCTCCGGCGCCGAGAACATCCGGGCCCGCGACACCGATCGCGCCGACGTGTGCGCGTTACTCGACGCCGCGCTGGCGGACGGCCAGCTCACCTCAGCCGAACACGAGAACCGCACCGCCACCGCGATGCAAGCTGACACGTTCGGCGTTCTCGACCGTCTCGTCGACGACTTGCAGATCCCCGCCGACCTGGCCGCCACCCCCGTGGCGGGCGGCATCGCCCGCGGTCCCCGCCGCTGGTGGATTCCGGTCGGCGCGATCGTGCTCGCCGGGCTGGTCGGCGCGAGTGCCGGGCTGCTCGGCCGCACCATGGGCGACACTGCCCGAGGCGAGCAGCTACCCGATCTCACCACGGGCAACGGGTTCGCCCATCTCATCGCCGACTACCGCAGCGAATACGGCACCACGGTCGCCGACGAGCTCACCCTGTATCCCGAATATGCCCTGGTGGGGCGCGATTCCGGGCAGCCGGGAAAACAGGACGAACTGCAGTATCGCGGCGATTTCGAAGCGCGGGGTTCGCAGGGGTCGAGGACGCCCGACACCCGCTCGTTCGACCTGGCCGACGTCGACCTGGCCCGCTACGCCCGCCTGGTTTCCGGCGCCCCGCAGACCACGCGGGTACCCGATGGGTGGGTCTCCCATGTGCTGATCGGATTTCCGTCCAGCGCTGAGGACAACACTGAGCCCGAGATCAACGTTCACGTCAAGAACGAGGCCGGGCAGCACGGATTCCTGACGATCCGCCTCGACGGGGAAGCCGTCGAGGTACATCCGGTCAAGCGCTGACCAGGTCTTCTCACCGCTGCCACGGCAGTGATGTGCGTCATTCGACTATGCGTTGTTATATCGCTCCGATATAGTTGGAATTCGCATCCACGGTTAGGTTCGTACGGCCTGTTCGGCCGTCATAGTCAGGGAGTGAGGTCCGCCGTGCTCGAACTGGCGATTCTCGGCCTGCTCCTCGACGCGCCCATGCACGGTTACGAGCTGCGCAAGCGGCTGACGGGCCTGCTCGGAGCGTTCCGGGCCTTCTCCTACGGTTCGCTCTACCCGACGCTGCGCAGAATGCAGGCCGACGGGTTGATCGCCGAGGAGCTTCCGGAGGGCGCAATCGCGCGCCGTGCGCGCCGCGTCTACCGGCTCACGCCGGTCGGGCGGGAACGGTTTTCCGAACTCCTCGCCGACACCGGTCCGCAGAACTACACCGATGACGGTTTCGGCGTTCACCTGGCCTTCTTCAGCCGCACTCCCGCCGAGGCGAGGATGCGGATCCTGGAGGGCAGGCGACGCCAGGTCGAGGAGCGACGAGAGGGGCTGCGGGAAGCGATCAAGAAGGCCAGCGGGTCACTTGATCGATACACCAAGCAGCTCCACCAGCTCGGATTGGAATCAAGCGAGCGCGAAGTGCGCTGGCTCAACGAGTTGATTGCGGCGGAGCAATCGACGAAGGCGGCACCACAGAAAGAGGGAAAGAGCGGCCATGAGTGATGTCAACAAGGTTGGATCCGGCGAAGTTCGCGTCGCGATCGTCGGTGTGGGCAACTGCGCATCGTCGCTGGTACAGGGCGTGCAGTACTACAAGGACGCCGACGAGAACCAGGTCGTTCCCGGCCTCATGCACGTGAAGTTCGGTACCTATCACGTGCGTGACGTGAAGTTCGTGGCCGCGTTCGATGTCGACGCCAAGAAGGTCGGCTTCGACCTGGCCGAGGCCATCTTCGCCAGCGAGAACAACACCATCAAGATCTCCGACGTGCCGCCGACCGATGTGACGGTCCTGCGCGGCCCGACCCTCGACGGCATCGGCAAGTACTACGCCGAGACCATCGAGCAGTCCGAGGCGCCCGCGGTCGACGTGGTCAAGGCGCTCAAGGATGCCAAGGTCGACGTGCTGGTCTCCTACCTCCCGGTGGGTTCGGAAGAGGCCGACAAGTTCTACGCGCAGTGCGCGATCGACGCGAACGTCGCCTTCGTCAACGCGCTGCCGGTCTTCATCGCCTCCGACCCGGTTTGGGCGCAGAAGTTCGTCGACGCCGGTGTCCCGATCGTCGGCGACGACATCAAGTCGCAGGTCGGCGCGACCATCACCCACCGTGTGATGGCCAAGCTGTTCGAAGACCGCGGCGTGGTGCTCGATCGCACCTACCAGCTCAATGTCGGCGGCAACATGGACTTCAAGAACATGCTCGAGCGTGAGCGTCTGGAGTCGAAGAAGGTCTCCAAGACTCAGGCCGTCACCTCGAACCTCACCGGCGCGCTCGCGGGCAAGGTCCACGACCGCAACGTCCACATCGGTCCCTCGGACTACGTGGAGTGGCTCGACGACCGCAAGTGGGCCTACGTGCGCCTCGAGGGTCGCGCCTTCGGTGACGCTCCGCTGAACCTGGAGTACAAGCTCGAGGTGTGGGACTCGCCGAACTCGGCGGGCATCATCATCGACGCTGTTCGCGCGGCGAAGATCGCCAAGGACCGCGGGATCGGTGGACCGGTTATTCCGGCCTCGGCTTATCTGATGAAGTCGCCGCCGGTGCAGATCGCCGACGATGTGGCGCGTACTCAGCTCGAGGCTTTCATCATCGGTGCTGATTAATATTTGAACGAGAAGGCCGGGTGCGCTTGCTGCGTATCCGGTCTTTTTGTTTTTGGATACTTGGTTGTGGGGCAGGGCTCTGGGCGGTTGTATGGCAGAGCTCTGGGGTTTGAGTGGTCCCGGATGGTTTGGGGCTGTGTTTTTGGAGCGCTGGCGCGCTCGAGCGCGGCCCCTGGGGGCCGCGAGTTAGCCGCCGTTGCTGGCGGCTGCGCCGCGGACGCAACGGCGGCTAACTCGCGGC
>JACIXH010000061.1 GCA_014360565.1 Nocardia sp.
GGATTCGAGTGCCACGACTTTTATCCGAGATGAATATATTTACATAGTCGAAGCCCGGCATGTTGTGGTGTCATCGCCCCGGTGATTCTGCCCCGCTGGCCGTATAGCTGCACCCGCTCACGTTGTAGGCTGGATTGCCCATGCAGGCTGCTCCAGCATCGCCGTGAGCTGGGTAGAGTTCAGAGTTCTCCTGATATCGGGATTTTCGTGGAGAAAGGTTAGCGTCGAAAGCAGCGAGTTGAGCGAGGAACCCCATACCTTGGCCAGGAACTCCCACTCGTGCCCACGATGGTTCGAAGTGAATCCTCGAGTCTTCTTGCGTACTATCAAGGCGTTGCCTTCGTATTCGATCATGATGGTATCGATGCCTGGGCGGTGGTCTGTAGCCCGAATGCGGAGCATATGCTCCCACGCTAATTCGAAGTCGTCGAAAATGGTAGTGAGCCGAATCGAATCATAGCTCAGATGCAGAAATGCCCTTTTTCTTTGGAAGAATGCAATCGGCGGAATTACCAGGGCAATGACTACGCCGACGACGCCGCCCAGAATTGCCTGCGGCAACATGTTCTGATAACCGATAACGATGGCGGGCGGAGAAAAGACCATGAATGTCAAGCAGGTGGGCAACGTAAACACCGACCGGTAACGCAGGGAGAGTGCTCCGCGCCTTGCGGTCGCTGTGACCACTGGCCTCGCCGAGGCTATTACGCTCAACGAGTACGACAGTGCGATCGCGGCAATAACTGCCAGCATAAGGCCGATGCCCAGCAGGTCTTCGATGTCGAGCAGATATCCGATGCCTGCGACCGTTATGGCCGCAGCCAGTGAGCCCGTGGTGATGAGAAGCCGGGATCTGCCATGCTCCTCCAAGGAGTGCCGCACCCATGTGTAGGAGTGAGGAGACCCATCACTTCCTGGTCCCGATTCTTGAAATCTCATCGTTGGTTCCTGGTGATGTGCCGCGAAGGGTGAGGCCGCTCGGATGTGCTGCTCGCCCAGGCACTGCGGCAGCGATATCCGGTAGCTGAACAGAGGTCAGGCGCAGCGCCAACTTCCGGATAGGTTGATCCACCTGCTCCTTGGCGTTTCGAACGTGTCCAGCCATGCATCTATTGTTCCACTTCTACGGTCGGGTGAGAGTGAAAACTTTGTACGATACTCGACGTCTTCTGTATGCGATGTTTTCACTTCTCCATGACCGGCTATATTGATCTCTACCAACACCTCCTCCAGCGTGAGATCTATTGTTGTCTCGACGCCTTGGTCGGTCACGCGAGGCCTATAGGAAATATGCACGCTCACCAGCTGATTCTCATTGATGTGGCCGAGGATCACTACGGAGTGGAGGGTTGGCTCGCTCGGCCTGCCGTCGCCGAAAGCGGCACTGGCGTCACCGTCGATGCATTCTGTACGGTCCCTGGAGGGAAAGTCGACCGGGATTGAGGCGCCCGCGGGTACGGCGGGCAGCGTGCTCACCATTTCTCCGTTGACCGCGCCAGTGAAGTGCAAGGAGATCGGAAGGCTCGTTTGAGCTTCAGTTGTTCCACAGCTACTGACGGAAGCTATCGTGATGAGGGTGGCCATCGCTCTCAATTTTTTCGGGCTGGTCACCGTGCCATGATGGCCCCCACGTAATGCATGCCCGATATTAACATTCGCGCTGATCACCGCTACCGAAATCGCATACATCTTTCGCCGTCCTTCATGCAAGCTCGACCGTGTTCAAGCTGGACGCAGCAACATCGCCGATCGCTCTTGGCGCCTTCCCGGCTAAGGGGTTCGCTTCGAGGTTCGCTCCCAGTTCTATCGGATCATCGATAGCGGGGGTAAGTTACCGGCAATGCGTTGTTGGAAGATCAGCGCCTCGCTGTGCCGATGTCACGCGTCCAGCGCATGCATCAATTCGCCGCGGCGAAGACGGAGTTCACGCTGGGCTCTGTTCAATGGTGAGCCAGTGAAAGGGAGTCGATCGAGATCCACTGCCGCTGCGGCGCGGAGCGCGAGTTGCTGCGCCGACTTCGCGGCTTTGGCAGGCAGCCCTATTTCTGCGGCGAATTCGGCCCAATGCTTCGCGCGCAGGTTCTTGGTTCGCCCAGCGATCGGCAGTGCCATCGAATCGTCGTCGTAGACCAATGTGCATGGAATGTCGTAGATCGGCGCGATATCCCATCGATCCAGGCCGTCCGACAGAACTCCGACGTTCTTGCCGTGCAGGTCACCATTGCCGGTCAGCCATGCGAACAGGAACTGCAAGTAGAGATTTCGGGTGGCGACCAGCGGTGCGCGGACCATGTTGGCCAGCGCTCCGACTACGTGGACCGAATCCACGTTGTATTTCGCTGACGGCGGCAACCCGAGTACCTGAGTTGCGTCTTCGAACGCGAGACGACGCCACATGCCTGCATCGTGGACGCGGTCGAAACGGCGGACGAGCAGTCCCGGCTGCCCGAACTTGTCGTGCACGAGATCTGAATCGGCGACCGCCAACTTCAGTGTCCGAGCTGCGGTCAGGTGTGCGGCTTCGTTTTGGATCAGGTGTGGGTATCCCGACTGCGACAGCTTCAGGATGAATCGGCCGAATCCCGCGGCGATGGGTGTGCTGATCATCGACGCACTCGCCTTGTTCTGGACTCCTGGGATCGCCTGTCGGTCGATATCGTCTACGAGGCGGTCGAATTCGAGTTCCTCGGCTGACCTGCAGTCGACGAGTGTTGGAGCGTCAACTGGTTCGGCGCCGGTGGAGAACACCTGAACGTCGCCTGGTGCGTCGGCGCCGACCGCGAGGAGCAGACTGAGTTCGTCATCGGCACTGGTCTTCACCGCACGACGAAGCACCGTCAAGCGGTGCCCTTCGGGGAGTAGACCAGCGAAGAAGGGCGGTACCGACCCGGACATGCCGATAGTCGGTTCGGCACGGACCGGCAGAGTCGAGGCGATAGCAACGCCGGAATACTGTGGGATATAACGGAATTCGGTGCTGCCGTCTGTTTTCCTGTTGATCGAGGCGGCGAGATATCCGGCCTTGTAGACGTCGGCGGCGGGGATCCTTCTCAACGCCTCGAAGTCGGTCACGGCGTCACCGTCAGTGTCAACCCGAGTGCGCTGGTAACGGCGAGGACTGTCCCGATGCTGGTGGAACCACTGCCGTGTTCGATATCGCGGACCGTGCGGGTGGAGGTGCCCGAGATTTCGGCCAGCTGCTCCTGCGTGAGTTGGTGACGCCGCCGCTCCGCTCGAATCTTCGCGCCTATGTCATTCAGCATGTCCGCCACCTGGCATCAGTCGGCAGAATATTGCCGATTCCGTGTCTGCTAACGGTAAGCGTACTCCGAAATTCAGTAATCGGCAGAATGCTGCCGTTATTCGCCGCGATGCCTAAGCGCTGTTTGCAGGAGGCGCCGTATCGGCAGAATACTGCCGATACGGCGGACGGGATTGTCTGACGGCTTGCTGGCTGCCGGATGAAGGATGCTGTACGCGAGACCGCCCGTGGCCCATTCGGCGAACTACGCAGACACGGCTGCGGGGCTGTCGACAACTACGCCGTAGAGGTCGGTGATTATGGCCAGGGCGCTGTCGTGGAGCTGGTCGGCGGGGACTTTGCCCAGCGGGCGGGTGGCGCAGGCGTCGGCGACGACGGTGGGGGTGTTGCCTCGGAGGAAGGCGCCTTCGGCGGTGAAGGTGACGCACATGTGGGTCATGAAGCCGGCGATGATCAGGTTGGTGTTGCCTGCGGCGTCGACCAGGTCGGCGAGGTCGGTGCCGACGAAGGAGTTGGGGGCCTTTTTCACGACGATGGATTCGTCGGCGGTGGGAGCTACTTTGGAGTGGATCTGGCCGATGTCGGCGGTGATGTCGTACGGGGTGTCTTTGCCGCCGTCGTTGATGACGTGGATGACGGGTGTGCCTGCGGCCCTGGCCGCGGCGAGGAGTTCGGCGGCAGCGTCGAGGGCGGGATCCCAGCCGGTCAGTTCCATCACGCCCTGGGTGTAGGTGTTCTGGTAGTCGACCAGGACGAGCGTGGAGTTGGTGAGGGTGGCGGGGGTCTGGTCGAAGCCGTTGAGTTCGCGCAGCGTTGTCGAGGTCATGATTTCACGGTATGCGCAGGTCGAGATGTCGGCAATGTCATGTAACCTGCAGATTCGGACATGGAGGTGGTGGGGTGGCGGAGCGTCTCGTGGTGATCGTGCTCTTCGACGGAGTGGATCTGCTCGATGTCACGGGGCCGCCGGAGGTCTTCTCGCTGTTGCAGCGGGAGATGGTGGAGCCGACGGGGTACCGGGTGGTGCTGGCCGCCGAGTCGTTGGCGCCGGTGACCACCTCCGCAGGGGTGCGAATTCTGCCGGATGTGACATTTGCCGAGGTGGGGCAGGCCGACACGGTGGTGGTGCCGGGAGCGGTGGAGACGGACGATCATCGGCGGGTCAGCGCGGTGGTCGATCCGGGGGTGGTCGCGGCGGTGTCGCGGTTGGCCGAGGGGGCTCGGCGGGTGGCTTCGGTGTGTGTCGGCGCGCATATTCTGGCGGCGGCGGGTCTGCTCGACGGGAAGCGGGCGACCACGCATTGGTCGACCGCGCAGCAGTTGGCGGCCGAGCATCCGAAGGTCATCGTCGATGCCGATCCGATCTACATTCGCGACGAAAATGTGTGGACCGGTGCGGGACTCACGGCTTGTCTGGATCTGACGCTGGCGTTGGTGGCCGATGATTTCGGGGACGAACTGGCGTTGCGGGTTGCTCGCCAGTTGGTGATGTATTTGAAAAGACCGAGTGGGCAGAGTCAGTTCAGTGTGTCGCTGGAGCCGGTGTCGACTACCCGGCGGATCGACGATGTGCGCCATTACATTTCACGCAATATCGCGAGCCCGCTCACGGTGAGCGATGTGGCCGCCCAGGTTCATGTCAGCGAGCGCCAGCTCACGCGCATCTTTCAGACCGAACTCGGAATGACGCCCGCGGCCTACATCGAGTCGGCGCGGGTGGAGGTGGCGCGGCAACGACTGGAGACCACCGACGAGACCCTCCAACGGGTCGCTGCCGCTTGCGGTTTCAATACCATCGACACCCTCGCGCGCGCCTTCCGCCGCCGGCTCGACACCACCCCGAACGAGTACCGCCGCCGTTTCCGGATCGGGTGACGCATTATGATCTTGGTCGGGTCGATATCGGTGAACGTCTGAGCAACAAGGGGTTTCAGGAATGGGTGTCGTGGAGCAATTGCCGACCGGGTCGGCAACGACGATGTTGTGGGGGATGACCGGCCTGTTGCAGCTGTTGGTGAGCGGCTCGGCATCCTGAACTGGTCACCGATAGTTCTTGCCGCTTTCCGTCTCGTTCGGGTGACCGAGGGTGACGAGCACGAGGTGAACGATTCCGCCACCTGCTGAGTCGCGCGCGACCGCATACCAAATGCGGCCACCGTCGGTGATCTTGTACTGCCACCGTTCGAGCGCTTCGCCGCCGATGGTCACCTTGTTCAGATCGCCGCGGAGAGGGTAGCAACGGTCGCAACGCTCTTGCGGGCTCCGGGTAAGGAAGTCCCACGCGTCAACCAGTGCGTTGCGCGCGGCGGCTCGTGCGTCGACCCAGCCCTTCTCCGCTTCACGTGTTGCGAAACGAATCTCGAATTCAGCCTTCTTCAGCGGGCGCGAGACAGCTCGGTTTTTGGTCAAGTTGTGCCTACGGTCGCTCGACAACAGGGCCGTCGCGGTCGATCCAGGTCAGCTCCTCGTCACCCGATCGAGGAAGGCCCGCCGCGTATGCCTCGGCAGTCCCGGTCCAGCTCTGAACGCAATGCAGGAGGCGGGTGTATTCGCCCAGTTCTGCGGCACTCCAGATCAATTCGCCTACCTCGGCGATGAACTCGGCCTGCTCGTTCGCGCTCAGCGCGTCCACCCAGGTGAAAGTGTCGGCGACCGCCACGGCGACGTTGCCCTGTCTGCGGACGGCTGCGCGCATCAAGCGGCTGGCCAATGCGATACCCGCGTCCTGACGGTCCAGATGCCCCGCCCGCATCAGGATCAGATCTTCAGCGTCGCGGCGAGTGATCCGGACGATGCCGTCGCCGGCCTTCGCCACCACGTCTTTCGGGTGGCGAAGTAGTTCAGTGAAGGTCGCGGTAGTGCTCATCACGCCAGCCTACCCCTTATATCTGATGTTTATCAGATGTGTCGCGGTATTGTCCTGCCCCCTTTCATTGGGCTGCCGCTGTGGGCTGTTCCGCTGTTAGACATCTTGTGCGGCGGAAATCCGTGGCATATATGAAGTATGAGGGGTTCACAATGAGCAAGATTCGTGTCTTCGGCGTAGCGATCGCTGCGGTTGCCAGTGTCTCGGTACTCGGCGCGGGCGGGGCGTCCGCCGAGGAGCCTGCCACCGGCTCGGCCGCGCTGCTCGAGCAGCTCAGCAGTGGGACGGGTGCGGCTGAGGCCGTGGTCGAGGAAGAGCCTGCTGCCGGTTCCGCTGAAGGTCTGGACCTCGCCGCCCTGCTGGCGCTGCTGACCTCCGGGTCGGGTGAGGCCGAGGGTGTGGCCGAGGAGCCTGCTACCGGGTCCGCCGAAGGTCTGGACCTCGGCGCGCTGCTGACGCAGCTCACCACCGGCACGGCCGCGGCGGAAACCGAGTAGTTCGAAAACCGAGTAGTTCGAAAACCGAGTAGTTCGAAAACCTGAGCGCCGTCGAAAGACTGAGCGCCGTAGCTGCGGCACCCGTCGGGTCGACGGGTGCCGCACTGCGTTATCGCGCGGGGATCAGGCGGTAGAGCCACCACGGGCGGCTGGGGAAGGCGGGGTCGTAGATGCGCAGCATCATTCGGCGCTCCAGGCCGGTGCTGCGTTCGAGTAAGCGCAGGTGCCGCCGCGCGATATCTTGGGAACGAACTTCGCTGGTCCACACCGGATCCCAATCGGGGGAGCCGCCGCACTGTTCGGTGATCGCGCTGACGCGCTGGGTGGGGGCGAGCGGGGCGAGCATTCGGAAGGCGTGGACAAGTAGTTGCGCCTCGGTGGTCCAGTCGAGATAGACCTCCTTGGCCACGGGGTTGAGGAACATCCACTCGAGCATGTTCACGCCGGCGCCCAGACCGGGGAAGAAGCGCTGGTAGTCGGCGTTCGCCGCGAGCACGTCCATGGTGGGGAACCGGGTGAGGCAGGCGGGGTGGGCGAGGCTCGACAGGTCGGCGAGGTCCTCGGCCGACGGGACGGTGGGAACGGCGCCGGTCTCGACGGCGGGCAGGCCGAGAACCAGGATCTGTTTGCGATACCAGGCAGGTACGTCGAGGCTGTCGAAAAGGCGTTGCAACATAGCGGGATTGGGGACGAGCGCCCCGGATTCGATCTGCCCGATCAGCAGTGGCGCGAGCTGTGTGCGGATGGCGAGCTCGGTCCGCGCGAGCCCCGCGGCCAGCCGCCGTTCCCGCAAATACACACTGAGCGCAGTGCTTTCAGCCATCCCAACCCCCGAGCCTCACCCCGACCGACGGTAAACACCAGAGTACGCGCGGATGCTGCGCCGACGACAGGGAACCGAAGGTGAGACACGCAGACAACGAAATGGCCCGGAGCAAAAGCTCCGGGCCATTCTGCTGATCTCGCAAGAACATGGGTAACTCACCGGGAACCGGCTAACTCCCCACGCACCTCCCCGCCTGCCGCGTACCTAACCGGACAACCACCTGAGTCCGGCTCGAATACGCGGAGAGGCGGACTAGAAGGCGGCTTCGTCCAGATCCATGATGTCGTTGTCCAGGTTGGCGAGGATCGCGCGGGTGGCGGTCAGCTCCGGCAGGACGTTGCGGGCGAAGAACTGCGCCGAGGCGACCTTGCCGGTGTAGAACGGCACGTCGGAGCCGGTGGCGCCGTTGTCCAGGGCGTTCAGCGCGATCTCGGCCTGGTTCAGCAGCATCCAGCCGATGAACAGGTCGCCGACGGCCATCAGGAAACGCACCGAACCCAGGCCGACCTTGTACAGCTCGGTCGGCTGCTCCTGCGCGCCCATCAGGTGGCCGGTCAGGGTGGCGGCCATGGTCTGCACGTCCTCGAGCGCGGTGGCGAGCAGCTTGCGCTCGCCCTTGAGGCGCTCGTTGGCGGAGTCGGACTCCAGGAACTTCTGGATCTGGCCTGCCACGTGGGCCAGGGCCACACCGCGGTCACGCGCGATCTTGCGGAAGAAGAAGTCCTGCGCCTGGATGGCGGTGGTGCCCTCGTAGAGCGAGTCGATCTTCGCGTCGCGGATGTACTGCTCGATCGGGTAGTCCTGCAGGAAGCCCGAGCCGCCGAAGGTCTGCAGCGAATCGGTCAGGTACTGGTAGGCGCGCTCGGAGCCGACACCCTTGACGATCGGGAGCAGCAGGTCGTTCACGCGGAACGCGACGTCCTTGTCAGCGCCGGAGACCGCGAGGGCGATCTCCTCGTTCTGGTGAGCGGCGGTGTAGAGGTAGATCGCGCGCAGGCCCTCGGCGTAAGCCTTCTGGGTGGCCAGCGAACGACGCACGTCGGGGTGGTGGGTGATGGTCACGCGGGGCGCGGCCTTGTCGGTCATCTGGGTCAGGTCGGCGCCCTGGACGCGGGTCTTGGCGTACTCCAGCGCGTTCAGGTAACCGGTCGACAGGGTCGCGATGGCCTTGGTGCCCACCATCATGCGGGCGTTCTCGATGACGTCGAACATCTGCGCGATGCCGTTGTGCACCTCGCCGACCAGCCAGCCCTTGGCGGGAATGCCGTGGCCGCCGAAGGTGACCTCACAGGTGGCCGAGGCCTTGATGCCCATCTTGTGCTCGACGTTGGTGACGAACACGCCGTTGCGGTCGCCGTAGGTCTCGGTCTCGAAGTCGAAGTGGGTCTTCGGGACGTAGAACAGCGACAGGCCCTTGGTGCCCGGTCCGGCGCCCTCGGGGCGAGCCAGCACCAGGTGCATGATGTTTTCGAACATGTCGTCGGAGTCACCCGAGGTGATGAAGCGCTTGACGCCCTCGATGTGCCAGGTGCCGTCTTCCTGCTTGATCGCCTTGGTGCGGCCGGCGCCGACATCGGAACCCGCGTCGGGCTCGGTCAGCACCATGGTGGCGCCCCAGTTGCGGTCGGCGATCTTGGCCGCCCACTTCTTCTGCTCTTCGGTGCCGTTGTCGTAGAACACCTGGGCGAAGCCCGCGCCCGCGGCGTACATCTGGACCGGCGGGTTGGCGCCGAGCACCATCTCCGACAGCGCCCAGGTGACGGCGGACGGTGCGTTCAGGCCGCCGAGCTCCTCGACGACGCCGACCTTGGCCCACTCGCCGTCTTCGAGCGCCTTGTAGGACTTCTTGAAGGACTCGGGGATCGAGACGGTGTGGGTGTTCGGGTCGAACACGGGCGGGTTGCGGTCGGCGTCGGCGAACGACTCGGCCAGCGGGCCCTCGGCCAGACGACGGACCTCGGAGAGCATTTCCTTCACAGTGTCGGTGTCCAGGTCGCCGAACTTGCCGGCGTCGAGCACCTTGTCGATGCCGAGGACCTCGAAGAGGTTGAACTCGAGGTCGCGAACGTTTGCCTTGTAGTGGCCCATGTGAGTACTCACTCTCCATTGAGTTCTGGTGCGGTCGGTGGTGTGCCGTTCCCGCCCGTCGCCGGTTTTCCGCATGCTACTCGCGGGTAACTTATTGACCATATTACCGGTGGGTAATGGCTTCGGCAAAGGGGTGGGCGGCAATGTGATGTGAAAAACACGCGCGTGCGCGGAAATGTTGCTCGCCGCGACCTCGGGGCTACCGTGAGATGTGCGCATCGACACGACTGTGGGACCGGCGGAGATCGAGCTCGACGAGGTGCGTGATCCGGCGTTCCTGCTGGTGATCACGCACGGGGCCGGAGGCGGTGTCGATGCGAAAGATATTTTGGCCATGCGTGATTCGGCCGTCGAGGCGGGTGGTGTGGTTGCCCGGGTGGTGCAGCCCTATCGGGTCGCGGGGCGGCGGGCGCCGGGGAACGCGGAGAAACAGGACCAGGCCTGGCTCGAGATCGTGGCCGCTTTGCAGGCTCGGTTTCCGGGGGTGCCGATAGTCCAGGGGGGTCGCAGCAACGGGGCGCGGGTCGCCTGCCGCACGGCCGTGGAGGTCGGGGCGAAGGGTGTGATCGCGCTGTCTTTCCCGCTGCATCCGCCGGGCAAGCCCGAGAAGAGCAGGCGTGATGAACTGCTGGCGCCGGGCGACATCGAGGTGGTGGTGATCAACGGGGGCAGCGACCCGTTCGGGGTACCCGATGCCGCTGATGCCGCCGAAGTGCGCGTGATCCCCAAGCAGGCGCACTCGTTTCGCACCGGATTCGACGTCATCGAGGCGACCGTGACCCCCTGGTTCGCACGTTGGAAGCTGGACGGCTGATCACCAGGCCACCACGGAGGCATCGCCCGAGTGGCGAAATCCACCAGGGCCTGTTGATCTTGATCAGTCGGTGGGCTCGGCGAGGGGGCGTTCCGCGATGAGCAGGGCGTCGATGGCGTCCGGGCCCTCGGTGGGACGGAAGACCTCGTGGGCGACGGTGATGGTGATGTCGTCGCGGGCCAGGTCGGCGCGCAGGTCTTCGGGGGAGAAGAGGATCTCGGGTTCCTGGGGGCCGCCGAAGCCGTCTGTGACGTTGCGGCTGGCGTGACCGAGGATCAGGAGCATGCCGCCGGGGGCGAGCATGGCCGACAGTTGGTGCAGCAGGGTGCGGCGCTCGTCGGCGGGCAGGTGGACGAACACCATGAGGATCAACTCGAAGGGGCCGGTGATGTCGGCGGCATCGAGGTCGGTGATGTCGGCTGTCTGCCAGTGCACGCGGGAGCGGACCGATCGCGACAGCCGGGCGGCGACTGTTCTGCCCTTGTCGATTCCCACCTGGGAGAAGTCGACGGCCGTCACCTCCCAGCCATGTGTGGCCAGCCAGAGTGCGTGCCGGCCTTCGCCGCAGGCCAGGTCGAGGGCTCGCGGCAGCGAAGGTGTCACCCCTGACTCATCCGGGACAAGGGGAATCCTGCGGTCCAAGCCGTAGACATGTTCCACGACCGTGCTGTTCGGCGGTGCGCCCCATACCAATTCGCTGCGGGCATACCGCGCGTCCCAATCCGCCGCGCGCATTTCGCCTCCCCGATTCATGGCCGGACTCAGGCGTGCTCGCAGCGCCGCGGCCGCCGGTTGGCCTGCAGCCATGGTAGCCCGTCCCCGCCGGTGTACTCGGGCGTTCTCCCTGCCCACCCCTATTCGGGGGTAGTCGATACGTGAGCCAGATCACTACTTTGCTCTTACCCAGCGAGCCGATCGGGCACCGCAACGGGCAGAGAAGAGGAACACAGCTGTGAAAGTGTCTCCAGTGACGGCCACGGTAACCCCGACGCCGCCGGGTACGAGTATGCGCAAGGTGGCCATTGCGAGCTGCATCGGTACCACGATCGAGTTCTACGACTTCTTCATCTACGGCACCGCCGCCGCGCTGGTTTTCCCGAAGGTGTTCTTCCCCGCCCTCGGGTCGACGGCAGCCACCTTCGCCTCCTTCGCGACCTTCGCTGTCGCCTTCATCGCGCGCCCGGTCGGCGCCGTGCTGTTCGGCCACTACGGCGACCGGATCGGCCGCAAGAAGACGCTCGTCTCCACTCTGCTGCTGATGGGTCTGTGCACAGTGCTCATCGGGATGCTCCCCGGCGCGGGCACCATCGGCGTGGCCGCGCCGATCATCCTGGTGCTGCTGCGATTCGGGCAAGGGTTCGCGGTCGGCGGTGAATGGGCGGGCGCGACCCTGCTGACCGCTGAATACGCCCCGCCGGGCAAACGCGGCCTCTACGCCATGTTCCCGCAGATCGGACCGGCCTTCGCCTTCATCCTGTCGAGCAGCACCTTCCTCATCACCGGCGCGGTCCTCGGCGACGCGAACGACGCCTTCCTCAACTGGGGCTGGCGCATTCCGTTCCTGTTCTCCTTCGTCCTGGTCGCCATCGGCCTCTACATGCGATTGGCGATCGAGGAGACACCGGTATTCCGCGCGAACCAGGCGCAGCGGGCCCTGGACACGACCGAACCGAACACCCTGCCGTTCCTGGACGCCTGGCGCTTCCAGAGCAAGGAGATCCTGCTCTCGGCCGGTTCGCTGGCCCTGCTGTTCGCCTTCTTCTACATGGGCACCGCGTATCTCACCAGCTACGGGACCAAGACCCTCGGCTTCAGCAGGCCGTTCGTCCTGACCGTCGGGATCGGCGCCGCGCTGATCTTCGGCGCCGCGATCGTTGTCTCGGCGCTGTACTCGGATCGCCTCGGCCGCCGCCGGGTCATCATGGTGTCGTCCGGGCTGGCCGTCGTCTGGTCGCTGGTGTTGTTCCCGCTACTGGACACCAAATCCCCGGTGGCCTTCGCCGTCGGCGTGGCGATCACCCTGGCGATCTTCGGCATCGCCTACGGGCCGTGTGGCGCGCTGCTGCCGGAGATGTTCCAGACCCGGTTCCGCTACACCGGCGCCGGACTGGGCTACAACCTGGCAGGCGTCCTCGGTGGGGCGATTCCCCCGCTGATCGCCGCGCCGCTGCTGGCGTCCTACGGCAGCATCGCGATCGGCGTCATGCTGTCCGGGCTCGCGGTGCTCAGCCTCGTCTGCACCATGGCGCTGGTCGAAACCAAGGACCAGGCCATGTAGGAACATGACGCAGGCGCCCCGTTCGTCATCGAACGGGGCGCCTGCGTTGATCGTCGCCAGTTACAGCCTGGTGCGCATGAGGACGACGTTGTACTGCGTGTGGATCGTGGTCATGAAGTACAGGTCGCTGCCGGTTTGGTACGGGTAGATCGACGGCGCGTACGCGGTCGGCAGATCGCGGGCGTCGATCAGCACCTCCGGGGCGCTCCACGGGCCGACGGGCGAGGCCGCGCGGCGCATCACCACGGAGTTGAACGGGTCGGTGGTGAGGGAGATGAACTGGCCGAGGTACTCGTTGTACATCACCGACAATTCGCCGACGCCGCCCATGATGGGGGCCGCCGCGTTCACGTCGTTGAGTTTCCACTCGTGGCCGTCCCAGTACTCGTAGGCGGCCAGGTTCTCGATCTGGGCCTCGGGGACCCGGGCGATGAAGGCATCGTTGTTGCGGCCGGCGCGGGTGCCGTACTCGTAGACGAAACCGCCGTCCTTCACGAAGCTGTTCATCTGGAAGTTGGCGTTGCCGCCCTCGTCGGGTCGACGGGTGTGGCCCAGATCGGCCCAGGTCTCACCGTTGTCGGCCGAAGCGGCCAGGCCGGAGAAGCTGGTGGTCCACTCACCGGGGGCGTCCCAGGTCTTCACCGACATCAGCGACATGTACTGCACGCCGTTGGCCGAGATGCCCGCGGTCGGAATGCGGCTGATCTCCAGGAACGGGATCTTCGGGCTGGGGACGAGGTCGCGCGCCTGGCCGATCACATCGCGGACGACGCCGTCGAACATGATCCCGTCGGCCGGGTTCTGGTCGTGGCTGCGGACCAGGATGTTGGAGCGCCAGGCCCAGGTGCTGCCCGCGAGCAGGTTGGGGAAGCCGATGCCCGCGGTGTCACCGAAGGCGGTGAGCATCTCGCCGCGTCCGTTGTCCCACATGATGCCGAGATCGGTGCCGAGCACGTTGTAGTTCTGGGTGTTGTTCGGGCTGGCCATGCCGGTTACCTGGAACACCGCCTGGGTGCGTCCGTGCAGAACGGGCAGCCCGTGGGTTCCGTTGAGAACGGGAATCGGGTTGATGGCGTTGGGGTTCGCGACGGCCGCGGGCGCTGCACTCACCAGCAGGGCTGTAGTACCTGCGAGGGCGGACAGCAGAATGGATCCGGTCTTCTTCACAGGTGATGCAGCCTCCGGGTCGTGCCGAAATCAGGCACGGTCCAGGGCTTGCCGTCACGTACCACTCTTCGACTGGTCAGCGAATCGAAGCGATGCTAACAGCCGCTAAGAGTGATCTGCGGTACATCCGTTCGGTAGTTGACATGAATTCCCAGGTCGATTGCTTGTCAGTCGCTACTACCCATCGCCTTACGCAGCAGTAATGGCAACTGGGCCATTCGCTCGGCGGCGAAGGTGGCCCGAGAATGGCGGTGCCACGAGCGATCGAACAGGTGTTTGGCGGCGGCCACGGCACGGCGGTCGCGCACGGCGATGCGGTCGGCGAGGTCCTCCGCGGCCTTCACCGGGTCGTCGGCGACGTCGGTGATCAGCCCGATCCGCAGCGCGTAATCGGTGTCGATCGGTTCGGCGGTCATCGCCAGCAGCATGGCCTGGTCGATGCCGATGAGCTGTGACAATGTGGCAGGTCCTGTCATATCGGGAATGAGGCCGTGGGCGGCTTCCATCACCGAGAATTCCGCCGTGGGGGTGGCGATCCGGAAGTCGGCGGCCAGTGCGATCTGCAGACCGCCGCCGAAGCAGCGGCCGTGGACCGCGGCGATCACCGGCACATCGAGGCGGCGCCAGGCCCAGCAGGCTTCCTGAAAGGTATTGGTGCCGCGCAGCGGGCGAGGGAGAAATTCCTTGACGATTGCCACCGGATTGCGGGTGGCGGCGGCGATATCGAGTCCGCTACTGAAACTCGGGCCGTTGCCGCTGAGGATGACCGCGCGGGTTGTCTTGTGGTCGGCAACTTTTCGGGCCGCGCCCACAAGCTCGCGAAGCATTTCCAGGGTGAGCCCGTTGTGTTTGCCGGGCCTGTTCAAGGCGACGTAGGCGCGGTCGTTGTCGAAGCGAACGGTGATGTTGTCTCCCATATCGCTATCTTACTCGTGAGTCAGTTCGAGCGGGTGGCCACGCGGGCGACGGTGCGGCATGATCCGAACGCATCGCGCGTCGCATCGATGCGCGAGGATCGAGAGGACTCACCGAATGCGGATCTGTCTGATTGCCGCGGCACTGCTCGCGCTGCCAGTGCTGACGGCCTGCGGCGGCGACGAGGCACCTGCGGTTACTCAGGCCGAGTTGTCGAAGTCGTTGCAGGACAAGGGTTTGAAGAATCCGGCCCTGGCCGACTGCGCGGCGCAGGTCTTCCTCGACTCGGGGATGTCACAGGACGGTCTGCGGGTGATGGTGTCGAACGCGCAGTCCGACGACCCGGCAAAGCTGCTCGGCGAAGGTGACGCGGCCAAAGTGAGTGCGGCGCAGTCGAAGATCGCGGCGGATTGCGTGCGCGTGGGCAGCTGAGGCGCGGTCTCGTTCGCGGTTCGACTGCACCACCTGGTCAAAATGAAGGCCCTGATCGGCATGTGCGCTGATCAGGGCCTTCATTGGTGGAGCCGATGACGGGAATCGAACCCGCGCCATCTGCTTGGGAAGCAGAAGTTCTACCATTGAACTACATCGGCGTAGCGCTGTGTGCGGCGCTTTCGCGACTCTATCAGACCTCTCGCTGTGCGACGCAAGTGTTGTCGCCTGTGCCCAGGTAGTCGGTGTTCGCCTTGGTTGTCGGTGGGGCGATCTAGAGTGCGGGCAGCGGGTTTCGCACATGTTGTCAGCGTTCGTCGTGCGGGATCCGGCCATGCCACGTCGTGCGGCGCAACCAGATCTCCGGTTCGAAGTTCGGCTCGGTGGGTTGGGTCTATCTGTACCGATCCGAATCACGGCGGCGGCGATCCGGCGCCGGACGAGGTCGCTGTGCGGCGGCCGCAGGGGTGGGGGTCCTACCTGGGGCGTAGCTGCCTACACTGGGCCGGTGCTGCTCTCCGATCGTGACATCAGGGCCGAGATCGCTGCCGGGCGTCTCGGTGTCGAACCGATGCTGGAGTCGATGGTTCAGCCATCGAGCATCGACGTGCGCCTCGACGGATTGTTCCGGGTGTTCGACAACAGCCGCTACACCCATATCGATCCGGCGCAGCAGCAGGACGAGCTGACCAGCTTGGTCGAGCCGAAGCCGGGGGAGCCGTTCGTGCTGCATCCGGGGGAATTCGTGCTCGGGTCCACACTCGAGGTGTGCTCGCTGCCCGACGATCTGGCGGGGCGCCTGGAGGGCAAGTCGAGTCTGGGGCGGCTCGGGCTGCTCACGCATTCGACGGCGGGGTTCATCGATCCGGGATTCAGCGGACACATCACCCTCGAGCTGTCGAACGTGGCGAATCTGCCGATCACGCTGTGGCCGGGGATGAAGATCGGGCAGCTGTGCCTGATCCGGTTGTCGAGCCCGGCCGAGCACCCGTACGGCAGTGCCAAGGCCGGGTCGAAATATCAGGGTCAGCGGGGGCCGACGCCGTCGCGGTCGTACCTCAATTTTCCCCTCTCGCCCGATTCGCTGAGCGCGGTCGAGACCCGCTGAGGGCCCGCCGTCACGGCGATACTCAGTACCAGCGACAACGCGGGCAGCGTGTCGCCACCGCCGGACGGCGGGCGCACCCAATGGCAACCCTCGCGGCTCCAGCGGCCCAGATTCGTCGGCAGCATCACGGCGCTGCCGATGCCGGGGATGTCGATATCGAGCCCCGCGAGCTCGGCGGCCTCTTCCTCGGAGGGCCTGGCGTCGGGTGCGGCGAGCACGCTCCAGCGGATCTGACGTGCCAGCACCGGACCCTCACAGCGTTGCTCGCGCAGCGCCGTGAGCACCTTCTCGGCCCGCGCGGTCGGTAGATGCACCACGCAGAGCCGGTCGGTGATCGGCAGCATCACAAAGCCGCCGCGCTCGCGGACGGGTAGCCGGAACTCACGCTGGTAGCACCGCACCCAGTCGTCGACAGTTCTGGCTTCCACGCTTCCAGAATCGCGCACCTACGAGCGCGTGACCACTGCCCCGCACCGCCTTTTCACTGCCTCTGGCAACCGATTCCACGAACTTGTGGTGTGTCTCACTCCTGACGCTCGTACTCTGGACAGAGTTGTCGGTCGGATGAGGTGAGCCGTGGTCGGGGAGTGGACAGGGAGAGAGGCGAGAGCTCTTCGCGATGCCAAACGAATGAGCATCCGGGAGTTCGCGGCTCATCTCGGTGTGCACGAACGACTGGTGTCGAAGTGGGAGGCAGGCGGGGTGCGGGTACGCCCGCGTCCGGTGAACCAGGCGGCACTCGATACGTCGCTGGCCCGCTCCGATGACGTTGTGCGCGCGCGATTCTCGACCCTGCTGGCGCCCGCGGGTGATGCCGACCTGCTCGCGTTCGTCGATGCGGGAACTGTCAAAGGTGCTGTGCCCGAGGTGTTGTCGGAGAGGGAGTTGATCATGGCGGCTGCGCACGAGGCCAGCGAACACGCGGCCGCCGCGGAGGGTACCAACGTGGGGGCAACGACGTTGGCCCAGCTCGACGCCGACGTGCGGCGCATCGCCAACGAATACGTACACGCCGCACCGGCGCCGATGATGGTGGAGATGCTGCGCGTGCGCAGGCGCGTGTATCGACTACTCGACGGGCAGCAGAAGCCGGTCGACACCAGCCACCTATATCTGCTGGCGGGGACGTTGTCGGGGCTGCTGGCCAACGCGAGTACCGACCTGGGCTACCTCGACGCCGCGGGCGAACAGATCAGGGCCGCGTGGGCCTACGCGGAACTGAGCGGACACAACGGGTTACGCGCGTGGACACGCGGGATGCACGCACTGATCGAGAACTGGTCGGATCGGCCACGCAACGCGGTCCAATTGGCGCGCAGCGGCCAGGAGTTCGTGGGCCAGGGACTCGGCCGGGTGCGGTTGCTCAATATCGAGGCCAGAGTGTGGGCGCGGCTCGGCAGCGATGTCGAGACCGACCGGTGTCTGCGAGCGGCCGAGGTGGCGGCCGGTGATCGGCGCGACGAACTGCACGACGAGATCGGCGGGGTGTTCGGTTTCGGACCGCCGAAGGCCGCCTACTACGCGGGCGCGACCTGCATCCAGCTCGGCCGCGCGGAGCAGGCGCTGGCCGCCACCGAACGCGCCATCACGCTCTACTCCAGCGGGCCACCGCTGCAACGCTCCTACGGCGCCGAGTCACTGGCCCGCGTCGACAACGCGGCCGCCCACCTCATCAACGGCAGCATCGACGGCGCCGCCGACGCGTTGCGCCCGGTCCTCGACCTGCCCGAGGACAAACGCATCGCCCAGCTCGGCGAACGCCTCGTGGGCCTGCGCCGCCGCATCGCCGCTCCCACCTATCGCGATGCCGTCGAAGCCCGTGGACTCGACGAACGAATCGAAGAATTCTGCGTCGCGACCGCCGCCCTCGCCAGCCACCCGCGACCGTAGGTCCTCGTTCAACGCCTGGTCACGCCCTGGCGCGGGGCCCGCCGGGGTGGGCCAACCTTTTCCCTCGTCCGGCGAGGCGCGACCACCCGCACGAGCTGCTGGTCCAGACGTTGCGTAGAGGCAGTACGGCAACCGCGCGACGAAATCGGTTTGCGCCAAGTGGCACCATGGGACGGGTGAGTCCTCATTCTTCGCATGTGCCCCCGCGCGTTCTCGAGCAGTCGACGAAACTGCAGAACGTGGTCTACGAGATCCGTGGGCCGGTTCATGCGCAAGCAGCACGCCTGGAAGCCGAGGGCCACCGCATTCTCAAGCTCAACATCGGCAACCCGGCCCCGTTCGGGTTCGAGGCGCCCGATGTGATCATGCGCGACATCATCGCCGCCCTGCCGTATGCCCAGGGGTATTCGGAGTCCAAGGGGATCCTGTCGGCGCGGCGCGCGATCGTTACCAGGTACGAGCTGGTGCCCGGCTTCCCCGAGCTCGATGTGGACGACGTCTACCTCGGCAACGGCGTGTCCGAGCTGATCACCGTCACCATGCAGGCCCTGCTCGACAACGGCGACGAGGTGCTGATCCCGGCTCCCGACTACCCGCTGTGGACAGCTATGACCAGCCTCGCCGGCGGCACGCCGGTGCACTACCTGTGCGACGAGGAGAACGGCTGGCAGCCCGATATCGCCGACATCGAATCGAAGATCACCGATAAGACCAAGGCTTTGCTGGTGATCAACCCGAACAACCCGACGGGTGCGGTGTACTCGGCGGAGGTGTTGCAGCAGATTGTGGATCTGGCGCGCAAGCACCGGTTGCTGCTGTTGGCCGACGAGATCTACGACAAGATCCTCTACGACGACGCCAAGCACATCTCGCTGGCCTCGCTCGCTCCCGACCTGCTGTGCCTGACGTTCAACGGGCTGTCCAAGGCGTACCGGGTGGCGGGCTACCGCGCGGGGTGGCTCGCGATCACCGGCCCCAAGGAGCACGCGGCCGGTTTCCTGGAGGGCGTCGACCTGCTCGCCTCGTCGCGTTTGTGCCCGAACGTGCCCGCGCAGCACGCCATCCAGGTGGCGCTCGGCGGGCATCAGAGCATCGAGGACCTGATCCTGCCCGGCGGCAGGCTGCTCGAGCAGCGCGATGTGGCGTGGGAGCGGCTGAACATGATTCCCGGTGTGTCGTGCGTGAAGCCGCGCGGCGCGCTGTACGCGTTCCCCCGGCTGGATCCGAATGTGCACGAGATCCACGACGACGGCAAGCTCGTGCTGGATCTGCTGCTGCAGGAGAAGATCCTGGTGGTCCAGGGCACCGGCTTCAACTGGCCCGCGAACGACCATCTGCGGATCGTGACGTTGCCGTGGGCGCGGGATCTGGCCGTGGCGATCGAGCGGTTCGGCAATTTCCTCGCCGGCTACCGGCAGTAGAGTTACAGCGTGTGCTCACCTGTCACGGCTTTGACCTGTGAGTTTCCGGGCTCTAGGCAGGATGAGCATCCTGGTATGCCAGGTAAAACAGACCTCGAGTTCGGAATGTTGGATGTTTTGAAGATCTACTAGTGCAAAAGTCCAGCTTTTGTGTACAGTAGACCTCGGCGCTTCGGCGCCCTGGCCCGGTTGTCTACCCCCCCTGGACAACCGAGAGCCTTAGGTACGCGCGCCTACCCCCCTGGGCGCCTGCCTCCGGCGGCGGAGACACCCCCCTGCTCTCCGCCGCCCACAAACCCCGCCTCCCCGGGACCGATCAAGACCTGGTCCCGGGGAGGCTTTTGTCTGCGGTCATGTTCTCGGGTGATCTGGTGTTGCGAAGTGTTATTGAAAACGAGGTCCCTTAAGCTCTGTGCGTGAGCGATCATCATCACCATCACGACCATTCCGGGCCCATCGCCATCAGTGACACCGCCGCGAAGGTCGTTGTCGGGTTGTTGGCGATCATCGGGGCGGTGGTGCTGGTTGCGACAGTGCTTTTGTGGCCGAGCGCGCAGCACGTCGAGATTCCCCTGCCGATGCAGACCATGACCGGCGGCGCGGTGCAGACCGAGGCCGGGACCGTGGTCATGCAGGACATCGGGGCCTGTGGGAGCCCGTCGATGGGCAAGGTCTTCACCGACGCTCCCGAGCAGCCGAGGATCACCGCCTACACGTGCCAGCGCAGCATCATCGATATTCGATCGGGGCCCGACGAGGGCAAGAAGACACTGTTCGAGATCGCGCCCGGGCCGGGCCAGCCCGATCTGCGGGCGGGCGACGACATCCGCGTGGTGCGGGCCGCGGATCCGGCGGGGATCACGATGTACGGCTTCGAGGACTACTCGCGCGGGCTGCCGTTGGCGTTGATCGTGCTCGCGTTCGTGGTGGTGATCTGTGTGGTCGCGCGGTGGCGGGGGTTCCGGGCGCTGGTCGGGTTGTGTTTCGCGTTCGGTGTGGTGGTGATGTTCCTGTTGCCCGCGCTGCTCGACGGGAAGGCGGCGATTCCGGTCGCGCTGGTATCGGGGGCGCTGATCCTCTACGTGGTGCTCTACCTCGCGCATGGGGTGAACCTGCGGACCAGTTCGGCGCTGCTCGGGACGCTCGCGTCGATGGTGGTGGCGGCGGTGCTGTCGTGGCTGGCCATCGAGGTCACACATCTGACGGGGTTGTCCGAGGAACAGAACACCAACGTGGCGACCTACATTCAGCACGTCAGCATCACCGGGTTGCTGCTGGCGGGGTTCATTATCGGTTCGCTCGGTGTCCTCAACGACGTGACCATCACCCAGGCTTCGGCTGCCTTCGAACTCGCCGCACTCGACGAGGGCGCGTCGCGGCGGGAGATCTTCACCGCTGCCATGCGAGTCGGGCGCGACCACATCGCCAGTACCGTCTACACCCTCGTGCTCGCCTACGCCGGTGGGGCATTGCCGCTGCTGCTGCTGTTCAGCGTGGCGGGACGCTCGATCACCGATGTGCTGACCGGCGACGCGGTCGCCATCGAGATCACGCGATCGGCGGTGGGTGGTATCGCGCTGGCGCTGTCGGTGCCGTTGACCACGGCCATCGCGGTGATGCTGGCCCGCCCGTTCGGTTCGAAGCAGCCCGTGGTGGCGCCGGCACGGGCCAGGCACGCCCGCAACTGAATCCTGTTCCGCCGCTGAGCCGACAGGGAATCGCGTCGGGGCGCACCTACTGTCGAATGGACCGCCGTGCACTCGGGCGGTCCATTCGCGAAGGGTCTATGCCCGTTCCTGACGTATCGACTGCGATGGATATGGGTGAGCCAGGCAGGTCAGGCTCGGAATCGGGCAGGCCGACTGGGCCTGGAACGGAACGCGGCAGGTCGGCTGGGCCGGAACGGGGCGCGGCAGGCCGCCGTTCGGATCGAGGCGATTACCGACCGGCAGGTGGGAAGCCGGGGAGCACGACCGGCGGCAGGGTGGGGAGCACGACCGGCGGCAGGCCGGGCACCACCGTGAAGGTGTTGGGGCCGGGGGTCGGCAGGGCAGGGGTCGTTTCCTGGACTCGGTGCGGGTTGGCCGGTGGGGCGGCGACGGTTTCGTGTTCGGCGTCGGTGGTGGCAGGCGGGGCTGTTGTCGGGCCGACCGCGCTCGGCCGGGGCGGGGTGGTCGCGGGGACGGCTTGTGAGCCGTCGCTCGACGAACCGCTCTCCAGCACTTCCGGGCCGTAACCGAGGCCGATGCCGATCGCGGCGAGGACCACCAGCGAACTCACCGTCAGCACCGCTACATTCAGTTCGCGGCGGGAATGCGTACGGTTGGTGAGCGCGCTGAGCGGGCGGCGACCGCGGGTAGGTGCTGTCAGCCAAGCGGGGGTCGGGTCGTCGTTCTCGCCCATCGGCACGGGCGCCGGGGCGACCGGGGCCTGCTGGACCTGTGCGGGCCTGGCCAGCAACGCCGCGCCGCGGGCCAACGCCGCCTCCGGCTCGGCGGGCACGATCACCGGCACGCCGATCGTGCGCTCGAGCACGCGCGCGATCAGTGGAATCCGGGCTCCGCCACCGAGAACCAGTACCGCCTGCACCGGATGCTGCGCCCGGATGATGACATCGCGGGTCATCCGGGCCGACGACTCGATCGCCAGCATCATCAGCGATTCGAAATTCTCCTGCGTGAGCAGCACCAAGCCCTGCTCGCTCGGCAACGCCACCGCATTGCTGTTGGACAGCTGCTCCTTGGCGGCCCGGCACAGGCCGTCGAGAGCGGCGAGCCCCGCGGGGTCGGCCGGATGCGCGATCCGGCCGGAGGCGATCTGTTGTTCCCTGATCAGCGAATCCAGGTAGTCGCCGCTGATGTCGCTGATCCGCTCGCACTGGTACACATCACTGGTGCGGGCGTTGATCACGCTGACCGTGAGACCCGAACTGCCCAGATCGTAGACGGCCAGGGTGGACACCTCGCGCAGATCGCTGGTGGCGTGGGCGAAGTGCACGGCGGCAACGGCTTCGGGAACGAGTTGATAGTTGGTGAGCTGGCGCCGCGCCATCGCGGCGCGCACCGCCCTGGCCTGCGGCTCGCTGCGGAAGGTGATGGTGGTGGCGCCGACCTCCGGCGATGCGGCCAGCATGGCGGCGATCGCCTCGGCCGCGGCTTCCTCGGCCTGCTGTTCGGGCATCGAGATCGACTGCAGTTCGAACGAAGACGGCGGGACGCTACCGTGGGGGCTGCCGTGCTGTGGACGCGCGAAGCGCACCGTCCCGGCCCCCACCGATATTCCCAGAACCGAACTCATCCGCTGCCCATCTCGTCCGTGCTGCACGAAACTCGTCCAGCCCCCGCTTGGCTCGTTACTCTACGGGGTGCCGAGTCCGGCGTACACCCACCCGGCGTCACGCCAGATCGTGCTGTCCAAGCAGTTGCGACCGTCGATGATCGAACGGGACCGTACCACCGGGTTCAGGTCGGCCGGGGACAATGCGGTGAATTCGTTCCACTCGGTCAGGACCAGCACCACATCGGCGCGGTCGCAGGCCTCCGAGACCGAGGTGGCGTAGTTCAAGGTGGGGAACACGCGGCGCGAATTCTCCACTGCCTTGGGGTCGTACACGGTGACGACAGCGCCGTGCAGCTGGATCATGCCCGCCACATTCAGCGCGGGCGAGTCGCGCACATCGTCGGATTCGGGTTTGAAGGCCGCGCCGAGGACGGCCACGTTCGCCCCGAGCAGGGAACCGCCGCAGGCGCGGGCGGCCATGTCGACGACCTTGGTGCGGCGGCGCATGTTGATGTTGTCGACCTCGCGAAGGAACGCGACAGCGTGATCGGCGCCGAGTTCGCCCGAACGCGCCATGAAGGCGCGGATGTCCTTGGGTAGACAACCGCCGCCGAAACCGAGTCCGGCATTGAGGAATCGGCGGCCGATGCGGGCGTCGTAGCCGAGCGCGTCGGCCAGCATGGTGACGTCGGCGCCGGTGGCCTCACACACCTCCGAGACAGCGTTGATGAACGAGATCTTGGTTGCCAGAAAGGCATTCGCCGAGACCTTCACCAACTCGGCGGTGGCGAGGTCGGTGAGCAGGAACGGGATCTCGGCGGCCACGAGATCGGCGTAGATCTCCCGGATCGTCTGCTCCACCCAGGCGCTCTGTTCGCGGCTGTGGTCGAGACCGAGGACGAGCCGGTCGGGGCGCAGGGTGTCCTGGACGGCGAAGCCCTCGCGCAGGAATTCGGGGTTCCACGCCACCTCGACATCGACATTCGCCTGCGCCCGGGCCCTGATGCCGAGGGCCGCGGCGGTGCCCACCGGCACCGTGGACTTGCCGACGATCATGGCAGGCCGTTCCAGCATCGGAGCGAGCGTATCCACCACGGCGTGAACATATTTCAGGTCGGCGCCGTATTCGCCCTTCTTCTGCGGTGTGCCGACACCGAGGAAGTGGACATCGGCGTGGGCCGCGGCGTCCTCGTAGTCGGTGGTGAATCGCACGCGACCGGCCGCGAGGTTGCGTTGCAGCACTTCCTCGAGTCCCGGCTCGTAGAACGGCACCACACCGTCGGCCAACTTGGCCACCTTGCCGGGATCGACGTCCACCCCGACCACGTCGTGTCCCAACTCGGCCATACACGCTGCATGCGTGGCTCCGAGGTACCCGGTTCCGAAGACTGTGCATCGCATAGTTCTGTTGGTAAGCGGTGCGCGTGGCTACGCCGCGTCAGCGAGGCAAGAGGGGGCGCAACATCTGGTGTACAGGGGGATACGTGCGGTCGGCCGGTCGCCGGGAAGGGCCTCTACCTGCGGTGATGTGTTCGGTGGAGGGTGCACGGTTCGGATCGTCGGCCTGCACTGTTCGAGGCGGCTGGGTCAGCGGATGGCACGGTGCGATCGCCGAGCGGCGGCTGAACGGGGTGACTTCGCCGGGCGAAATGCTCAGCACGGCGGGTCTGCTGGAAGGCCGAAGTCGTGTCCGTGACGGTTCACTAGCATTTGCTGATGCGCCGGATCCTGCTCGCCACGGGTGGATTGCTGGTCGTGGTGTTGATCGCGGTGGTCGCACTGTGGCCGGTCTATGTGCGGCCGCGCACGGACGCGGTACGGGCGGCCGACGCGATCCTCGTTCTCGGGGGCGCCCACGACGGACGCGAACAGCTCGGGCTGCGGCTGGCGGCCGAGGGTTTCGCGCCGCGCGTGCTGATCTCCAACCCGTACGAGCGCAGTCCGATGGTGAATCGAATCTGCCACGGGGGCTACAGCTTCGAGATCATCTGCTTCGACCCGAGTCCTCGCACCACACTCGGTGAAGGGCGGGCGCTGGCCGGGCTCGGAGCCGAGTGGGACCGCGTCATCGTGGTGACCTTCACCCCGCACATCTCCCGCGCCCGGTACATCCTCGGGAAATGCTGGGCGGGGGAGTTGCTGTTCGTCGACCCTCGACCACATCTGTCGCCCGCGCGCTGGGCGTGGGACTACGCGTATCAGTCGGCGGGGTACGTGAAGGCCTGGTTCGCGGACTGCTGAGGTGCCGCGATCGGCACGCGGGTACGCGTAAGGCCCCACTCTGGAGCAGAGCGGGGCCTTGACGTAGAGCTGTGGGGCGCAAGCCCGCTCAGTTGGCCGGAGCGACCTCAGCAGCCGGAGCCGCGACTGCCTTCGGCTTGTCGGCCCATACGGTGGTGCCGTCCGGAGCCTGCAGCACCTGCAGCAGCTCCCAGCCGGTCACAGCCATGGTCGGACCACCGATGGCGATCATGCCGACGATTCCACCGACTGCGGCACCGACCGTCAAACCGGGAATGCAGCCGACCGGGATCGTGACGACGCAACCGATCAGCGCGCCGACGGCGGTGCCGAAACGTACCGATGGCGGTGCCGATGCTGAACTTGCTGGAGAAGTCGTTGATCGCCTTCTGGTTCTCCTGCGCCGACGCGATGTCCTTCAGGACCGGCTTCGGGCTGACCACCTGCTGGCCGATGTTCACGCCGGCCGGCTTCTCCGGGGTGAGCTCCAGAACGGTGGAGTCCTTGACAACCTCGGACTTGGTGGGGATCTCCGCGCCACCGATCGAGAAGGCGATCGGCAGGGCGATCACGACGTCGCCGCGGGTGTCC
>JACIXH010000062.1 GCA_014360565.1 Nocardia sp.
CGGGCGGAATCGATCCGAGCAGTGCCAGCCCGAGTGCGACCGCGCCGTAGACCGCGATCAGCGGGCTCGGACGGTAGACGATGTCGATGGTCATCGCATGGCCGATCGCGACGGTGGCCAGGTATTGCACCGCGATGCCGACGACGAGTCCGATTGCCGCGCCGATGAACCCGATACCGGCGGCTTCGGCCAGCACCGAACGTAGGAGGAACTTGCGGTTGGTGCCCATCGCCCGCAGCACCCCCAGTTCCCTGCGCCGTTCCAGGACCGACAGCATCAGCGTGTTCAACAAGGCCACCGTCGCCACCAGCACGACGATCCACAGGATCATGTTGCTCATCGCGGCGCCCTGCTGAACGCTCGACGAGATCGCCGCGACCATGTCGGCGCCGGTGTCGACGTGCATTTCCGGGGGGACCAGCGCGCGGACCGCCGCGCGGACCGCGTCGGGGTCGGCGCCGGGCGCGTACTGGATCGACAGGATGGTCTCACCGGGCCGCTGATACCACTCCCGCATCTGGTCCAGGTTCATCATCACCACGCCGGAGACCGCGGTGAAGTACGGAATCACTTGCAGCACAGTGGTGTGACGCTCGCCGGAAGGAGTCGGCATGGTGATCTGGTCGCCGGCGGCGAGCGAGAGCGACCGCGCGACGTCGCGGGTGATCACCACGCCTTCGCGCTGCTCCATCCGATCGATCACCGCCCGATCCACCGCGCCGAGGCGGGTGTCGGATGTGCTCGGTGGATAGCCCTGCAGCATCACCCGACCGCTGCCGATCGTCGCGAAGGCCATCTGGGCGGGGCTCACCCGCTCGACACCGGGCACGGTCGCGACCCGATCGGCCAAACCGTCGGGGAGTACGGGCCCGGTCGGGAACTGTTCGACCGGACTCGGACTCACGTAAAGATCGGTGTCGCCCAGGCTTTGGAACGAGTCGGTCGCCGAGGTCACCATGTTGCCCGATGCCCCGCCGAGCGCGACCACCGCCGCGACCCCGATCATCACCGTCATCGCGGTCGCCCACACCCGACGTGGCGCGCGCTCGAGCGAAGTCGCCCCGAGGGCGCCCGGTGCGCCGAACCAGCGCGCGATCGCCGCGGACCCGCGCACGATCGGCCCGGTGGCCGCGAAGCACAGCAACAACGTCGCGGTGAACGCCGTCGTGATCGCGGCCAGCGACAGCCGCCCGAGGTCGAGGAAGGCGATGACCACCGCGGCGGCGGCGAGGCCGAGCCCCCCGGCCAGCGCGACCCATCGCAGCATCGAACCGGTCGCCGCGACATCGCCGGCCTCGACCGGGGTCAGCGCCTCGACCGGGGCCACCTTGTACACCTGTCGCGCGGCGATCGATGCGGCCAGCACCGTCGCCACCACGCACGCGGTAATGGCCACGGGCACCGCGTAATTCGGTACTTCGAACTCGGTGCGCGCCTCGACCGACTGCACGATCGCGGCGGGCAGCCTGCCGATCGCGAACCGGCCCATCAGTGCGCCGATCCCCGCGCCGATCGCCCCGCCGACGAGCCCGAGCATCGCCGCCTCGACGAGCAGATCCCGCACCATCGGCGCACGCTTGCCGCCGATCGCCCGCAGCAGCGACAGCGTCGGCCTGCGCTGGGCCACCGCCATGCTCATCGCGTTGTAGATCAGGAAGGCCGATACGATCAGCGCGGCAGCCGACGACATCAGCGTGGAATATCGCATGATCTGGATCGCGCCACCGGCCTGCGCGGTGCGCAAGCTCGGCTCGGCCACGACCGCTCGCCCGTCCACCGCTTCGGTGAGCGCGGTGCGCAGCGCGGCCACATCGGTGCCGGGCTTTACCACGATCTGCACCGAATCGAGCTTGCCCACCCGGTCGGTGAGGAACTGGATCAGCGGCAGCGGACCCGCCACCACGTGGCCGCTGTTGAGACGGTCGGTGGCCGCGGAATCCAGGACGGCGGCCACTGTGGCCGTACCTGCCCCGATCGCCACCGGGTCGCCCTCGCGCAGGCCCATACCGGCGCCGACCAGTACGCCGCGCTCGGTCTTGACCAGCTTGGAGGTGTACTGCGACATCGGCCCCGCCAGATCGCTGCCGAGCGCCTCCATCGTCTGATCGGCGCCGATCAGCAGCGCGCGGTCGGGACCCGCGCCCAGCGTCGCGCGCAGCATCGGCACCGCCGTCGCCACCCCGGGCGTCGCGGCGATCCGTGGCAGCAGTGACTGTTCGAAACCGGCGTCGGTGATCCCGGTGATCTCGAGTTCGGCGTCACCGGCCAGACCTTTGGTGAGCTTGTCGACCGAACCGGTGACCGACCCGGAAATGCTGAGCACCGCCACGATCAACGCCGCCGATACCCCCATCACCGCGCCCGAGAGCAGGGTGCGGCCCGGATGGCGGAGCAGTTCACCGATGTTGAACAGCCGCAATCTGTCCCATGCCGCGGCGATCATGCGTCCACCCGGTCGGCAGCAGGCTCGTCAGCGCCGATCTGCCCGTCACGCAGGGTGATCACCCGATCGCAGTAGTCGATCGAACTCATGTCATGGGTGACCATCACTACCGAATTGCCTTGGGCCGTAATATCACCCAGCAGCGCCAGGATCGCGGCCCCGGTCTTGGAGTCGAGGTTGCCGGTCGGCTCGTCGGCCAGGATCAACGGCGGATCCATGATCAGCGCCCGCGCCACCGCCACGCGCTGCATCTGCCCACCGGACAGTTCCCCGGGCCGGTGTTGCGCCCGATCGCCGAGGCCCACCAGGTCGAGCAGCTCCAGCGCGCGCGGCTTGGCCTTGCGTAATCCGGTGCCGTCCAGCAGTTTCGGAACAGCGACGTTCTCCCAGGCCGACAGCGTGGGCAGCAGGTTGAAGAACTGGAAGACGAAGCCGACCTGTTCGAGCCGGAACGCGGCTTGCTTGTCCTCGTCCAGATCGCCGATCTCGGTGCCGCGGAAGCGAATCGAGCCCTCATCGGGGCGATCGAGCGCGCCGAGCAGGTGCAGCAGGGTGCTCTTGCCCGAGCCCGACGGCCCGATGATCGAGGTGAACTGTCCTGTCTCGATCCGCATGCTCACCTCGTCGAGCGCGCGGACCTCCTGATCGCCGATGCGGTACTTCTTGACCACCCTGGTCAGCTCCAGCATCGGCTGCTGTGGCGATTCGATGTCGGGCATAGCTTGTCCCCCAGGGAGTTTCGGATTTCAGCGTACGAGCGCGCGGTCGCGGGTAGTCTGCCCGATCGCCGGTCGCGCGTCGAGAAGAGCGCGCAGCGCGGGTTGTTCGGCGGCCAGATCGAGATAGGCCTCCATCGGGGTCCGGCCGACGATCTCGGCCAGCTCCAGTTTGACGTGCAGATGATTGTCCCAGCGGTTCGCCAGTGCCAGCAGCAGGCCGTCGACGCCACCGAAGAGCCGGTCGAGCTCGGCGATGCCGTCGAACAACGCGGGATCGTGTGGGTCGATCGCGGCCCTGGCCAGCACGGTGTGCACGATCTCGGTGCGGTGGTGCAGATCGGTCCAGGTCATGGGCTTCACCTTCCGTGAGCGGTGAAACACACGCTACTGGCGGGACAGGGCCGGGTCCTCGTGCCGCGGACCCGACTTCTTCTCCTACTCCGGTAGGAGATCTGCACCGTTCGCGGGACGATGCCGGCGCGGTGGGTGACGACTAGCCTTAGCTCATGGATGCGAGTCACGCCATCCCCGCGAAGGCGCCGGGCCGGGCGAGCCGCTGGCAGCGGCTCACCGCCGGGGCGGGAGTGCGGGGGCTGTTGGCGAGCGTGCGCGAGCGCATCGAATCCTTGCCCTACGACTATCCGCCCGCGCTGATCATCGCCGCCGACGTCGCCCTGCTGGTGGTCACCGGTGCGGCGGTGATTCAGCGGCACGCCTACTTTCCGAGCGCGCTGCCACTGCTGGCGATGGCTGCCGCGTTCCTGCCGGTCCCGCTGTTCGCGATCTTCGGCGTGAATCCGCACCCCGCGTTGCTGAAGGGGAGCGCACTGCTCTCGTGTGCGCTGTTTCTGTTGCAGCCGGTCAGCGCCGACTTCGCCCCGTTCGTGCTGGTGATCGTCGCCGGTGAGGTGGCCGCGGTCGCTACCCGCGGGTGGGCGATCGGTTTCGCCCTGCTCGCGATGCTCGAATTGATCGCGTTCGACCTGGCAGGCAACGTGCAGTGGGGCGATCAATCGCTGGAGGGCCTGCCGATGTACCTCATCGGCATCCTGCTCGGCATGTTCGTGGGGGTGATGCTGCAGTATCAGCGGCGCTTCCTCTATCAAGAACGCGAGAACCAGGCGATCCGCTCCGGCCAGGCCGCCGACGAAGAACGGCGCCGGATCGCCCGTGAAGTCCACGATGTGATCGCTCATTCCCTGTCGATCACCCTGCTGCACCTGACCGCCGCCCGGCACGCGCTGCAGACCGACGACGACCCCGCCGAAGCCGTGGAAGCGCTCGTCGAGGCCGAACGCCTGGGCAGGCAGTCGATGGCCGACATCCGGCGCACCGTCGGCATGCTCGACGCGGGCCCGGCGCAATCGGCGCCCGAGCCGAGCGCCGCCGACATCGACGAGCTCGTCGGCGACTTCCGCCGCGCCGGGCTCACCGTCGACTACGCGCGCACCGGCGACCTGGGCGCGGTATCCGGCGCCATCGGTCACGCGCTCTATCGGATCGGTCAGGAATCGCTGGCCAACGTCATCAAGCACGCGCCGGGCGCCGCCGCCGAGGTCCGTCTCGATGTCACTACGGAGGCAGCGACATTGGTGGTGTCGAACCCGCTGCCACTGGGGCCCGCGCCGCGCCGCGACTCCGGGATGGGACTGCGCGGCATGCGCAAACGCACCGAACTGCTCGGTGGGAAGATCGCCGCGGGCAGCGGCCACGACAACTGGACCGTGCGAGTCGGCTTCCCGCTGAAAACGGGCTCGTGCGCCACCATCTCGGCCATGCTGCCGGGCAAGCTCTGGAACAAACCACTGGAGGACACGTGACGACCGCTGCGCCGAGCGAGCAGGTGGTGACCGTGCTCGTGGTCGACGATCAGGAACTCGTGCGCGGTGGACTGCGCCGCATCCTGCGCCGCCGCGACGGTTTCGCCATCGACGAATGCGCCGACGGGGACGAGGTCGCCGCTGCCGTCGCGGCGAACCGGCCCGATGTGGTGCTGATGGATCTGCGGATGAAGCGGGTCGGCGGCATCGATGCGACGCGGTTGCTGCGCGCTCGCCCCGACGCCCCGCCCGTGCTGGCGCTCACCACCTTCGACGACGATCAGCTGCTCTCGGGCGCGTTGCGCGCGGGCGCCGCGGGGTTCCTGCTCAAGGATTCGCCCGCGGAGGATCTGATCCGCGCGGTCCGCACGGTGGCCGGCGGCGGCGCGTGGCTCGACCCTTCGGTGACCGGACGGGTGCTCACCGCGTACAGAACAGTGAAACCGGTCGGTACTCGCACCGATCGCCGACTCGGCGAACTCACCGCCCGCGAGCACGAAGTGCTCGAATTGATCGCCACCGGCCGGGTCAACAGCGAGATCGCCGCCGAACTCGGTATCTCGGAAGTGACGGTGAAAAGCCACGTCGGACACATATTCGGCAAGCTCGACCTGCGCGATCGGGCCGCGGCGATCGTGTTCGCGTTTGACCACGGCATAGTGACACCGGGAGAATCTTCCTACTGAGAAGCAGGTCCACGGGCCTGCCAGAAGTGGGAGGCGGACGCTGGTGCAGGCACCTGGGTCACGGACGGGGAGCAGATTCGGCCCGTACGAGTTGCGGTCGATGCTGGGCAAGGGCGGGATGGGCGAGGTCTACGAGGCCTACGACACCGGCAAAGATCGAGTGGTCGCTCTGAAGTTGCTGGCCGAGGAGCTCGCGCAGGACCCGTCCTATCAGGTTCGGTTCCGCCGCGAATCCCAGGCCGCGGCGAAGCTGGCCGAACCGCACGTGATCCCGATCCACGACTGGGGAGTGATCGACGGAGTCCTCTTCATCGACATGCGCCTGGTGCCCGGCTCCGATCTGCGGACCGTGCTGCGTGGCGGCGGGCCGATGAGCCCGGAGCGCGCGGTCGGCGTGGTCGAGCAGATCGCCGCGGCGCTGGACGCCGCGCATGCCGGCGGACTGGTACACCGCGACGTGAAGCCGGCCAACATCCTGGTCACGCCCGCCGATTTCGCCTACCTCGCCGACTTCGGCATCGCGCACACCGAGGGTGACAGTGCGGTGACCCAGGCCGGCATGGCGGTCGGTTCCTATATCTATATGGCGCCGGAACGCTTCGACGTCGGCCCGATCTCGCACCGCGCCGACGTCTACTCGCTGGCCTGCGTGCTGCACGAATGCCTCACCGGCGCTTCGCCTTTCCCTGCCGCGAGCATGAGCGTGCTGGTGCGCGCGCACCTGTCCGACGCCCCGCCCCGGCCGAGCGAGATACTGCACGGGATACCGGTCGAGCTCGACGACGTCATCGCCACCGGTATGGCCAAGGACCCGTCGGATCGATACGCCACGGCCGGTGAGTTGGCGATCGCCGCTCGTCGAGCGCTGGCCTCGGCCATGCGTCACAGCGGAGCGCCCGCGCCATCGGGCGATTTCGGGCCCTACACCGGGGCCCGCCGCGTCCCCGGTGGTCATGATGTGACTGCGGGTTCTGCCTCCGGCCCCACACTCCGCGGGCCCGCCGGTGCTCCGGTGGGTGCCGCACCGACGGGACCGGGCTCCGCGCCTGGTGCAGGACGCGGGTTCGCCGCCGCGGCGGGTTTCGCCGCCGGCGCGGGACGGGGAGCCGCGGGCGTTCCCGCCGGATTCGCTCCGGCCACCGAGCGCGCAGGAACTGCCGGTTCCCTGGTCGGTCCCCAGCGCGCGGGGCCTGTCGGCTCGGCGGGCGAGCGTGGGGCCGCCTCGGGTTCGGCGACCGGTGTGCCCGACGCTCGCCGAGGAGCGCCGGACTCGGACGAGCCCGGCAGCGCAGAGCAGGTACCGACCCCAACGGGGGAGTTCCGCGTGATCGGCGCGGTGACCGCGACCGGCGGGGTGGAGACCTCGCGCAGCCAGTCGACCGCGACCGGCGCCCAGCCGACATTGATCGTCCGTCCACCCGAGGCGCGCCCCGACACCACCGGATTCCGTCGTGTCCCGGCCGAGGGCACGGGCGAGATCTCTGTCCCCGCGGTGATCCAGCCGACCGGTCCCGCCGAGATCCGACCGGCCGACACCCACTTCACTCCCTTGCCGTCGGCCGACGAGCCGTCGGCCCCGGAACCCCCGCCGGCCTATACGCCCGATCAGGGGCTGCCACGCATGCGCCCCTTCCCGGACGCGCACCTCTACGACGGCACGGCCCCCGGCGAAACCTCCGCCCCGCTCCTGCAACCGCAGCGCCCCGCGTCGGCCACTCCCTACCCGGCCCCCACCGGTCCGCACCGCCTCGCGCCCCAGCAGCACGGACACGATCCCCACCGGGCGGCTCCCACCCAGCGCTACTCGGGCGAACACCCCGTTCCGGCCGCGTACACCCCGCCGACGGAGCAGTACCACCCTCCGGCCTCGACCCCCGATCCGCGTTTCCCTGCTCCCGCACCGAATTTCGGCCCACCCGCCTCGAATCCGTCTGCGGGCTTCGCGCCACCGACATAGAAGTTTGGCGGCGATATTGATGATTCGCGAGACCGTTTCGGCGGTGCCGCCGAGCGTTTCGACGAGGCCGCCGAGGACCGGTTCGGTGGCCCGCCCGAGCCGTTCGGTCCGGCGACCGAGCAATACGACCCCGCCGAGGTGCGACGATCGGCGCCGACCCAGCAGTACGGTCGCGGCCCCGTCGACGCGCCGGATCCGCAGCGCTCACAGCCGACCCATCAATACCGTGGTGGCGCCGCGCCTTTCGGTGCGCATCAGGCCCCGCCGGAGTTCGACGACCCGGCGCGGGCGGCCGTGACCCGGCAGTACGCGGGACAGGAGAACGCCTACTCCGACTACGACGAACCGCCCAGTGCCTACGGTGATCACGCCTACCGCGAGCAGTCCTACGATCCCGGCTACGGTCCTGATCCCGCGTATGGTCCCGACCCGGCATACGGTCCCGATCCCACCTGGGCGCACCAGGACTCGGACCGCAAGCGATCGGTCCTGCTGCCGATTCTCGTCGGCGTGTTCGCCGTGGTGGTGCTGTCGATCGGCGGTGCGATCGGCTGGCGGATGATGTCGGCTGCCGAACCCGCCGAAACCACCACGGCCGCGCCGATTTCGCAGGCGCCGGGCAGTCCGGGCCAACCCGCGGGCACCACTGCGCGGGCCACCACCGCCGCGCCGACCACGTCGGCGGGACCGGTCACCCTGCCGGTAGGCGCGCAACCCTGCGAATCCGGTTCCAGCGCCGGTGCTTACAGCAAGGTCGCTGTCGGCACCACGGTCACCAGCTGCGGTTTCGCCGAAGCGGTGAGACAGGCCTATGCCGAGGGTGGAACCGGCGCGCGCCCCGTGGTGGCCACCAGTCCGGTGACGGGCAACACCTACACGATGAACTGTGCTCCGGAAGGCAAGCTCGTCACCTGTACCGGCGGTGAGAACGCCGTGGTCTACGTCTACTGACACCGACGACGGCCGCGGTCCCGCCATTTGCGGAGCCGCGGCCGCCTGCCGAGGAGTTGTGGGTTACGCCTACTTCGCAGCCAGTCGCAGTCAAATCGACGGCGTCACAGTCACTTTCACGCTTTTCATCAGCGGCTGGTCGCTCTCGGTGCTGTAATCGCCGATCGCGCACAGCACATTCATCTCCGGCATGTACCCGGCCGCGCATCCCGCCGGAATGTCGTAGGGGACAACCTTGTACCTGTGGAGCGACCGGGTCGACCCGTCCCTCGCGGTGCTGGTGATATCGACCTCGTCGAACTCCTTCAAACCGCGGTCGTCCATATCGCCGGCGTTCATGAAGATCAGCGTGCGCAGGTTCTTCACTCCGCGATAGCGGTCGTTGTCGCTGTAGATGGTGGTGTTCCACTGGTCCTGCGATCGTTGCGTCGCGAGCGTGAGCACACCGGGCGGGTTGGTGGTGTCGGGCAGCGTCGCCGCGGAGAACTCCGCCTTGCTCGACGGAGTGAGGAAGATCAGTTCGCGCGCGGGCTGGCGGATCCGAAAGCCGAGCGGCAGCCGTACCCGCCGGTTGTAGTCCTCGAAACCCTCGAGCACCTTCGCCATGGTGTCGCGGATGCGGTCGTAGTCCTCGACGTAGTAGTCCCACGGCGTCTTCGTCTCGGGCAGTGCGGCTTTGGCGATCCCGGCCAGAATCGCGGGCTCCGACAGCAGATGCGGTGACGCGGGCTTCTTCATGCCCCGCGACAGGTGCACCACGGCCATGCCGTTCTCCATCGAGACCACCTGCGGGCCGCTGCGCTGATGATCGTGTTCGGTGCGCGCCAGGCACGGCAGGATCAGCGCGCGCTTGCCGTGCACGACGTGGCTGCGGTTGAGCTTGGTGGAGACGATGACGGTGAAGTCGGTTTTGCCGAACGCCTCGAAGGTGTAAGCACTGTCGGGGGCAGCCTGGACGAAGTTGCCGCCCATACTCATGAAGAACTTCAGTCTGCCCTGCTGCATCGCCTCGATGGTGGCGACCACGTCGTAGCCGTTGGCGCGCGGCACATCGATCTCACACACCTGGGCCAAGCGGTCGAGGAACGCGGCGGGCGGATTGTTGGCGATGCCGCACGTGCGGTTGCCCTGGACGTTGCTGTGCCCGCGCACCGGCGACGGGCCCGCGCCTTCGCGACCGAGATTGCCTCGCAGGAGCAGCAGGTTCACGATCTCGCGGATCGTTTCCACGCCGTGCTCGTGCTGGGTGATACCCAGACACCAGCTGATGATGGTGCGATCGGAATCGCAGTAGATGCGCGCGGCCTTGCGGATGTCGGCCTCGCTCAGGCCCGACTGCGTCTGGATATCGGCCCAGGTGGTCGCCTCGACCTCGCGCACGTAATCGTCGAAACCGTCGGTGTAGCGCTCGATGAACTCGTGATCGAGCGCCTTGCCGTCGGTCGCGGATTCCTCGAGCACGGCTTTGGCGATGCCGCGGATCAACGCGAAGTCGCCGCCGATGCGCACCTGTAGATCGAGCGTGCCGGTTTTGGTCGGATGAAAAGTGGCCATCGCGACGAACTCGTGCGGGATGATCGTCTTGCGCGCGCCCGCCTCGATCATCGGGTTGACGTGCACCACCTGGGCGCCGCGCCGGTAGGCCTCGGCCAGCGCCGTGAGCATGCGCGGCGCGTTCGACGCGGCGTTGATTCCCATCACGAACAGCGCGTCGGCCTTGTCCCAATCGTCGAGGTCGCAGGTGCCCTTGCCGGTGCCGAGCGAAGCCTGCAGGCTGCGGCCGCTGGCTTCGTGGCACATGTTCGAACAGTCGGGCAGATTGTTGGTGCCGTACTCGCGCACCATCAACTGGTAGAGGAAGGTGGCCTCGTTGGAGAGGCGGCCGGAGGTGTAGAACGAGGCCTCGTTCGGGTCCGGCAGCGCACGCAGCGCGTTGCCGGTGAGCTCGAACGCTTCGGCCCAGCCGATCGGTACGTAGTGGTCGGTGTCAGGGTCGTAGACCATCGGCTCGGTGAGCCTGCCCTGGTCTTCGAGGTCGTAGGAACTCCAGGTCGCCAGCTCGGTGACGGTGTGCTGTGCGAAGAACTCCGGGGTGCACCGCTTGTGGGTCATCTCCCAGGTGACGTGCTTGATGCCGTTCTCGCACACGTCGAGGGTCAGGCCGTCGGTCGCGTCGGGCCAGGCACAACCGGGACAGTCGAAGCCGTGCGCCGGATGGTTCATCTTCAGCATGGCCTTGGTCCCGATGAGCGGCTCGTGCTCCTTCAGGACCATGAACTTGCCGACCGCGATCGCCGCGCCCCAGCCTGCCGCCGGATGCCGATACGGGGGATCGGCTGTCGGAGCCGCCGCCCGGTTCGCTGCTTCGCTCGGGCCCCGATCGGGATTCCACTGGGTGTGCGGACCGTCAGCCATGTCAGATCTTCCCTTCGCGATGAATGCGGATCGAGAAAGACGCGAGCTCTGTCCAGTGCCTCGATGGGATTGTCTACCGCCGAAATCACGGAACGGCGTATGCCGGTTTTCCCGTGTCGCCCAGCTGCGCGTCGCGCTGGGCTCCCGCCCGGTTCGTCCATGACGCGCCGCTACCGCCGCGATACCCGCTGCCGAAGACGCCGGTATGCGAAACGTTGCATACTGTCGGCATGGCTGAAGACAACAAGTGGTACTACTGCATCAAGCACCACAGGGCCGAACAGGGCAAGGGCTGCTGGGTCGCCGACCGGCTGGGTCCCTACCCGGACCAGGCCACGGCCGAGAAGGCGCTCGAGATCGTGAAGGCGCGCAACAAAGCAGCCGACGACCAAGACGACTGATCCGGCGACAGGTGCTGTTCCGTCAACTCGAATATTTCGTCGCACTCGCCAGGGAACGTCATTTCGCGCGAGCCGCGAAAGCCTGTTATGTCTCCCAGCCCGCACTGTCGGAGGCCATCCGCAAACTCGAACACGAACTCGGCGTGCCGCTGGTGCGCCGCGCCCGCACCTTCGAGGGACTCACCCCCGAGGGTGAACGGCTGGTGCTGTGGGCCAGGCGGATCATCGCCGACCGTGAGGCCCTCGAACACGAAGTCCGCGCCCTGCAGACCGGTCTCACCGGCGAGCTGAGGATCGGCGTCGTCCCCGCGGCGTCGAGTACGGTCGCGCTGCTCACCGACCCGTTCTGCACCGAACATCCGCTGATGCGGGTGCGAATCGAGACGAGTCTGCGCTCGCCCGACATCGCCGAACGGATTCGCCGGTTCGAACTCGACGCGGGCCTGGTCTACGTGCAGGGCGTCGACACCACCGGGCTCACCCTCACTCCGCTCTACGCCGAACGCCACGTCCTCGTCGCGGGATCGGAGCTGGTCGCCGGCCGCACCTCGATCTCCTGGGCCGACGCGCTCGAACTACCCATGTGCCTGCTGCCGCAGGGAATGCGCGGACGTCAGCTGATCGACGACGCACTGGCGACGCTCGGCCTCACCGCTACCCCGCAGCTGGAAAGCGATTCGGTGGCAACCCTGCTCGAACACGCCCGCACCGGACGATGGTCGTGCATCGTGCCCCAGCCGTGGGTCGCCGCGCTGGGGCCCACCGCCGACATCCGGGTCTTCGAACTCGCCGACCCGGTCGTCACCGCGCAGATCGTGCTGGTCACCGCGGCGGTCGAACCGGTGTCGGTGCTCGCTGCCGCGCTCATCGATACCGCGCACGTCACCGACTTCACCGCCGCGCCGCGCCCGCTGACAGGCTGATCCGTGCAGCGGTGGCCGGGCAGTCGTTGCGTACTGTGCACCACCATGGGCACTCGGTTACCGCGGCAGGCTCTCACCCGCCCGGCCGGTTCGATCCGTCCCGCCGATCAACCGATCGGCAACCCGTGTTGATCAGAACCCTCACAATGAGCAGAGTCATGGGATGAGCAGAGTCACCGCACGGCGCAAGACCACCCGCCTTTCCCCGGCCGGGCGGATCCAGCGCCCCGACACGCTCGCCGTCGAGGAGCCGCTCGAGATCCGGGTCGACGGTCGCTCGCTCACGGTCACGATGCGCACCCCGGGCGATGACATCGACCTAGTGCACGGCTTCCTGTTCGCCGAGGACATCATCGGCTCGGCCGACGACATCGTCACCGCCCGCTACTGCGCGGGCACCGACAGCGAAGGTCGCAACACCTACAACGTCCTCGACCTGCACCTGCGCAACCCGGTCGCGATCCACACCCGCAACTTTCTCACCACCGGCGCCTGCGGCCTCTGTGGCAAGTCGGCTCTCGACGAAGTGCGCACCCGCACTCGCTTCCCGATCCCGCACGAGTCGGTGTCGATCAGTACCGCCACCCTCGCCGCTCTGCCGAGCCGGCTGCGCGCCGAGCAGAAGGTGTTCGAGGCCACCGGCGGCCTGCACGCGGCGGGCCTGTTCACCGCCGACGGCACCCTGCTCGCCCTGCGCGAGGACATCGGCAGGCACAACGCCGTCGACAAGGTGATCGGCTGGGCGATGCGCGAGAACCGGGTGCCCGCGCACGATCTGGTGCTGGTGGTGAGCAGCCGCGCGTCGTTCGAACTGGCGCAGAAGGCGGTGATGGCGGGGATCCCGATCCTGGCCGCGGTGTCGGCGCCCAGCTCGCTCGCCGTCGACCTGGCCGCGGACAGTGAGCTCACACTGGTGGGCTTCCTGCGTGGCGAGACCATGAACATCTACACGGGCGAACACCGACTGACCTGAGGTTATGTGCACGAAGTGGGCGATCGGCATATGTCGCAGTACGGTAACGGTACGGGTCGCCAGCACCGAACGCCCCGGGGGAGTTCACAAACAAAAATGCTTCACATAATGAACAAAGAACGACGCCACCGCATCCGGGTGGCGCTGTCGGTTTTGTTGGGCACGGTCGTGTTCGCCACCGCGGGCTGCGGTACCGAGCCGAAGGCTGTCGAACCGATTCCGACGACGACGGTGGCTGCCGTCGATCCCGGCGCCGACAACGGCACCTTCTCCATCGCGCTGCCCGGCAGTCTGGCCGCCGATTTCACCGAGCTCCAACACAGTTTCCGTGGCAGCGCGGGCTTGGCGATCATGCCGGTCGGCGGCAAGAAGATGGTCACCTTCGGCACCTGGTCCACCGGCCCGGCCTGGTCGACGATCAAGGTGCCGCTCGCCATCGCGGCCCTGCGCAACAGCTCCGCCTACTCGTCCTATGCCGCTGCCGCCATCACCCAGTCGGACAACGGCGCCGCCGACACGCTGTGGTCCTCGCTCGGCAGCGGCGCCGAGGCGTCCGACGCGGTGGAGGGCGTACTGCGTGAAGGCGGCGACGTGCGCACCGCGGTGCCGACGACGCGCACCCGCGCCGACGCGTCGATCTACGGCCAGGCCGAATGGGCGCTGGCCGACCAGGTGCGTTTCGCCTCGCAGCTGCCGTGCATACCGCAGAGCGAGCGAGTGGTCGGGCTGATGCAGCAGATCATCGCCAGCCACCACTGGGGCCTCGGCGCGTTCGGCAGTGCCGAGTTCAAGGGCGGGTGGGGGCCCGACCAGGGGGGTAAGTATCTGGTTCGCCAGTTCGGGCTGATCGATTCGCCCACGGGCCGGATCGCGGTAGCCTTCGCCGCGCAACCGGATTCGGGCAGTTTCAACGACGGCATGACCATGCTCGACAAGATGGCGACACTGCTCGCGGGGCACCTGACCGAGCTGGCCGGAGGCCACTGCCCCTGATCTGCGTCGGTGCGGCAAGATGAACGGCATGCGCATCGGAGTCTTGACCGGAGGCGGGGACTGTCCAGGTCTGAACGCGGTGATCCGGGCTGTGGTCCGCACCGCGAACGGACGCTACGGCGACGCCGTGGTCGGATTCGAGGACGGTTGGCGCGGCCTACTCGAGGATCGAAAGATCCGCATTCACAACGACGATCGCACAGACCGCCTGCTCACCAAGGGCGGCACGATGCTCGGCACCGCGCGCACCAACCCCGAGGTGCTGCGCGCCGGCCTGCCCAGGATCCAGCAGACCCTCGACGACAACGGCATCGAAGCGCTGATCCCCATCGGCGGCGAAGGCACCCTCACCGCCGCGAGCTGGCTCGCCGACGAGGGCGTGCCGGTGGTCGGCGTGCCGAAGACAATCGACAACGACATCGACTGCACCGACGTGACCTTCGGCCACGACACGGCGCTCTCGATCGCCACCGAGGCCATCGACCGCCTGCACACCACGGCCGAATCCCATCAGCGGGTGATGCTGGTGGAGGTGATGGGCCGCCACGCCGGCTGGATCGCGCTGAACTCCGGGATCGCCGCCGGCGCTCACCTGACCCTGGTGCCCGAGGAACCCTTCGACGTGGCGCAGGTGTGCGCGATGATCAAGAGCCGCTTCCAGCGCGGTGACAAGAGCTTCATCTGCGTGGTCGCCGAGGGCGCCCATCCCGCGCCCGATTCCGGATTCGCGCTGCGCGAGGGCGGGATCGACGAGTTCGGGCACGAGCGGTTCACCGGCGTCGCCCAGCAGTTGGGCTCGGAGATCGAACGCCGCATCGGCAAAGAGGTCCGCACCACGGTGCTGGGCCATATCCAGCGCGGCGGCAGTCCCACGCCCTACGACCGGATTCTGGCGACGCGATTCGGGGTGCACGCCGCCGAGGCGGTGCACGCCGGGCATTTCGGTCAGATGGTGGCCCTGCACGGCACCAAGATCGAGCTGGTTCCGCTGTCGGAGGCGACCAAGCAACTCAAACGCGTTCCGCCGGAACGGCTCAGCGAGGCCTCGGCCTTCTTCGGCTGACGTCGGTCGCTTCCCACACTTTGCCGGTGGCGTCGGTACCGTGGATTCATGCGCTCCGGTCGTGTGATCGTTTCGGTTCTGTTCGTCGTCGCCGCGCTGGTGGCGGGCTGTTCGTCTGCGGACGAACCGTCCGGGCCCGTGGTCCAGAGGGCCTGGCACGGCGACATCCAGGTGCCGGGCCAGCCCATCGGGGTCGGGGTGACCTTCGCCGAGGACGGGTCGGCCACCATCGACATCCCTGTCCAGGGCGTGCGCGCCGCGGCGTTGAAAGATGTTCGCACCGAACCGGATCGGATCGAGTTCACGATTCCCGATGCGCCCGGTGATCCGGGGTTCCAGGGCAAGCTCGACGGTGAACGGATCGTCGGCGACTGGGTGCAATTCGGCGAGAAGATCCCGCTCACGCTGGAGCGCGGGGTGATCGAGAGCATCGCCCGCCCGCAGGACCCGCAACCGCCGTACCCGTACCGGTCGCAGGACGTCACCTATCGCAGCGGCGAGGTCACCATCGCGGGCACCCTCACCGAACCCGAAGGCAACGGACCGTTTCCGGCCATGGTGATGATCACCGGCAGCGGCCCGCAGGATCGCAACGAAGAACTCAGTGGGCACCGGCCGTTCCACCTGCTGGCCGACACCTTCACCCGCGCGGGGTACGCGGTGCTGCGCACCGACGATCGCGGTATCGGCGGTTCCACCGGTGTGCTCGACGAGGCCACCTACCCGGATCTCGCCGCCGATGTGGCCGCGGGCGTGGCGTTTCTGCGCGACCGCCCGGAGATCGATCCGGCGCGCGTGGGGCTGTTCGGGCACAGCGAGGGCGGCTATATCGCGCCGATGGTCGCCGCGAAGCCCGACAGCAATATCGCGTTCGCCGTGCTGATGGCGGGCCCGGCGGTACCCGGCGCGGATGTGCTCATCGAGCAGAACAAGGTGGTCATGGCCGCCGCGGGCGCGACGCAGGACGAGATCGACGCGCAGGTGCGCTATCTCACCGAATGGTCAGCGCTGCTGCGCGCGGGCGACACCGCGGGCGCCAAGGCTTACTCCCAGCAGCACAACGACTCGCTGCCCGAAGGTGAGCGCGCGCCGCAAGGTGCCGTCGATTCACTGAACACCCCGTACATGAGCGCGTTGATCACCTACGACCCCGAGCCCGCGCTGCGAGCCCTGCGTATTCCGGTCCTCGCCTTCTTCGGCGGCACCGACCAGCAGGTGATCGCCACCCAGAACGAGCCGCCGATGCGCGCCGCCCTGGCCGCCGATCCCGACGCGACCGTGCACACCTTCCCCGGTCTCAACCACCTGATGCAGCCGTCGGCCACCGGCAAACCCAGCGAATACTCGACCATCGAGACCACCATCGACCCGGCGGTGCCGGCCTACGTCACAGACTGGCTCACCCAGCACATCCCGCCCCGTTAGGGCTTACATAGACTGATGGCCATGAGCGCACCCACGGTCGAGTTGATGGATTACGCCGATGTCATCTCCCGGTACGAGCCGGTGCTCGGCATGGAGGTCCACGTCGAGTTGTCCACGGCGACCAAGATGTTCTGCGGCTGCCCCACCGAATTCGGCGCCGAACCCAATACCCAGGTGTGCCCGGTGTGCCTGGGCCTGCCCGGCTCGCTGCCCGTGGTGAACGAGAAGGCCATCGAATCGGCGATCCGGATCGGTCTGGCACTGAACTGTTCGATCACCCCGTGGGGCCGGTTCGCGCGCAAGAACTACTTCTACCCCGACCAGCCGAAGAACTACCAGATCAGCCAGTACGACGAGCCCATCGCCACCGAGGGCTACCTCGACGTGACGCTGGACGACGGGTCCATCTTCCGCGTCGAGATCGAGCGCGCGCACATGGAGGAGGACACCGGCAAGTCCCTGCACGTCGGCGGCGCGACCGGTCGCATCCACGGCGCCAGCCACTCGCTGCTCGACTTCAACCGCGCGGGCGTGCCGCTGATCGAGATCGTCACCAAGACCATCAGCGGTGCCGGTGAGCGCGCCCCCGAGGTGGCTCGCGCGTATGTCACCGCGCTGCGCGAGGTGCTGCGTTCGCTGAACGTCTCCGACGTCAAGATGGAGCAGGGTTCGCTGCGCTGCGACGCCAACGTGTCCCTGATGCCGATCGGCGCCAAGGAACTCGGTACCCGCACCGAGACCAAGAACGTGAACTCGCTCAAGAGTGTCGAGGTCGCGGTGCGCTACGAGATGCGCCGCCAGGCCGCGGTGCTCACCGCCGGTGGCGAGATCATCCAGGAGACCCGCCACTTCCAGGAAGCCGACGGGTCGACCGCGGCCGGTCGCCGCAAGGAGACCGCCGAGGACTACCGCTACTTCCCCGAGCCCGACCTCGAGCCCGTCGCCCCTGCGGCCGAGTGGGTCGAGGAACTGCGCGCCACCATCCCCGAGTACCCGTGGCTGGTGCGCGCTCGCATCCAGGCCGACTGGGGACTGTCCGACGAGGTCATGCGCGACCTGGTGAACGCGGGCGCCCTCGATCTGATCATCGCCACCGTCGAAGCGGGCGCGCCCGCCAACGAGGCCCGCTCCTGGTGGGTCGCCTACCTGACCGAGAAGGCCAAGGAACGCGACATCGCGCTCGCCGACCTGCCCATCACCCCGGCCCAGGTCGCCGCGGTGATCGCCCTGGTGGAGACCAAGACCGTGAACAACAAGGTCGCCAAGCAGGTCGTCGACTTCGTCCTCGCCGGAGAGGGCGAGCCCGCCCAGATCGTCGAGGCCAAGGGTCTCGGCATGGTCAGCGACGACTCGGCCCTGCAGACCGAGGTCGAGAAGGCCCTCGCCGCCAACCCCGACATCGCCGAGAAGATCCGCTCGGGCAAGGTACAGGCCGCGGGCAAGATCGTCGGCGACGTCATGAAGGCCACCCGCGGCCAGGCCGACGCAGCCCGTGTGCGTGACCTGGTCATCGCCGCCTGCAGCTGATTCCCGAACCCGGCCGCCTGCACTACATTCCGTAGTCCAGGCGGCCGTTCAGCGCTGTACTCGCCACCCGGCGGCGAGCACGTTCGAAATGGTGCTGCTTCCGCCACAGCGGACGGTCACCGAATCGTGTCTGTGACGATCCGCCGCTCCCGGACCAGTTCGGCGCCGACGGCATGCCATCGGCGCCGCGCCCGAAACCCTAGTCCGGGCCGCCTGCTCCACCCTGTGGCGGCGGGATGCGGACGACACGGTCGTCGAATTCGCCTGGCTCACCGCCGGATTTGTTGGTGGTGGTGACCCAGATGCTGCCGTCGGCGCTGGCGGTGGCGCCGAGGAGCTTGCCGTACTTGTCCTGGGCGATCAGGGTGGGGGCCGTGGTGACGGCGAAGGTCGCCGGGTCGGCGGCCACCGCGGCGAGGGCCTTGCCTTCGCTCAGCGCGATGCCGACGCCGTCGCCGGTGGCCGTGCAGCCGCCGACGCCGGGGCGGTCGGGCCAGGTCCAGGAGACGGTGAGGGTGCCGTCGGGGCTCAGGTGCTGGAGGCGGTCTTCGGCGGCGGTGCGGTCGGTGACCCACATGCCGTCCTTGCCGTCGCGGCAGATATCACCGGCCGATCCGAGGCCCGAGGCCACCACCTGCGGGTTGTTGGTCCCCGACGAAGGCGATTCCAGGCGTAGGAGTTTGCCGCCGAGCGAGTCGGGATCGGCTGCGGCGCCGGGATTTCCGGCGTCGCCGGTGAGGACCATCAGTTGCGTGGGCGTCGCCCATTCGAGCGCTCCGCGATTTCCATCGGCGCCCTTCGGGATTCCGGTCAAGATCGGCTTGGCCGTGCCGCCCTTGGACAGGCGCACCACCCGATTGTCACTGCCGGTGGTGATGTAGGCGTACATCAGCCCGTCCTCACCGAAGGTGGGGGAGAGCACGATATCGGAGATGCCGCCGTCGGCCGAACCGTCGACCGGCACGCTCGCGATCTCCACCGGCGCAGGCTGTGGTGTGCTCGCGTCGACCGCTTTCACCTGCAGGATCCGCCCGGTCTTGCGCTCGGCGACCAGCGCGCCGTCGCCCATCGCGATCAGCCCGGCACCCGATTCCATACAGGTCGCGATCACGTTGGGATCGGGATCGATGCACGGCCCGGTCGGCCGCGGTGGCTGCGACGGGTCCTCCTGTGGCTTCTTCGGTTCGGCCCCGGACCCGCCCAGTTGCGGTTCGGTGGTGAACGGACTCGACGCCGACTCGTCGAAACGGGCGCACCCGGCCAGCAAAACGGTGCCGATGGCCACCCCGACTGCCACGCGCCCCGCGATTCCCGAACTCATATCCCAGACGTTACCGGCACCCGTGTGGGCCGGGCACGCCCGTCGCATCCGAATCCCACTCTCGGCGACAGCAGGGTGGGTGCGGCCCGTCAACCGGTGAGTGGTGGCCGCCGGTCGAGCCGGGCTGACACGCCCGTTGCCGGGAAGAAGGCCACGGTGCGGCGCCACGTCATAAGCTGGGTCGGTGACCGACAAGCCGAATGACAGTTCCAAGGCCGATGGCCCGGCGCAGCCCGAGCAGGGCGCGTCGGCGGCAGGTAGCCCGGTGACCAGCCCATTCGATTCGCCGACTACGCAGATGCGCAAGCCGGATCCGAAGGATATTCCGCGCACCGACGAGGACCTCGGACTCGATCCCGGTGACGAGGTACCCGGCGCGAGCACCGCCGAAACCGGCCGCGGCGACTCCGGTGAGGATTACGGGTACGCGACGATTCCGCCCGCAGCCGCGGCGTCGGCGGGCGCCGTTCGCCTGCAGCACCGCAACCGTGAGGCCCGCCGCGGCACGCTGGACCTCGGTCTGTTCGTGTTGCGGCTGGTGGTGGGCTACACCTTCATCTACCACGGCCTGCAGAAGCTCACCGGCTGGTTCCACGGGCCCGGGCTCGACGGCACCAAGACCATGATGGAAGGCGGCGGCTGGGACTACCCGTCGCTGTCGACCGCCCTGGTGATCGCCGGCGAGCTCGGCGGCGGCATCCTGCTGGTGATCGGCCTGGCCACTCCGCTCGCCGCCGGCGCCATCCTGGCCACGATCCTGAACGCGTGGATGTGGAAGCAGGGCATGGTTCCCGGCTTCCAGTACAACGCGGGCACCCCGACGGGCGTCGAACTCGACAGCATCCTGGCCGGTTCCGCCCTCGCGATCATCCTCACCGGGCCGGGTCGCTGGTCCTTCGACCGCACCCGTGGCTGGGCGACCCGCCCCGCCTACGGTTCCTTCGTGGTCGTCCTGCTGGCCATCGCGGCCGCCGTCCTGACCTTCTGGTTCCTGCACGGTGGCAATCCCCTGAAGGGCATCGGCCCCTTCAGCTGAGTCCGCGGCGGCAAACCTAATCTGAAACACGGCGTTTTAACGTTTGTGCGGCGGGTAAGACTCATCCGATTCACCATGTTGGGGAACGGATGAGGATGGGATTTTCTTGAGCATCAAACGTGTGGTCACCGCGGTCGGAATCTCGTGTGCCCTGGTGGCACTCGGACCGGCACCGATCGCCTTCGCCGGCCCGTTCTCGAGTGGCTCCGCGGGTTCGGATGGGGGCGGCGGCAACGAGACCGAGCAACCGGGGACATCCACCGCATCGGTGGACTCGATGCGCGCGCAGGTGCTGGAACTGGTCAACCGTGAGCGTGCGAACGCCGGATGCCGGCCCGTGCAGTCCAACGTCGCACTGCAAACCGCGGCGCAACGCCACTCCGACGACATGGCCGCGCGTGACTTCTTCGATCACGTCAACCCGAGCGGGGTCGGTCCCGGTGGCCGGATCGAGGCGGCCGGCTACCGGTGGAGTACCTACGGTGAGAACATCGCCCGCGGTCAGGACAGCGCGTCCGCGGTGATGGCGGGATGGATGAAGAGCCCGGGACACAAGGCCAACATCCTCAACTGCGCGTTCACCCAGCTCGGTACGGGTGTGACGCTGGGCAGCGACGGTCCCTGGTGGACACAGAACTTCGGTGCGCCCGCGTAATAGAGCTACCCGAGTACACGAATGCGGGCGCTCCGGTTCTCCGGGGCGCCCGCATTTTTCGTGGCGTGGGGCTACGGCACCTTGCGGACGGCGCCCTTGTCGGCCGAAGTTGCCAGCGCGGCGTACGCGCGCAGGGCGGTGGTGACTGTGCGCTCGCGGTTCAGCGGCTGCCACGGGCGCTCCGAGGCTTCCATCTTCGCCCGGCGTTCGGCCAGAACCTCGTCGGAGACGAGCACTTCCAGTGCGCGGGTGTGCACGTCGATGCGGATGCGGTCACCGTTTTCGACCAGGCCGATCACGCCACCGGAGGCGGCCTCGGGGGAGACGTGGCCGATCGACAGACCCGAGGTGCCGCCGGAGAAGCGACCGTCGGTGATCAGCGCGCACACCTTGCCCAGGCCGAGGCCCTTGAGGAACGAGGTCGGGTGCAGCATCTCCTGCATGCCCGGACCACCCGCGGGGCCTTCGTAGCGGACGACCACCACGTCACCGGGCTGGATCTTCTTGCCCAGGATCATCGACACTGCCTCCTCCTGCGACTCGACCACCACGGCCGGGCCCTCGAAGGTGAACAGGTCTTCGTCGATGCCCGCGGTCTTGAGGATCGCGCCGTCGGGGGCGATGTTGCCGCGCAGCACGCACAGCCCACCCTCGACGGTGTAGGCGTTCTCGATGTCGCGGATGCAGCCACCGGCGGCGTCGGTGTCGAGCGAGGACCAGCGGTTGCTGGTGGAGAACGGTTCCACCGTGCGCACACCGCCGGGGGCGGCGTGGAAGAGCTCGACGGCCTCCTCGCAGGCCTTGCCCGAGCGCACATCCCAGGTGTCGAGGTATTCCTCGAACGAGGCGGTGTGCACGGTGGTGACGTCGGTTTCCAGCAGGCCACCGCGACGCAGCTCACCGAGGATGGCGGGGATGCCGCCGGCGCGGTGCACGTCTTCCATGTGGTAGTCCGAGTTCGGCGACACCTTCGACAGGCACGGCACCCGGCGGCTGATCTCGTCGATGCTCTGCAGATCGAAGTCGATCTCGCCTTCCTGCGCGGCGGCGAGAGTGTGCAGCACGGTGTTGGTCGAGCCGCCCATCGCGACGTCGAGGGCCATCGCGTTGCGGAAGGCTTTGGCGTTGGCGACGTTTCGCGGCAGTACCGAGGCGTCGTCGTCCTGGTACCAGCGCTTGGCGATATCGACGATCACCGTGCCCGCCCGCTCGAACAGCGCACGACGCGCGGAGTGGGTGGCGAGGGTGGATCCGTTGCCCGGCAACGCGAGTCCGAGCGCCTCGGTCAGGCAGTTCATCGAGTTCGCGGTGAACATGCCCGAACAGGAACCGCAGGTCGGGCACGCGGCCTGCTCGACCTCGCTGAGCCCTTCCTCGGACACGACCTGGCTCGCGCTCGCGGAGATCGCGGTGATCAGGTCGGTGGGCGCCTGCGCGACACCGTCGACGACCACGGCCTTACCGGCCTCCATCGGCCCGCCGGAGACGAACACGGCGGGGATGTTGAGGCGCATCGCGGCGTTGAGCATGCCGGGAGTGATCTTGTCGCAGTTGGAGATACACACCAGCGCGTCGGCGGTGTGGGCGTTGGCCATGTACTCCACGGAGTCGGCGATGATCTCGCGCGAGGGCAGCGAGTAGAGCATGCCGCCGTGACCCATGGCGATGCCGTCGTCGACGGCGATGGTGTGGAATTCGCGCGCGATGCCACCGGCGGCGGCCACCGCCTCGGCGACGATCTCGCCCATGTTCTTGAGATGCACGTGTCCGGGAACGAACTGGGTGTAGGAGTTCGCGATCGCGATGATCGGCTTACCGAAATCGGAGTCGGTCATGCCGGTCGCGCGCCAGAGCGAGCGCGCGCCCGCGGCATTGCGGCCGATAGTGGTGGTGCGTGAACGAAGCGGTGGCATGGAAAGTCCTCGTGAAGTCGCTGGGTGCGGCCGAGCGTGTGCGCAGGGGGCTGACCTGCGCCGCACGTGCGTGGGCGCGGTGCGTCCGGCAACCCGTCACGTTACTCCGGCGGGCGGTGGTCGCGTCGCGCCGGTGGTGCGTGCAGGAGTGCCGGAACCGGGCTCGAGGCGGGAGTGTCGCTCCAGAGGTGTCGCCGCGGTGGTGCCGTCGGCGCGGGTGCCCGGTCGCCGTCAGCTTACCTGCACCACCGAGCACACCGTCGGGCTGATTCCCGGTGGCGGAGTCGAGGAACGCGCGTGGCGCCGGGTTCCCGGCGTGATTACGTGCTGGACTCCGGCTTGGCGTCGGGCTCGGCCGGTGCGCCGGATGCGGACTCGGCCTTCGTTTCCGGCGACGCCGCCTCGTCGGCTTCGGCCTTCGCCGCGGCGCGCTCAGCGGCAAGGCGCTCGGCCTCGGCCGTTTCCGCGGCCGCGAACACATCGGGCAGCATGCCGCCGGACGCTTCGATCAGTTCACGCAGCCGGTCGTAACCGACGGCAGGCAGCTTCACCTCGGAGTCGTCGGTGAGCCGCGCCCGCACATATCCCCGCTTGGGAATGGTGATCCCCTTGACCTGCGCCCAGTCCAGGTGCTTCTTCCCGACCATCGTGCTCAGATCCAGCCCGGCCGCGGACACGGTCGTGTTCGTGCGCGTCACCCACCACACCGCGATCACCGGCGCCAGCAGCAGCGGCCACAGCGCGACGGGCCACCCCACGAACGGGAAGAACACGCAGAACGCCAGCACCAGCACGCCGATGTAGGCCAACCGGGGGACCGCGATCACGTGGATGCCCGGCGTGGGTGTGTTCGCCTTGCGCGGCACCAGCAACCAGACGATCACCGCGGTCGGCACGATCGCCCCGATCCGCATCACCAGCGACGAGTCCTGCACCGTCCCGACGACGACGAAGATCAGGTACGCCAGGACTACGGCGCCGATCGCCACGAGTCGTCCCGTCCCGGCAGCGCGCAGGCCGCCGGGTCGCGACGGGCGACCCGTATCGGTTCCCTCGTCGGTGGTGTGGGACGATTTAGCCGGTGGCACGGACTGATGCGGTGATGACACCCTCCTATCCTCGCATCTTGGTACACGGACCCACGCAACCACTCGAGTCCCACAGAATGGGACCGGAGCGGAAAGCCTGTTTGACTCGACGCACTACGCGCGCCTAACGTCGTATGCGTGATTCGAAACGAGCTCGTAATCGGCCGGCGCGTCCAGCGTCGAGCCTGACTAGGTAGTCAATACGTCAGCTCGCGTTTGCGACGCGCCACCCTCGAACAGCCATGTGCTGGGCGGGGGCTTTTTTGTGTTCGGGCGAATGCCAATGGCCCTGCCGGCCAGTCCGAGTCAGAACGAGACAGTGAGGAACCAAGACGGTGAGTGCACCAACCGCACGACCCGGGCCATCGGCCCGCAGGTCAGCGCCTTCAGCTACCCCTGGTAGTCCGGCGACCAACCCCACCCGTCGACAGGTCGCGCCAGAGCGCGTCACCGGCGCGCAGTCGGTGGTCCGGTCGCTCGAAGAGCTCGACGTCGACACGGTATTCGGCATTCCCGGCGGCGCGGTCCTTCCTGTCTACGACCCGCTGTTCGATTCGAAGAAGGTCCGCCACGTCCTGGTGCGCCACGAACAGGGCGCCGGTCACGCGGCGACCGGTTACGCGCAGGCCTCGGGCAAGGTCGGTGTGTGTATGGCCACATCCGGCCCCGGCGCCACCAACCTGGTGACTCCGCTGGCGGACGCTCAGATGGATTCGGTCCCGATCGTGGCGATCACCGGTCAGGTGCCGTCGAGCCTGGTCGGCACCGATGCGTTCCAGGAAGCCGACATCTCCGGCATCACCATGCCGATCACCAAGCACAACTTCCTGGTCAAGGACGCCGCCGACATCCCGCGGACCCTGGCCGAGGCGTTCTACCTCGCCGCCTCGGGTCGCCCCGGCGCGGTGCTGGTCGACATCACCAAGGACGCCTTGCAGGCGCAGACCACGTTCTCGTGGCCGCCGGAGATGCGTCTGCCCGGCTACCGTCCGGTCACCAAGCCG
>JACIXH010000063.1 GCA_014360565.1 Nocardia sp.
CCTGCCGGACGCGGGGGAGTGCCCGGCCCGCGCGAGTGGATCCTGGCTGCCGTGCACAACCCGGTCTCGCGGTTCCTCACCCAGCCCGTGGTGGCGTCGCTGATCTTCGTCGCAGGTTTCTACGCGCTGTACCTGGGCGGGATCTTCGACACCTATGTCGACTCGCACGCCGCCCACCTGATGATGAACGCCCACTTCCTGCTCAGCGGCTACCTGTTCTACTGGGTGGTGATCGGCATCGATCCCAAACCCCGCGAGGTGGCGCCGCTCACCAAGCTGGCGATGGTGTTCGGCACCCTGCCGTTCCACGCGTTCTTCGGCATCGCGCTGATGAGCATGACGACCGTGCTCGGCGGCTGGTTCTACCGGACCCTCGACCTCGGGTGGAACATCGACCTGCTCGCCGACCAGCGCAACGGCGGCAGTTTCGCCTGGGCCAGCGGTGAGGTGCCGCTGGTAGTGGTGATGTTGGCGTTGCTGATCCAGTGGTCACGCAGCGACACCAAACTGGCCAAACGCGCCGATCGGGCCGCCGACCGCGACCACGACGCCGACCTGACAGCGGTCAACGCGATGTACGCGGAATTGGCGCGCCGCGACGGCGAGGCCCGCCGGTGAGCGGATTCGGTGTGCCGTCGAGTGAATCGACCGAGCGGGCCGGGCCGGAGCGGGTGCTGCGTACCGATGTGCGGGCGGCGCGGCGACGGCTGGCCGGGCGGGTGCGCAAGACACCGGTGTTCCACACGAGCGTCGACGGGCCGGACGGGCCGGTGCCGGTCTCCCTGAAAATGGAATTCCTCCAGCACGGCGGCACATTCACGGTGCGTGGCGCGCTCAATGCCCTGCTCACCACCGACAGCGGCGTCGACCATGTGGTCGCCGCCTCGGCAGGCAACGCCGGCATCGCGGTCGCGTTGGCCGCCGCGCAACTCGGCAAGGAATGCACGATCGTCGTACCGGAGTCCGCGCCGCACACCAAGGTAGCCGCGATGTGGGCACACGGCGCCGAAGTGCTGTGGCACGGAACGACCTACGCCGAGGCGCAGCGCCGGGCCGCCGCCCTGGCGACCGAGCGCGGCGCCGACCACCTGCACGCCTATGACATGCCTGCGGTGGTGGCCGGCGCCGGTGTCATCGGCCTCGAGCTGGAAGAACAGGTGCGCGGGCGACCGCCGGTGCTGGCCGCGGTCGGCGGCGGCGGGCTGATCGCGGGCCTCGGCGCGGCGCTGGGTAAACGCCGAGAGATCGTCGGCATCGAGTCCGAGCACATCCCGGTGCTCTCGGCGGCGCTCGCGGCGGGCGAGCCGGTCGATATCGACGTGGCCCCGCGTGCCACCGAGCTGCTGTGCGCGACCAGGGTCGGCGATATCGCCTTCGACATCGCCCAGCGGCACCGGATGCCGGCTCTCGCGGTAGCCGACGATGCGGTGGCCGCTGCCCGCGAATATCTCTGGCGTGAGTTCCGTGTGGTCGTCGAGCTCGAGGGCGCGGCCGCGCTGGCCGCCGTGCAGAGCGGCGTGTACCGGCCGCAGCCCGGTATCCGGCCGATTGTCGTGCTGTGCGGGGCGAACACCGAGCTTCCCGTGCTCTGACACGGTCGATATCCACAACTGCCCGATTCATCCACAGATTCGCTCAGCACCTCCTATATCGCCGTTCGCCGCGACATCCTTGGGTGGTCAGAGCGACAACGGTGGATTCGAGCGGGGGGCGACTTCGATGTACGAGGCACACACGACGGTGATCGGCACCGTCATCACCCATCCGGTACGGCGCGATCTCAGCAACGGCGAGCAGATGCTGACATTCCGGATGGCGAGCAATTCACGCCGATTCGACGCCAAAACGGGGGACTGGACCGACAACGGCACGTTGTATCTCACGGTCAGTTGCTGGCGCAGACTGGTCGCCGGCGTCGATCGGTCGTTGCATCGTGGTGATCCGGTGATCGCCTACGGGCAACTGCGCTCGCACGAGTATCGCGGCAAGGACGGCACCGAGCGGCGGGATCTCGAGATGCGCGCGGCCGCGGTCGGGCCCGACCTGGCGCGTTGTCACGCGAGCGTCGTGCGCCGATCCGAGGGCCCGCGATCGTTGCCGCATGCGGGTCCGGGGAATATTTCCGGCCCGCGCGGCGCTGCGCTGGCGAGGACCGATGACGCTGCCACCGGGTATGCGGTGACCGAACCTGTTGCCGTAGCCTCTACGACCGTGGCGGATCCTGTCCCCGCGCGATCGCCGGACGTGGTGTCGAGCACCACCGGTGCCGAGCAGGTCGACGCATGAGGGTCGTTTCCGCGGCACTCGTCCCTTCCCCGTCCCGTCCCTGTTTCCCCCACCGATAGGCTTCCGCGTATGGCTGAGTTCATTTATCAGATGATCAAGGTTCGCAAAGCGCACGGCGACAAAGTCATCCTCGACGACGTGTACTTGAACTTCCTTCCCGGCGCCAAGATCGGTGTGGTCGGTCCCAACGGCGCGGGTAAATCCAGCGTGCTGAAGATCATGGCGGGAGTGGACCGGCCGAACAACGGTGAGGCGTTCCTCGGTGCGGGCGCCACGGTCGGCATCCTCATGCAGGAACCCGACCTGAACGAGGAGAAGACCGTCCGCGGCAACGTGGAGGAGGGCCTCGGCGAGGTCAAGGTCAAGCTGGATCGGTTCAACGAGATCGCTGAACTGATGGCCACCGACTACTCCGACGAGCTCATGGACGAGATGGGCAAGCTGCAGGAGTTCCTCGACCACGCCGACGCCTGGGATGTCGACTCCCAGCTCGAGCAGGCCATGGACGCGCTGCGCTGCCCGCCGCCGGACGAGCCGGTCACCAACCTCTCCGGTGGTGAGCGCCGCCGCGTCGCGCTGTGCAAGTTGCTGCTGAGCAAGCCCGATCTGCTGCTGCTCGACGAACCGACCAACCATCTCGACGCCGAGAGCGTGCTCTGGCTCGAGAAGCACCTCGCCGACTACCCGGGCGCCGTGCTGGCCGTCACCCACGACCGGTACTTCCTCGACAATGTCGCCGAGTGGATCCTCGAGCTCGACCGTGGCCGCGCCATCGGCTACGAGGGCAACTACTCCACCTACCTGGAGAAGAAGGCCCAGCGCCTCGAGGTCCAGGGCAAGAAGGACCAGAAGCTGCAGAAGCGCCTCAAGGACGAACTGGCCTGGGTGCGGTCCGGCGCCAAGGCCCGCCAGGCCAAGAACAAGGCTCGACTGGGTCGCTACGAGGAAATGGCGGCCGAGGCCGAGCAGCACCGCAAGTTGGACTTCGAGGAGATCCAGATCCCCGCGGGTCCGCGACTGGGCGACATCGTGGTCAACGTATCGCACCTGGACAAGGGCTTCGGCGACCGTCAGCTCATCAAGGACCTGTCGTTCACGTTGCCGCGCAACGGTATCGTCGGCGTCATCGGACCCAACGGTGTCGGTAAGACCACGCTGTTCAAGACCATCGTCGGTCTCGAATCGCCCGACAGCGGCGAGGTGAAGGTCGGCGAGACGGTCAAGCTGAGCTACGTCGACCAGAACCGTGGCGGCATCGACCCGAAGAAGAACGTCTGGCAGGTCGTCTCCGAAGGCTTGGACTTCATCCAGGTCGGCAACCAGGAGATGCCCTCGCGTGCCTACGTCAGCGCGTTCGGCTTCAAGGGCCCGGACCAGCAGAAGCCGGCCGGTGTGCTCTCCGGTGGTGAGCGCAACCGCCTGAACCTGGCGTTGACCCTCAAAGAGGGCGGCAACCTGATCCTGCTCGACGAGCCGACCAACGACCTCGACGTCGAAACCCTCGGTTCGCTCGAGAACGCGCTCGACCAGTTCCCCGGCTGCGCCGTCGTGATCTCCCACGACCGGTGGTTCCTCGATCGCACCTGCACCCACATCCTGGCGTGGGAGGGCGACAACGACAACGAAGCCAAGTGGTACTGGTTCGAGGGCAACTTCGAGGCGTACGAGGCGAACAAGATCGAGCGTCTCGGCGCCGAAGCCGCTCGCCCGCACCGTGTTACGCACCGCAAGCTGACGCGCGACTGATACGCGCGGCCCGCTCGACGGCCCGGTGGAACGATCTGACAACGGTCGCTCTGCCGGGCCGTCGGCGTTGTACCGATCGGCGGTCCCTCGCGTTCATCCAGCGTTTCGCAAGTTACCGGCGCGGCAAGGCTGAATTCCCTGAGCGTGTTCGAATACCCGGAGCTAGTCTCGAGAATGCGTCACCTGCGTTGCGAAATCGAAGCGAACCACAATCCATGGGAGTGGGCTAAACGATGACGGTCTCGTCGGAAATCTCCAGCGCCGCGTGGGCCGCGGGAATGCCGCAGAGCTTGCGTGCTGATCTCGCGACTCTCGAGGAGGCATATTTCCGTCACGTCGACGCCGGGGACGTCGACTTCCCGATCCCCGGCATCACCCAGATCTTCCGGCACCACATGGAATTGGCCGCCGTTCGCCGTCCGGGCAACGCCAAGGTTCGGGTGCACCATCCCGACGACGGGACCGGGATGGGCGCGGCGGTCCAGGTCGTCACCGACGATATGCCGCTGCTGGTCGAGTCGCTCACCGCGGCGCTCGGGCGGATGCAGGTGAGTGTCTCCGAGGTGATCCACCCGATCTTCGAGGTCACCCGCGACGAGACCGACCACCTCACCGGTGCCGCGGCGCACGAGGTGGACGGTCACGGCGCGACCGGCCTCACCGAATCATGGATGCATCTGCAGCTGCACCCGTCGACCAGCAGGGCGCAGCTCGATCACATCGAAAACGTCGTGCCCGAGGTGATCGACGACGTCCGCCAGGTGATCGACGACACCGAGGCCATGGCCGCGGTGCAGAGCTCGCTCGCCGATGAGCTCGACAGGGCGGCGAAGACGGGTGCTACGCCGTTCCCTGCCGTCGAGGTGTCCGACTGCGCCCAGCTGCTGCGCTGGCTGGCCGACGGCAACTTCACGCTGCTCGGCTACGCGCGCTACCGCCGCGGTGTCGAGAACGGCCACACCGTGTCGACGGCGGCGCCCGGCGCGAGTCTCGGCGTCCTTCGCCCCGATATCGGCACCGACTTCAAGGTGCCGATCAACGGCGAGGACCGCCCGCTGCTGCTGCTCACCCAGGGCCTGGTGCGCGCGACCGTGCATCGCTCGGTGTACCCGTACTTCGTCGGTGTCGCCGATGTCGACGGGTCGGGCGCGGTGGTCGGCGTGCACCTGTTCATCGGTGTGTTCACCGTCAGCGCGGTGCACGAGAACGTGCTCGACATCCCGGTGATCAACCGCCGGGTCCGCACCGCGATCGAAGAAGCCGGCTTCGACAAGGATTCGTTCTCCGGGCAGGCGATGCTCGAAGTGATCGAGTCGTTCCCGCGCACGGAACTGTTCTCCGCCGACACCCAGGCCATGCGCCGCACCGCCGTCGCGGTGCTCGGCGTCGGATTGCGCAGACAGGTCCGGCTCTTCCTGCGGTGCGACGGCTACGGCCGCTTCGTGGCCTGCATGGTGTATCTGCCGCGTGATCGCTACACCACCGCGGTCCGCCTGCAGATGCAGGAGATTCTGGTCGCCGAGCTCGGCGGAGTCGACATCGACTACTCGGCACGGGTGAGCGAAAGTGAGCTCGCCAGTGTGTATTTCACGGTGATGCTGCCCGTCGGGGCCACCGGCGAAGCCGCCCCCGACACCTCCGAGGACAACCGGCTCCGACTGCAGGGCCTGCTCAACGCGGCCAGCCACACCTGGGACGATCGGATCGGCGATGCGGTGGCCTCCTCCACCGTGCTCGACCCCGCTGTGGTCAAACGGTATGCCGACGCCTTGCCCGAAAGTTACAAAGAGGACTTCGCGCCCGCCCGCGCGCTGGCCGACATCGTGCGACTCGAGCGGCTCACCGAGGGCGGCATCGGCCAGTATCTGTATCGCAGGTCCGAAGCGGCGCCGGGTTCGTGGCGGTTCAGCCTCTACATCGCGGGCACCGGCGTCTCGCTGAGCCAGGTGCTGCCCGTGCTGCAGAGCCTGGGCGTCGAGGTGGTCGACGAACGGCCCTACCAGCTCGAACGCGACGGCGGCACCGAGCGCTGGATCTACGACTTCGGCCTGCAAGCCCGTCCCGAACTGCTGCGCAACGCGCTCGGCGGAGACCTCGACGCCGCTCTGCTCGAAGCGCCTGGTCAGGTCGATGCGCTGCGTACGCGGTTCACCGATGCCTTCGAAGCGGTCTGGTACGACCGGGCCGAAGCCGACGGTCTCAACGAACTCGTGCTGCGCGCGGGCCTGCCGTGGCGCTCGGTCGCGATCCTGCGTGCCTACGCGAAATATTTGCAGCAGGCCGGATTCCCGTACTCCCAGGTCAATATCGCGCGGGTGCTGCTGGCCCATCCTGAGGTCGCGCGCGACTTCGTCGACCTGTTCGCCGCCCGTTTCGACCCGGCCACCGTCTCGGCCGAGGTGGCCGCGGAGCTCGAGGCGCGGGTGCGGGCCGGGATCGACGAGGTGGTCAGCATGGATGCCGACCGCATCCTGCGCGCCATGCTCGGCCTGATCAAGGCCACGCTGCGAACCAACAACTACGTCCTCGACGCCGAGGGCAGGCCGCGCGACTACCTGTCGCTGAAGGTGGAGCCGCGCGAGATCGCCGAATTGCCCAAGCCGCGGCCGCAATTCGAGATCTTCGTGTACTCGCCGCGCGTCGAGGGCGTCCACCTGCGGTTCGGTTCGGTCGCGCGTGGCGGACTGCGCTGGTCGGACCGGCTCGAGGATTTCCGCACCGAGATCTTGGGCCTGGTCAAGGCGCAGGCGGTGAAGAACGCGGTGATCGTGCCGGTCGGCGCCAAGGGCGGCTTCGTGGTGAAGCGCCCGCCCGCCCCGATCGGGGACGCAACTGTCGACCGGCAGGCGAGCATCGCCGAGGGCGTCGCCTGCTACCGCACCTTCATCTCCGGACTGCTCGACGTCACCGACAATGTCGACCTCGCCACCGGCGCGGTGCTGCCGCCCGATCGGGTGGTGCGACGCGACAGCGACGACACCTACCTGGTGGTCGCCGCCGACAAGGGCACCGCCAGTTTCTCCGATATCGCCAACGATGTGGCCCTGCGCTACGGTTTCTGGCTCGGGGACGCCTTCGCCTCCGGCGGCTCGGCGGGCTACGACCACAAGGCGATGGGTATCACCGCCAGGGGGGCCTGGGAAGCGGTCAAACGCCACTTCCGGGAGATGGACATCGATACCCAGACCCAGGAATTCACCGTTGTCGGCATCGGCGACATGAGCGGTGACGTGTTCGGCAACGGCATGCTGCTCTCCCCGCACATCCGGCTGGTCGCCGCGTTCGACCACCGGCACATCTTCCTCGATCCGAACCCGGACGCCGCGAGTTCGTTCGCCGAACGCGAGCGATTGTTCGCGCTGCCGCGATCGTCGTGGGCCGACTACGACCGGAGCCTGATCAGCGAGGGCGGTGGCGTCTTCGAGCGGACAGTGAAGTCGGTGCCGATCTCGCCGCAGGCCAGGATCGCACTCGGTCTGCCCGACTCGGTGCAGGCGCTCTCGCCGCCGGAGCTGGTGCGCGCGATCCTGCTCGCGCCGGTGCAGTTGCTGTGGAACGGCGGCATCGGCACCTATGTGAAGTCGAGCGCCGAATCCAATGCCGAGGTGGGCGACAAGTCCAACGACGCCGTGCGGGTCGACGGAGATCAGTTGCGGGTCAAGGTGGTCGGTGAAGGCGGCAACCTGGGCGCCACCGCGCTCGGCCGGATCGAGTTCTGCCGCAACGGCGGCAAGATGAACACCGATGCGCTGGACAACTCCGCCGGTGTCGACTGCTCCGACCATGAGGTCAATATCAAGGTTCTGCTGGACGGTGTGGTCAGCGCGGGTGGGCTCGCCCCCGCCGACCGCAACCCGCTGCTGGCCTCGATGACCGACGAAGTCTCGCGAATGGTGTTGCAGGACAATGTCGATCAGAACGCGTTGATCGGCATCGCACGTACCGACGCACCCCAGATGCTCACGGTGCACGGCCGCGTCATCACCGACCTCGAACAGCGTCGCGGCCTGGACCGCGAGCTCGAGGCGTTGCCGTCGCCCGCCGAGCTGACCCGCCGCGCCGAGGCAGGCGCCGGGCTCGCCTCGCCGGAACTGGCCAACCTGCTCGCGCACGTCAAGCTCGGGCTCAAGGCCGACCTGCTCGACACCGACCTGCCCGACAGCACCTATTTCGCGACCAAGCTGCCGCTGTACTTCCCGACGCCGCTGCGCGAACAGTTCGGTGCGGCGATCAAGAAGCACCGGCTGCGCCGCGAGATCGTCACCACGATGATCGTCAACGAGGTCGTCGACTACGGCGGTATCACCTACGCCCATCGGCTCAACGAAGAGGTCGGCGCCACCACCTCCGACACCGTGCGCGCCTTCGCCGCGGCGACCGAGATCTTCGAGCTCCACGATGTCTGGTCGCGCATCCGTAGTTCCGATGCCCCAGCCGGGGTCTGTGACCTGCTGGAACTGGAATCCAAGCGGACGCTGGACCGCGCCTCGCGGTGGCTGTTGACCAACCGTCCGCAGCCGGTGGCGGTGGGCGCCGAGATCAACCGGTATCACCGCCGGGTGCAGGAGCTGGCGCCGCAGGTGCCGGGCTGGTTGCGCGGCCACCACGTCACCGCGCTCACCCAGGGCGCGGCCGAGCTGATCGCCCGCGGCGCGCCGACCGACCTGGCCACCGAGGTGTTCGGACTGCTCGGGCTGTTCCCGCTGCTCGACATCGTCGACATCGCCGATATCACCGATCGCGACGGTGCCGAGGTGGGTGGGCTGTACTACGCGCTCAACGAACATCTCAAGATCGACTGGCTGCTCGAGGCAGTGAGCCACCTCGAACGTGGCGACCGCTGGCACGCCCTGGCCCGGCTCGCGCTGCGCGACGACATGTACGGATCGCTGCGCTCGCTCACCCTTGATGTGCTCTCCGCGGGTGACCCGGAGGAAACGGCCGACGAGAAAATTGCATACTGGGAGTCGAAGAACCAGTCCCGGCTGGGCCGTGCGCGCGCGGCACTGTCGGAATTGTTCGAGTCCGGGACCCACGACCTCGCCACACTGTCGGTTGCCGCGCGACAGGTGCGGAGCATGGTGAGCGGGGTGGGCGCCCAATCGGAGGTACCACGGTGACCAGTTCGCCGAACGGCAACACCGCCACGTCCACACCGGAGCTGGTGTTGCCGCAGCGTTTCCACGCGAAGGTCGAGATCCGCTGGTCGGATATGGACGTGTTCCAGCACGTCAACCACGCGCGGATGGTGACTCTGCTGGAAGAGGCGCGGATTCCGTGGCTGTTCGACGACGACAAGCCGACGGCGTCGATGGGCAGGCAGGGGTGTGTGCTGGTCGACCTGCACGTGAAGTACCGCGGGCAGTTGCGGCACGAGGACACTCCGCTCGACATCGCCATGTGGGTCGAGCAGTTGCGCGCGGTCGACTTCACCATCGGCTACGAGGTGCGCGCCAACGGCGCGGACCCGGCTTCGCCGCCCGCGGTCATCGCGACCACCCAGCTCGCCGCGTTCGACATCGACACCCAGCGGCTGCGCAGGCTCAGCGAATCCGAGCGCGACTACCTGGCGTTGTGGCGGGCCTGATTCCGTGAGCTCCGAGCAGCGGGTACTGCATACGCCCGACCCGGCCGAACGGGAGAACCTGGCCACCTTTCTCAGCCGCGCCATCCGCCTCGACCCGGCTGCCGTCGTCCGATTGCGCCGACGGGGATCCAGTCTCGTATCAGGCTGGGTAGCAACAGGTTTCGAGACCCTCGCGGTGCGCACGATCACCGCTGAACTCGGTGTCGACGATGTGACCGTCGGTGCCGACATGGTCCTGGCCGGGCTGGGTACCGGCCATCCGATCGATCTCGGGTACTCGATGGACTCCGCCTGGCGTGGTGCGCTGCCGCCCACCGATGGCTTCACCCACGTCGACGACGTTCCCGCACGCACCCTGGTCGAGCTGGCCGAGCGTGGCGCGGACGTGGCCCGCGAGCACGGCGGACCCAAAGGCCCTCCCGCTTCCCTGCTCGATCAGTCGGTCCTCACGGTCACCGGTCCTGGCGATATCGAGGTTCAGGTACCGATGCGGGTGGTTTTCGCCCTCACCGCGATGGATTTCATCCCGCACGCGGGGGAGAAGACTGAGTCGAGTCGGATCCAGCCGTCGGAGTTGGTTCGGGTTCGCGCTACTCGTACCTGGTTGCGGTTGGATGCGCGATACGGGTCGGTGGCCCGCCGACTCGGTGGCGGGATTCCGTTGTCGCCCAGCTGAATCCGCTGCCTGATGATGCCTAGGCGATAGCCGGGTAGCTCGGCGGGGCAGGGAGTCAGTGCACGCCGACGAGCCGAAGTAGTGCGGTTGTCGTGGCCGCCGCCAGCACGGTGACGAGCAGCGGGGCGCGACGCCACGCGAGGACGCCACCGACGCCGACGCCTGCGGGCAGAGCGATGCCGAGGTGGCCGGAACCGGTGGGCAGCGTGGCGGTCGCGACCAGGGCCGCGAGCAGGATCAGCGCGCCCGTGTCGAGCAGGTGAACTGCCCGGGGGGACAGCCGTAGCCGGTGGCGCATGGCGGGTCCGGTCCAGCGCAGCGCGTAGGTTCCCACGGCCAGTGCCAACATGGCGGGCAGCAGGTAGGGAGCGTTCATGCCGGCACCGGCTCGACCGCGGGCGCCGGCGGGCGCAGGGCGAACACCAGTCCGCACAGGGCGATCAGCACCGGAAGCCCGGCCGGTACATAGGGCGCGACCACCACTGCCGCGCCCGCACCGACCAGCACCGGTCGCAGCGTCGCCCGATCGCGCAGTGCGGGCAGGATCAACGCCAGCAGGATCACCGGAAACACCGCATCCAGCCCGAATGCCGAGGTATCGGGTACGAGCGAGCCCAGCGCCGCGCCGATGGTCGCGCCCAGTGGCCAACACAGCGCGACCCCGATTCCACAGGCCCAGTAGGCGGCGCGTTTGCGCTCGTGGTCGCCGGGCGCCGCGGCGAAGGCCACCGACTCGTCGTTGAGGACGTGGATGCCCAGGATTCGTTTCCAGCCGTGCCCGAAGACCTCGGGCGCCGACAGCCCGTACGGCAGATGCCGCGCGTTGAGCAGGAGTCCGGCCACCACCGCCGCGAGTGGGCTACCACCGGCGGCGACGATCCCGAAGAACAGCAACTCCGACCCGCCTGCCAGCACGGTCACCGCCATCACGATCGGCATCCACATCGGGAACCCGGCCGCGATCGTCGACGCTCCGTAGGACACCCCGAACAAGCCGACGGCACAGCACGCCGCGGCTACGGCAGCCACGGTTCCCCGGTCGAGTGTTCGCCAAATCGAACGCATGTTGTTTATATTGAACGCCCGGGGTGGGTAAAGTCAACGCGGTATCGCCAGCCCCCAGGAGACCTAGATGGACCGGCAGGACCCTGTCGTCGGACCGCCCCAGGCGGTGATCGCGGCGGCGCTGCGACGTGAACGAGCCCGCGCCGGCCTCTCGCTGACCGAGGTGGCCAATCGTGCCGGGGTCGCGAAATCCACACTGTCGCAATTGGAATCGGGCACCGGCAATCCCAGTCTGGAAACCCTGTGGGCACTGTGTGTCGCCCTCGAGATGCCGTTCTCCCGGCTGCTCGATCCGCCGCGTGCCAACGTTCAGGTCATCCGCGCCGACGAGGGCTCGCCGGTTCCCTCGGCCGATGCCGACTATCGAGTGACATTGCTCGCAGCGGGACAATCACTCACTCGGTGCGACGTGTACCGCATCGCGGCCGAACCCGGGCACACCCGCCGTTCGGATCCACACACCCCCGGCGTCGTCGAGCATGTCGTGCTGGCGGCCGGCCGCGCCATGGCAGGCCCGGCCGACGAGCCCGTCGAAATGCGCCCCGGCGACTACATCCGCTATCTGGGTGATCTCCCGCACATCTTCGAGGCCCTCGAACCGGGAACCTGGGCGACGATGGTCATCGAGAGCGCCTGAGCGGAATCGCGCGCCGCGTGTCAGGCGGCGCCTTCGCCGAGGTACTGCAACCAGATCGGGTCCAGATCGGCGGTGGTGGACAGCAGTCGCCAGTGCGGGCCTTTGGGGGAGACGAGCGGGTGGCGCAGGTGCCAGCCCAGGTCGGACAGCATTTTGTCGGCCTTGCGGTGATTGCAGGGCGCGCAGCTGGCGACGCAGTTCTCCCACGAGTGCTCACCGCCGCGGCTGCGGGGGATCACGTGGTCGATGGTTTCGGCCTTACCGCCGCAGTACCCGCATCGGTAGTGGTCGCGATGCATGAGCGCGGCGCGGGTCATCGGGACGCGGGCGCGGTAGGGCACTCGCACGTACGTGCGCAGGCGGATGACGGACGGAATCGCTACTGCCGAGCCCGCGGAGTGCAGGACCGGTCCTTCGGGATCTTCGTGGACGGCGTCGGCTTTGGCGCAGATCAGCAGCACGACAGCGCGACGCGCGGACAGCGCGGTGAGCGGTTCGTAGGTGGCGTTGAGGAGGAGGACCCGGCGTTTGCGCCATGCGGCGGCGTCGTGGTCTCCGGCGAGATGCAGTGGCGCGGGGAGATGCGGCAGGTCGTGGAGACCATGTGCGCCCGGTTGATGATCGGACAAGATACGCAGCGGAACAGCCCCCGACCCACGGTTGTGGACGTCGGCGGGCTGGAGTTGTCGGTGTGTGCGCGCCTCGTGTGAACGGGCGCTCGGTCGCTGCTTCATCTCGATGACCTCAATTTCATGATTGGCAGGATCATGTGGTATCTGGGGTCGATACTGCTCCCCAGTTGACCATGGTTCCGGCGGTATTGCACGGCTATTTTTCAAACTTCCGGATGAACTGTGGTTGAAGGGCAGCGCGTCCGTGACCCTGGTGATCGAGGCACAATGGAACGCGTGAGTACCGGTGAGCAGACAACGACCTCCTTCTACGAAGCCGTGGGCGGCGCGGAGACGTTTCGCCGCTTGGTGTCGGTGTTCTATCGAGAGGTCGCCGACGACGAGATCCTGCGTCCGTTGTACCCGGAGGAGGATCTGGGCCCGGCCGAACGCCGGTTCCGGATGTTTCTCGAACAGTACTGGGGCGGTCCCCGCACCTACTCCGACGAGCGCGGGCATCCGCGCCTGCGCATGCGCCACAACCCGTTCGTCATCGGACCGCTAGAGCGTGATGCGTGGATGCGATGCATGCGGATCGCCATCGGTGAGATCGAACCCTCGATCCTCGACGACGAACACCGCAAAGCGCTCCTGGACTACTTCCAGATGGCCGCGGCATCCCTCCAAAACTCTCCGAGCTGATCCAAGGCGTACACCGCATCTCCCGCGGCATCCCTCCAAAACTCTCCGAGCTGATCCAGGGCGTACACCGTGATATCCCTCGTGAAGTTCGTCCCAGCCACTCGAAAGTGGCTCGGTTCCAGCGTACGGGTGCTTGGTGTTCGCTGATGGTCAGCAGGTAGCGACCCGATTCGTCGCTGTTTCCGTCTCTTACCACGATGTTTCGCTCCAGCATAGCGAACGCTGGTTATTTGCCGGATTCGCAAAAAGTCCCGGCTCGCATGATTATCGCGGGCGAACTTTGGCAATATTGCACGTGTGACACAGACACCTGCCTCGCTGGTGCCGGGGGAAGACAGCACCGTCCCGTGGTGGAAAACCGCCGTGTTCTATCAGGTCTATCCGCGCTCGTTCGCCGACTCCGATGGTGACGGTGTCGGCGATCTGGGCGGTGTGCGCGAGAAAATGGGGTACCTGGAGCTATTGGGCGTGGACGCGCTGTGGATCTGTCCGGTCATGCGCTCGCCGCAGGCCGACGGCGGCTACGACGTGTCCGATCCTCGCGATATCGACCCGCTGTTCGGCGGGCTGGCGGCCATGGACGAGTTGATCGCCGAGGCGCACGACCGCGAGATCAAGGTGACGATGGATCTGGTGCCCAACCACACCAGCATCGAACACGCGTGGTTCGCCGAGGCGCTGGAGGCGGCGCCCGGCAGCCCCGAACGCGCCCGCTACATCTTCCGCGACGGTCGCGGCGAGCACGGCGCGCAGCCGCCCAACAACTGGCCGAGCATCTTCGGCGGGCCCGCCTGGACCAGGGTCACCGAGCCCGACGGCAAGCCGGGGCAGTGGTATCTGCACATCTTCGCCCCCGAGCAACCCGACCTGAACTGGGAAAATCCCGAGGTATCAGACGATTTCGAGAAGACCCTGCGCTTCTGGCTCGACCGCGGCGTCGATGGGTTCCGCCTCGATGTGGCCCACGGCATGGCCAAGCCCGAAGGTCTGCCCGACATGGCCAAGGTCGAGACCAAGATGCTCGTCCACGACGACGACGATCCCCGCTTCAACAATCCGGGCGTGCACGCCATCCACCGGCGGATCCGCACGGTGTTGAACGACTATCCGGCCGCGGTGTCGATCGGCGAGGTGTGGGTCGACGACAACGTTCGTTTCGGCGAATACGTCCGCCCCGACGAACTGCACCTGGCCTTCAACTTCCGCCTCGCCGAAGCCCCCTTCACCGCTGAGGGTGTGCACGAAGCGATCACGCATTCGCTCGACGCGGTCGCCGATGCGGGTGCTCCGCCCACCTGGACGCTGTCCAATCACGACATCGAACGCGAGGTGACCCGCTACGGCGGCGGCAAGACCGGCATCGCGCGGGCGCGGGCGATGATGATGGTCGAACTCGCCCTGCCCGGTGCGGTGTTCATCTACAACGGCGCCGAACTGGCCCTGCCCAATGTCGACGATCTGCCCGACGAGGTCCTCCAGGACCCGGTATGGGAGCGCACCGGCCATGCCGAGCGCGGCCGTGACGGGTGCCGAGTCCCGATGCCGTGGGAAGGCGCGAGCGCGCCGTTCGGTTTCACCGAGGGGCAGTCGTGGCTCCCGATGCCGGCCGAGTGGGCCGATCGCACCGTCGAAGCGCAACTCGAGACCCTGCACTCCACCCTGTCGCTGTATCGCCTGGCGATCGACCTGCGCGCCACCCGACCGGAGTTCGCCGGTCAGCGGATCGAGTGGTACGGCAGCCCGGACGGCTGCCTCGCCTTCCGTCGCCCGGGCGGGCTGACCTGCGTGCTCAACGCCTCCGCCGCCGCGATCCAGTTGCCGCCGGGGGAGGTATTGCTGTCCAGCGCGCCGGTCGGTGACGACCGGTTGCCGCCGAACGCGGCGGCCTGGTTGGTGTGACACGCGGTTCATGGACAGCCGGGGGATGAACTACTACACAGCATCGTCTACCGTTGGAGCGTGAGCATTCTCGAGACAGTGCTGATCTTCGTCGGCATCCCGGCCGTGATCTACTTCGCGATCGCGGGCTTGTCCTATCTCGGTAAGCCATTCCCCGGTGAGAAGCCGGCCCACTTCGCACTCGGGCAGAAGTGGACCCACCGGCCGGTGCTGTGGAGTGCTACCGATGAGGTGACCGCCGCGGCGGGCCACCACACCGCCGAGCCGCATGGCAGTCATGCGGCTCTCGAAACCGCGCATGCGGAGCTGATCGGAGGCCGGGCAAGTGGCAAGTTCTAATTGGCCCGCGGTGGTCGAGGCCGACCTTCCGCACGGGTTCGCTATGACCAGCAGCGGCCGTGTGTCCGGCGTGCACGAGCCCGGCACGGTGTTCGACGAGGTGCCGTTCACCGATCGCGAGCGCGTCTCCCTCGACAACGCGCTCACCGAGGCGACCCGCGCCACCAAGGTTCGGTTCAATATCTACCTCGGTGATCTCGGCTCCGATCCGGCGGCCGGTGCCGACGCGATTTTTCCCAACACCCCCGAATCAGCCCACTCGGTGCTCATCGCCGTGTCGCCGAACCAGGGTGCGATCGAGGTCCGTTCCGGTGCCGACGTCGCCGAGCGCGCCAACGACCGCATCTGCCAGCTCGGCGTCACCGCCGCGCTCGCCTCGTTCCGTCAGGGGAACCTGATCGACGGCCTGATCTCGGCTACTCGCGTGATGTCCGCGGCCATCGGTCGCTAGCTCGCTTCCTACCGCCCGGCGCGTTCACCCTCAATGGTGAACGCGCCGTTCGTGTTTCCGGACGAATTTTCGCCGATCGGGAATCTTCTGCCATCAACTAACCTTTAAACAGATGATAGGAAGTTAGAACCTCGAGAAAGTTGGGATCCGTCGTGAGTCAGACCAGTCATCACACCGTCCAGATCCAGGGCCAGTCAGTGTTCTATCGGGAGGCGGGCGATCCGAGCGCCCCCACTGTCGTTCTGCTGCACGGCTTCCCATCCAGTTCGGCCATGTTCCGCGACCTGATCCCCGCCCTCGCCGCGGACTACCACGTGATCGCGCCCGATCACCTCGGGTTCGGTCAGTCGGCGATGCCGCAGGTCGACGAATTCGACTACAGCTTCGACACACTCACCGAGATCACCCTGGAGTTGCTCGACACCCTCGGCATCGAGCGATTCGCGATCTACATCCAGGATTACGGCGCCCCCATCGGACTGCGCATCGCCGCGCGCAATCCCGAGCGGGTCAGCGCGATCATCACCCAGAGCGGCAACGCCTACCTCGACGGCTTCACCCCGTTCTGGGAGGTGCTGTTCGCACACGCCAGCGATCGTGCGACCCACGAGCCCGAAGTGCGCAAGCTGCTGGAGCTCGACGCCACCAAATGGCAGTACACCCACGGTGTCCCCGTCGACAAGCTCGCGCTGATCAGCCCGGACACCTGGACTCTCGATCAGTCCTATCTGGATCGCCCGGGTAACAAGGAGATCCAGCTGCAGCTGTTCTTCGACTACAAGAACAACCTCGACGGCTACCCCGAGTTCCAGAAGTACTTCGCCGAGCACCGGCCGCCGACCTTGATCGCCTGGGGTGAACACGACGAGATCTTCGGTGCCGACGGCGCCCGCGCGTACCTGCGCGATCTGCCCGACGCCGAATTGCATCTGCTCGACGCGGGTCACTTCGCGCTGGAGACGCACGGGCCCGAGATCGCCGCGCTCATCGGTGACTTCCTCGGTCGAGTCGTGCGCTGAGATCAGTGGGCGGCTGGGGTCGTTCCCCGGCCGTCCGATCGCGGCGGCGCGCCTCGCGCACTCGGCCGCCGCGGGCGATCGAGTAACCTGGTCGGCGGTCTATCGGCCATCGCAGAGGCCGTCGGCGTATCGGGGGAAACTTGTACACACGTATTGCGCGGGGGATTGTGGCGACTGTTCTCGTGCTGGCCGCGTCGGCCTGCGCGCAGGACAGCGATCCCGTCGAATTCGCGGCGGCCGCACCGCTTTCGGAGTTCTATACCCCCCGTGCGGAATCGATTCCGGGACAGCGCGGTTCGGTGATCCATACGAAAAGGCTCACCGGCGCGCCGGTCGTGCCCGGCGCGCGGACCTATCTCACGCTGTACAGATCGGTCGACCTGCGCGGCAAATCGGTCGCGGTGTCGGGAACTCTCTCCGTGCCGGAAGGCACTGCGCCCGCAGGCGGTTGGCCGCTGATCTCCTGGGCGCCGGGCAGTACCGGCGTCGCCGACGTGTGCGCGGCCTCGCGCTCGGACGGCTCCACGCCGAGCAAGGACGACCAGGCGCGCTGGGTGGCAAAGGGCTACGCGGTCGCCAGGACCGACTACCTCGGCCTCGGCACGCCCGGCGACCACGGCTACATGATCGGTGCGACCGAGCAGCGGGCGATGGCCGATATCGCCACGGCGGCACGGCAAATCGACAAGTCCGTCGGCGCGCGCTGGGTGGCCGTCGGTCATTCGCAAGGCGGGCATGCGGCGCTGTTCGCCGCCGCCGACGCTGCCGGGTGGACGCCGGGTTCGCCCCTGCTCGGCGCGATCGCGCTGGCGCCCAGTTCGCACCTCGGCGAGCAGGTACGGTTGGCGAAGTGGGCCGCCTCGAACCCGCTGGGCAACATCGGCACGGGTGATCTGTCGGTATACCTTCCGCTGCTGGTGCGCGGCGCCCAGACTGTGACAGACGTCGACCCCGGGCGGTTCCTCACTGCCCGCGCCACGTCGCTGCTGCCGACCGTGGACTCCGATTGCACCGGCGGGTTGCGCGACAAGAGCAAGTGGGGCGGGCTGTCGCCGAAGGATGTGTTCACCTCCGACGGCGATCTGTCGGCGCTGTTGCGCGTGCTCGACGACAACCACCCGGGCGCCCTTCGATTCACCACGCCGGTCCTGGTCTTGCAAGGTCGCTCCGACCTCACTGTCCCGCTGAAGTCCACCGATGCGCTGGTCGCCGAACTGCAGGCGAGCGGGCAGTCGGTCGACTACCGCAAGTACGACGACATCGACCACAGCGAAATCGTCTCCGCGTCCTTCGCTGACGCGCTCGGCTGGGCGGATACCCGTTTCGGTCGCTGAGCCTGTGGAGCGGGGCCCCTAGCGTGTGGTTACGCCCAGAGCAGAAGAGCCGGGTGTTTCAGCTCTGAGGTCCCTACGCTCGGAGTATGGGCGAGCACAACGGGTTGCGGGTGATTCCAGGCGGACGCGGCGAACAGAAGTCGCGGCCGGAACCACTGTGGCGTGAAGCGCTGGGCGAGCGCTTACGTGCCCTGCGCCTGGAACAGCGCTCCACCCTGGTCGACACGGCGGGGCGGGCGGGCATCTCGCCGCAGTATCTGTCCGAAGTCGAGCGGGGCCGCAAAGAGCCCTCGAGTGAGATGATCGCCGCGCTGGCGGGCGCCCTCGGGACCTCGCTGGGCGAACTCGTGGCCCAGGTGGCCGACTCCATGCGCAGGCACGCGCTGGTGCCGACGCGTGCGGTGGTGCTGGGCGGGCAACGTCAGATCGCGCCTACGTACTCGGCCCCGATCGCGCACGCGCCGAACGCTGTTCTGCTCGCCGCCTGATTCGACCCACTGGACTGCCGAGCCGAACATCGACGCCACGAGTCAGTGCGGTGGCGGTGGATTTCGGGGGAGATCGCGCCCGACGGCTCTCCCTGGTCTGTCAGCACGGCTTGTGACCGCCCGACATCGCCGCTCGCGCCCCGCGCGGTGTCGAGCGTGCGCGCCCTTGTTCAGGGTGTCCGGGCGGCGGAGATCTGGCTACGGAGAAGGTCCACGATCGCGCTGATCGGGAGTTCGGGGTCGATCGCGCGCTGCACCCCGAGGCCGATGCCGAGCGAGAGCAGTTGCAGCGCGACATCTTCCGCCGACATCGGCAGGTCGAGGCCGAGCTGATCGGCCTGCGTCTGGATCACCGTGGCGAGCATCGTGGTGAGGGTGGTTCTGCGCTCGGCGAGTTCGGCCCTGACCTCGGGCATGTGCCGGGTGCTCGTCGCGAACTCGACTTCCAGTGCGGTCCAGCCGACATCGCCGATGTTCTCGTCGGCCCACCGCGCGAATCCTTCGATCCGCTCCGTGATGGTGTCGTGCGGTAGTACCGCGTCCACCAGGGACTGGGCACGCTCCACGTGTACGACGTCGAGTACTGCCAGACCCAATTCGTGCTTGGTCGCGAAGTTGGAGTACACCGCGCCCTTGGAGAATCCGGCCTCGGTGGCCACCTTCTCGAGCGGGGTCACGTTGTAGCCGTCGGCCAGGAACAGTCGTTTGGCGGTCTCGACCAGCCGCTCGCGAGTGAGCGCGTGCGACTCCTTGCGCGTCATCCTGGCCATGCGCAGGAGTTTAGCAAGATGGGCTACCGCTGGAATTCAAATACCGTTAGTATTCGAAATATGACTACACGACGCGGCGTCGCGATCGGCTGCGGTGGCCTGCTCGGCTTCGCCTGGACCGCCGTAGCCCTCGATGCCGTCGAACGCGCCATGAACTGGGACGTTCGCACCGCCGAAGTCCTGATCGGTACGTCGGCCGGAGCGGAGATCGTGGCCGCGCTCGGTTCCGGTCGCACGCCGACCGACCTGCTCGCCGCCCTCGATGCCGCCCCGGACGCGGACCCGGTGCTCGCGCGGCACGTGGCAGTGGACCCCGGCAAGCTGCCGCCGCTGCCTGGCCTCGGCTTACCGGGACTCGGGCTCATCGGCGCCGGTGTGCGCGGCGGGTCCGCCTATACCGCGCTGGCCGGGCTGCTGCCGCGCGGTCGTGGCGACGCTGGTTGGCTGCGCGAGTACGGCCGTGCGCTGGCAGGCGCGCAAGGCTGGGTGAGCCACCCGGCCACCTGGCTGGTCGCCGCCGACGCGTCGACCGGCGTGCGGACCGCGTTCGGTGCGCGAGGTGAGGTTGTACGCAGCGGCGCGGCCGGGGCGGCAGAAGAGTCGGTTCGAGATGGTGTGGTGCGAGGGCATCCGACCGTGAGCGGCGGGCAGGCTGCGCCCGAGTTGGGCGAGGCGATCGCCGCGTCGTGGGCGATCCCCGGTTGGTTCCCTCCGGTGCGGATCGGCGAGCGGTCCTACGTCGACGGCGGGGCGGTGTCTTCGGTGTCGGCTGATCTACTCCTGCCGCTCGAACTCGACGAGGTGGTCGTCATCACGCCGATGACCTCGGCAGGCGGCGCACCGGCGACCGGCCTCGACCGCGTCGAACGACTGCTGCGCGCGCAGATGACCCGCGGCCTCGACCGTGAAGTGGCACTGCTGCGGGCAGCGGGTACGCGCGTGATCCGCATCGAGCCCGGCCACGGTGAACTCGCCGCGATGGGCCCGAACTTCATGGATTCCGCCCGGCGCCCGGCCACACTGGCCGCCGCGCGAGGAGACCTTCCCGCCCGGGTCACCGAGGCGATCCGCACGGCTCATCGAGAATTCGCGTGATCGGGCGCGGTGGCACCCGCGTCGATCGCCACGCGGGGAGGGTCGGCCGAGCGCATCGACCTGCCCGCGTGCTGCGCGAGGGCGATTTCCACATGCTCTACGTCGGCATCGCGACCAGTTGCGTTGAGGTTGCGCGCTTCTCGCACACGCGCGCTGCTCTACCCGAATCTCTCGAAGGAGAAATCTGATGACTCAGCACCACGAAGTAGTCGTGATCGGTGGCGGGATCTCCGGCATCTGTGCCGCGATCAAGCTGGCCGAGGCAGGCGTCGACGACGTGGTGATCGTGGAGAAGGCCGAGACCTTCGGCGGCACCTGGCGGGCCAACACCTATCCCGGCTGCGCGTGTGATGTTCCGTCCGGGCTGTACTCGTTCTCGTTCGCGCCCAACAGTGAGTGGTCGCGGCTGTTCGCGACCCAACCCGAGATCCTCGACTACGTCGACAAGGTCGCTCGCGAGCACGGGCTGGCCGAACGCACTCGCTTCGGGGTATCGGTGCTGGGCAGCCGCTGGGACAGCACCGAGAACCTCTGGCGGCTCGAGACCGATGCGGGCGAGCTGACGGCGCTGTTCGTCGTCTCGGCCGCCGGTCCGTGGAACGAACCGAATCTCCCCTCCATCCCCGGGCTGGCCGAATTCCCCGGCGAGGTCTTCCATTCCGCGCGCTGGAACCACGATTACGACCTGCGTGGCAAGCGGGTCGCGGTGGTCGGGTCCGGTGCGTCCGCCGTGCAGTTCGTGCCCGCGATCGCGCCCGATGTCGCCGAACTGCATCTGTTCCAGCGCACCGCGCAGTGGGTGCTGCCGAAACTCGATCACCGCGTGCCGGGGTTCGAGAAGCGGGCGATGCGACGATTCTCGTTCGCGCACAAGGCGTTGCGATCGGTCGAGTACGCGCTGATGGAAGGTCTCGGGGTGGCCTTCCGGCATCCGCGACCGCTGATGCAGACCGTGCAGGCCGTCGGGTCGGCGTATCTGCGTGCGGTGGTGCGTGATCCGGCACTGCGGGCCAAGCTCACGCCGGACTATCTGCTGGGTTGCAAACGAATCCTGTTCTCCAACAGCTATCTCCAATCGCTGACCCGCGACAACGTCGACGTGCACGCGACCGGCGTCACCGAATTCCGTGGCAACACCGTGGTCGGCGCCGACGGCACCACTGCCGAGGTCGACGCGGTCATCCTCGGCACCGGCTTCCACATCCTCGACACCCCACTGGCCGACATCGTTCGCGGCGCCGACGGCCGCGCCATGGCCGAGCACTGGAAGGGCTCGCCCGAGGCCTACCTCGGCACCGTCACCACCGGTTTCCCCAACGCGTTCACCGTGCTCGGCCCCAGTCTCGGCACCGGCCACTCCTCGGCGTTCGCCATCCTCGAAGCCCAGGTCGCCTTCCTGGTCTCGGCGATCGCGCGCGCCCGGCGCGAAAGGTGGGCAGCGCTGGATGTTCGTCCCGAGGTACAGGCACGCTACGTCGAGCAAGTACAGGCCGCGCTGGCGGGCACCGTCTACAACGCGGGTGGTTGCCAGAGCTACTACATGGACGAAAACGGTCGCAACAGTTTCAGCTGGCCCTGGTCCACCGGCGAACTCACCACCCGCGTCAGCACATTCGACCCGTCCGACTTCACCATCACCCATGATGCGCCGGTACCCGCATGAGCCCCGCCACGACGCGAACGGACGCAGCGTGATCGGCCCGCGGCTCGGCCTCGGGGCTGCCGGCGGGCGGACCACGAGCAAACCATCGACCGGTCACACCGGGGCATCGGTGCCGGGCGTCGATGCCCGCGCACACCATCGACGAGAGGCCACCACATGAGCTACCCACGCATCGACCTCGACGGCGCCACTATCGCCATCACCGGCGCCGCCCGCGGCATCGGACTCGCCACCGCCGCAGCCTTTGTCGAGGCCGGTGCGTTCGTCGCACTCGGTGACCTCGATGAGGCCTTGGTCGTGCAGGCCGCCGCAGACCTCGGCGATCGCGCGATGGGCCATGTCCTCGATGTCGCCGACAAGGCCTCTTACACAACGTTCCTCGCGGCAACCGACCAGTGGCACGGCCCCTTGGACGTGCTCGTGAACAACGCGGGCGTGATGCCCAACGGACCGTTTCTCGATCAGTCCGACCGCATCGACCAGCTCACCATGGACGTCAATGTCTACGGCGTCCTCCACGGCATGCGGCTGGCCCTACCCGGCATGGTCGAGCGCGGCTACGGCCACGTGGTGAACGTGGCCTCGCTGGCGGGCAAATTCCCTGTCAAGGGACTGGCGGTGTACAACGCCAGCAAGTTCGCGGTGGTCGGCCTGACCGCCGCGACCAGGCTGGAAATGGACGGCACCGGAGTCAGCGTGAGCGCGGTCCTGCCGTCGGCGGTGCGTACCGAACTCAGCTCCGGCATCGACTTCGGCATTCTGCCTGCCGTCGATCCCGAAGACATCGCCGCCGCCGTCGTCCGTACGGTCAGGACCCGGGCAGCAGAGACCGCGGTGCCCGGATACGTCGGCCTGATGGCGAACGCGTCCGGTCTGGTGCCGGAGCGGGTGATGCGGGCCTTGCGCAAGGCGGCCCACGACGATGCCGCCATCACCCGCGTCGACGACACTGTGCGCCGCGCCTACCTGGAACGCATCGAAAAGCAGTGAGCCCCAGGTAGGCCCGACGCGGCCCGTCCGCTCGCTCGCGACATCGGATGGGCCGCGGTGCGGGCTCGGCGGCGCTGATCTGGGCGTTCGCCGATCGGTGTTCCGGTCGATATCCAGATCTCGCCGGACCACCGGCGGAGTTCTTCTCGACGATGCACCGATCCGGGTGCGCGAACGCACGGGTCAGTTCCTGGCGCGATCGGCTGGTCACTCCCGTTCGTGCAGGACGTGGTCGACGAGCCCGTAGTCGAGTGCGGTCTCCGCGGTGAAGACCCGATCTCGGTCGGTGTCGCGGCGCAGCGTTTCCGGGGTCTGGCCGGTGTGCTTGGACAGGATCGCTTCGATCGCCGCGCGCATCCGGACGATCTCGTCGGCCTGCAGGATCAGGTCGGGGATCGTGCCCTGACCGCGAGTCGCAGGTTGGTGCAACACGATTCGGGTGTGTGGGAGCATCGCTCGATGACCGGCCGTGCCGCCGGCGAGCAGGACCGCCCCGACCGCGATCGCCTGGCCGACACAGGTGGTGTGCACCGGTGCCTTGATGAATCGCATGGTGTCGTAGACGGCGAGCATGGCGGACAGGTCGCCGCCTTCGCAGTTGATGTAGAGGCTGATCGCCTGGCCGGGGCTGTCCGATTCCAGGTGCAGCAGTTGGGCGATGAGGGCGTTGGCGACACCGGAGTCGATGGGCGTGCCCAGGTAGACGATGCGTTCGCTGAGCAGGTGCGAGTAGATGTCGGTGATCCGCTCACCACCGCCGCGATGTTGTGACACCACGTTCGGAATTGTGTAGGTCATGACAGTTGGCCCGCCTCTCGTGGGTAATCGGCCTGATTCGTCTGCCTCGCATGCTGTTTCGGTGGCAGCCGGTAGTGCTGTCGGTCGGGGCCGCCGGTCCGCGGCGAGGTACGCGTGTGCGTGCGTAGTCCGCGATCACCGTCGGTGCGGTCAGCGATCATGCTGTGATCCCGATGCGGTGCCGGTTCGGGACGACCTGGTCGAACGATTCGACGATGTGGTCGATGAACCCGTACTCGAGTGCCTGCGGCGCGGTGAACCAGCGATCGTGCAGCGAGTCCTCGTAGACGCGGTCGAAAGGCTGGCCGGTGTCGGCGGCGATGAGTCCGAGCACGGTATCGACGGTGTAGCGCAGATCGTCGGCCTGCACTTCCACCTCCACCGCACTGCCGCCGATTCCCGCCGACCCCTGATGCATCAGGACGCGGGCGTGCGGCAGGGCGTAGCGCTTTCCCGGTGCGCCGGATGAGAGCAGGAATTGTCCTGCGCTGCAGGCTAATCCGAGAGCCAAGGTGGACACCTCGCACGGTACGAGCCGCATCACGTCGCGGATCGCCAGCATCGACGGTACCGAGCCGCCGGGGGAGTGGATCCACAGCGAGATCCCGGCCTCGGGGCTCTGGGCGCCGAGGGTGAGTAGTTGGGTGATGAGCAGGGTGCCGTTGTCGTCGTCGAGGGGGCCGTCGAGGACGAGGATCCGGCGGCCGAACAGTTGCTCGCGGGCCCGCCAGCTGAACATCGGGGACTTGTCGTCGTGTGCCATGGGTCCACGGTGCCTGGTGTGGGGGGTGGTTCGCTGGTGATGCTGCTGTGGGCGGATCTGCTCTGAGCAGCGGGGTTTTGCTGGAGTGCAGTGGGTGTTAGGGGTTTGGTGTGGGTGGTTTCGGGTCGGGAGGGATTTTG
>JACIXH010000064.1 GCA_014360565.1 Nocardia sp.
GCTGGTCGCCGGCGATCCGGGCACGGCAGACCAGTCGTCGGTGGCTATCCCACAGCAGCGGGCGATCACCGCGGCCGACGCCGACGGGCCCGTCGGCGGCTTCGTCGCCCTTGATGCTGTTCCCCGCGAAGGTGATTCGCTGCCCGCAGTCGATCCGTCCGACATCGCGGTCATGCTCGTCTCCGGTGGCACCACCGGCTTGCCGAAGCTGATCGCCCGCACCCACGACGACTACGTCTACAACGCCACCGCCAGCGCGCGGGTCTGCGGGCTCACCGCCGAGGACGTCTACCTCACGACACTGCCCGCGGCACACAACTTCCCGTTGGCATGTCCGGGGATTCTCGGCACCGTCGCGACCGGCGGCGCCATCGCTTTCACCCTCGATCCGAGCCCGGAGGGTGCGTTCACCGCGATCGAGAAGCACCGGGTGACCGTCACCGGGGTCGTCCCACCGCTGGCCCAATTGTGGAGTGCGGCAGTGGATTGGGAGGACGCCGACCTGAGTTCACTGCGGCTGTTGCAGGTGGGTGGGGCCCGGTTGGCCGAGGTGAACGCCCGCGACGTGGAGCCCGCGTTGCAGTGCACGTTGCAGCAGGTGTTCGGGATGGCCGAGGGGCTGCTCAACTACACCCGGCTCGACGACGACAAGGAACTCGTCTGCACCACCCAGGGCCGGCCGCTGTCCCCCGCCGACGAACTGCGCGTCGTCGACGCCGACGGCAATCCGGTCGCCGAGGGCGAGGAGGGCGAACTGCTCACCCGCGGCCCCTACACCCTGCGCGGGTATTACCGCGCGCCAGAACACAATGCGCGCGCCTTCACCCCCGACGGCTTCTATCGCAGCGGCGACCTGGTGCGGCAGTTGCCCAGCGGACACCTGATCGTGAGCGGCCGGATCAAGGACGTGATCAATCGCGGCGGCGAGAACATCTCCTGCGACGAGCTGGAGGAGCACCTGCTCGCCCACCCGGCCGTCCGCCACGCCGCCGCAGTGGGCCTGCCCGACGCCGCACTCGGCGAAAAAGCGTGTGTCGTACTGGTTGTCACCGGCGAGCTGCCCACCCTCGGCGCAATCAAGACCTTCCTCACCGAACGGGGTCTGGCCACCTACAAGCTGCCAGACCTTGTCCGCCAGGCGGATTCGCTGCCGATCACCGCGGTTGGCAAGATCGACAAGAAGGCCCTACGCGCCCTGCACGGCTGAACGGCTGAACGGCAACAGCTTTCGCCTGCAACCGAGCAGTCGCGGCCCGCTCTCATGCCAGATGGGGATCGGGTCGCGCAAGCCTCGGACCGGCAAGGTCGCGCAGGTGGTCAACCTTGGAAAGCCTTGACCACGTAGGGCGCTACGCTGCCCAGTTTCTCGCAGGTCTCCTCGAACTCGCGCTCGGGCCGCGACTGCCCCACGATTCCGGCTCCGGCGCGCAACCACGCGCCCTCGCCGGTCTGATAGATCGCCCGCAGCACCAACGTCGCCTCCAGCGCGCCGGTCGGCGAAACACAGACGACCGCACCGGAATACAGCCCACGCGGATCGTGATCGTTGCGGAACACAGAGTCGACGCCCGCGCGCTTGGGGATACCGGAGGCGGTCACCGACGGAAAAAGGACCTCGAGCGCATCCCACGCGGTGCGGTCGGCGGCGAGGGTGCCGCGCACGGTGGATGCGAGGTGCTGCACACTGCCGCGCTCGCGCACGGCCATGAAATCGGAGACCGCGGACGTGCCGGGCACGGCCACCTCGGCGATCTCGGCGAAGGAGGTTTGCACCGAGATCGCGTGCTCCACGATCTCTTTCGGGTCGGCGAGCAGTTCGGCGCGGGCCGCACCGTCGGCCTCGGCGCCGAGCCCGAACGCGCGCGTACCCGCGAGCGGTTCGGTGGTGACGACGCGATCGTCGTCGACCGAGGCCACCAGCTCGGGACTGAACCCGGCCGCTTCCAGGCCGCCCAGCCGCAGCAGGAACGAGCGCGCGGGCGTGTTGTTGGCCCGGCCGAGGCGATAGGTCGCAGGCATGTCCACCGCGAACGGCAGTTCGACCTTGCGCGACAGAATCACCTTCTGGTAGCTGCCGGAACGGATTTCGGCGACAGCGGTGGCGACCCGCTGTTCGTAGTTCGTCGGGTCGGGCCGCACGTCGATCGGCGATGCGACCGGAAGATCGACCCCCTGCGAGCCTGCGATCAGATCGTGGATGTCGCACGCCTCGTTCGGAGTGGCGCCGCTGATCCGCACGCCCGTGGCATCGATGCGCACCTCGATCCGCGGAATCATCAGGTGCGCCAACGAGGTCAGCGGGTTGAGATACTGGGTCGCCGAGAGCGAGTAGGCGCAGAATTCGAAGCCGATCCAGCCGTAGGCGTTGCGGCCGCCGAGCGGCAGGGCTGCCAGCGCGGTATCGATCGCGGTGGCCGGACTGCCGGTCCAGGCGCGCGCGGTGGTCTCACCCGCCCAGACGGTGCGCAGCTCACCGGCGTCGAGTTCCACGCTGCCGAGCGGATCGGCGGCGAACACCCACGCACCGGGCTGCTCGTACATCACGTACTCGCCGAACCGGTCGCAGACAGCCAGACGTGCCATCGCTGCCGCGGGGTCGGTCACATACTCCACCCTCACGGGCTGTTCCGTCGACGACAACGATCCTCCAAGGTAAAGCTGACCTAACTTAGCCTGGTTAGGTTAGCATTACCTCGCCGTTTGACCAGGGCTGCGCTGGGTATTCTTCGCCACTCCCACTTCACACCGAACAGGCCGATCGCACAGCGCTCGCGCCATCAGCCCGTTCCTGCGCGCACCGCGCAACGCGCTGTAGCCGAAGTTCGATGCGCCGAAGCAGAACTGCGGCTTCAATGGAGGAATGACCGACAAAGGTAGGCGGCGCGGCCCGCAGGCAGACTCGGTGGTCGCCCTGGTCGACGCGGCCTCCGGTGTCGAACGCGAAGTGATCGGCGAGTGGATAGCCCGGGGTGGCCTCGGTGACGAGATCGACTCGACGGCTCCGGTGATTCAGCTCGACCTCGACGCGAAGGCCATCACCAAACGACTGGTGAACAGGCATGACGACCCGCTGGTGGTCCCGGTTCGGGTGCTGTGGTTACCACCCGAACGCGACGGTGTGCGCCGGGTGACCTTCGCGGACCTGGCGATGCTGACCAATCCACGCAAACCCAATCGGCTCGTCCAGCGCAGGCTGCTGCGCACCGAACCCGACCGGCACCGCGTACTCGTCGGCGCACCCGCCCGGCTCAGCGCACTACGCACCAATAATCCCGAGGCCGCGGCGCTGCTGCGGGCAGGCACAGCCGACCCGTTCGCGCGCGCGGTGGTGCGCGCCGCAGTGGTCGCCCTGGAACGCGCCGAACGCACCGTCATCGGCGACCGCTACAAGGTGCCGCAGCTGGTGGCCGAGGAGATCCTCGACTCTCCCGAATTCCAGCGCAAACTCGACTACATCGCCGACGAGATCGGCGCCGAACCCGACCACGTCTATCGCAACGCGGAAAAGGCCCTGCGCGAACTGGTCGCCGCGCAGAGCCGACTGGTCTCGGACCTGTTCACCCAGGCGATGCGACCCGTGCACGCCTCGACCTGGAAGGTCGACACCGACCTGCGCGGCCTCGACGCGTTGCGCACGCTCAACCGCAAGCACCCGCTGGTCTTCCTGCCGTCGCATCGCTCCTACGTGGACGCGTTCGTCCTCGGCGACGTGTTGGCGCGCAACGATTTTCCGCCCAATCACGTCATCGGCGGCGCGAACCTCAACTTCTGGCCGATGGGCCCGATCGCCCGGCGCACGGGAACGGTGTTCATCCGGCGCAGCTTCGGCGACGACGAGGTCTACAAGGCCGTCGTCGAGGAATACTTCGCCTACCTGCTGGCCAAACGCTTCAATATGGAGTGGTACTTCGAGGGCGGGCGCACCAGGACCGGCAAACTGCGCCCACCACGCTATGGACTGCTCAACTACCTTGCCGCCGCGGTGCGTTCGCGCCGGGTCGACGATGTGATGCTGGTGCCGGTGTCGATCACCTATGAGCGGCTCAACGAACTGGGCGCGATCGCCAGCGAACAGGCGGGCGGCAAGAAGAAGGCCGAGGGCATCGGCTGGCTCGCCAGATATGTGCGGAGCCAGCAACATTCAGCGGGGCGAGTGTATGTGCGCTTCGGAGAGGCCATCTCGGCGCGCGAGCGTCTCGGGGTGCACGGTGATCCGCTCGATCAGCGGCCGGTGACCATCCCGCTGCGCGACACCGAGACCGGCTCCGCCCGTGTCCCTGATCAGCAGGTCCTCGCCGACGCCGAGTACAAAGCGGTGCAGCGCTTGGCTTTCGACGTGGCGGTCGGCATCAACGAGGTCACGCCGATCACCGTCAATGCGCTGGTGACCCTGGCTCTGCTCGGTGTGCACGAGCGCGCGCTCACTCTCGGCCAGGTACGCACCGTGCTCGATCCGGTGCTGGGCTATATCGCCCGTCGCGATCTGCCGAGCGGCGAATTGTCCACGCTGCGCGACGAACAGGGCCTGCGGGTGGTCCTCGAGCAGCTCGCCCTGGCCGGCGTGGTCACCGTCTATCGCGGTGGACTGGAACCGGTGTACGCGATCGAACCGGGCACGCACCTCGAGGCGGCGTTCTACCGCAACAGCGCGGTGCACTGGTTCGTCAACCGCGCCATTCTCGAACTGGCCGCCCTCACCGCAGTGGAGCAGCCGGGCGACGACCCGCTGCGAGCAGCGTGGAAGGCGGCGTTCGCGCTGCGCGACCTGCTCAAGTTCGAATTCTTCTTCCCGGAGCGGCAGGAGTTCGCCGACCAGATCATCGAGGAAGTACGCATCATCGTGCCCGAATGGGACGAGCACACGCCCGACGACCGGCTGGACCGCCAATTCCTCGGTGCTGTCACCGAATCCGGGTTCGTGATGGCGCATCGAGTGCTGCGTTCGTTCTTCGACGCGCAGTTGGTGGTGGCCGAGCGGCTGGTCGCCCGACCGACCGACGCGGTGATCGATCGCAAGGAATTCATCGACGAATGCGTGGCGGTCGGCAAGCAGATGCTGTTGCAGCAGCGATTGCACAGCCCGGAATCGGTGTCGTCGGAATTGTTCACCAGCGCATGGAAACTCGCCGACAACCACGGTCTCATCGCGCCCGCCGCCGCCGGGGCCGAGGCCGAATTGATCGACAAGCGCCAAGAATTCACCGATCAGCTCCGCGATCTCGGTGAGCGCATCGCGCGGGCGGCCTCGCTGGATCCGTCGAACAGGAACACGCACTGATGAGCACCCTCGCCGAAGCGCTGGCCATGATCCGATCGGGCCCACAGGGGGCGCAGGTCGCGGCGGTGTTCGACTTCGGTGGCACCGTCGTCGACGGTTTGGCGCGACGTAGCCCAGCGCGCAAGCTGTTGCGACGGGACGACGATCGCGCGGCCACGCTGGTGGGCGGAATTCGGCGCGGCGGTGACGACGGCGACTACGCCCGATTCCTCCAAGCCGTCGAACGAACCTGGGCCGGCGCCGCCGAAGCCGACCTGACGCAACTGGGCCGCAAGGCTTTCCGCGAGCAGATCTACGGCCGGATGTTTCCGGAGGCGTGGCAGCTCGTGCGGGCACACCAATTGGCCGGGCACACAGTGTTGCTGGTCAGTGAGCTCACGCGATTCCAGGTGCAGCCGGTCGCCGAACGACTCGGTATCGACACTGTGCTGTGCACCGAACTCGCTGTCGAGGACGGTGTGGTGACCGGCCACCCGGACGGCGCCCCGCTGTGGCGCACCGGAAAATCCGCGGCAGTCACCGAATTCACGGCAGGGCGGGAGATCGGATACGTCTATGCCGACAGCGTGACCGACCTGCCCCTACTCGAACTCGCCGAGCATCCGACCGTGATCGACCCGGACCCGGCGCTCGACGCGATCGCCGCCGGCAAGGGCTGGCCCGTGCTGAGCTTCCGGCCGCGCCGAGCTCCGCGCCCTGTCGACTATCTGCGCACCATCGCCGGCTTCATCGGCCTGATCGGCGGGGCCATCGTCGGTGTCGCGCGCAAGTCCTACACCGGCAAACGCCAGCCGATGGCCGACGCCCTCATGCACGACGCCACCACCGCCACGTTGCGCGCCATCGGTGTCCGGCTCCGCGTGGTCGGCGCCGACAACGCCCGTGCGCCCAGACCCGCGGTGTTCCTGTTCAACCACCAGAGCCAGTTCGACGTGATCATCGTGCCGAAGGTCCTCGACGGGGCGGTGACCGGCGTGGGCAAGAAGGAACTCGCCAACCACCCGCTGTTCGGTCCGCTGATGCGCTTCGTCGGCGTCACCTTCATCGACCGAACCAACACCGAAGCGGCGAAAGCCGCACTGGCGCCCGTTGTTTCGACCCTGCGCGCCGGACTGTCGATTGCTGTCGCACCCGAGGGCACCCGCTCGTTCACCCCGGGAGTCGGGCCGTTCAAGAAGGGCGCCTTCCACATCGCGATCCAGGCGGGCGTGCCGGTGATCCCGGTCGTGGTGCGCAACGCGGGCGAAATCGCCTGGCGGGATTCACCTGTCGCGCGTTCGGGCCTCGTCGATGTGGCAGTGCTGGCGCCGATCGATGTCTCCGGCTGGAACCCCGCCGACATGGACGACGAAGTCGACAGCGTCCGGCAACTGTTCGAGAACACGCTGCTGAACTGGCCGTGCGAACCCTGAGAAATATTCCCCGAGCACAGGGCTTGACCTAAACCTTTATTTGGGTTTCATGATTGTTCTCATCACCGAATGAGGGAGAACATCATGACCACCATCACCGCCCCCACCACCTCCACCGTCCCCGCGCTGAACCGGCCCGTCGCCGTGCTGGGCGCCGTCGTCGCCGCCGTCGTCGTGAACCTGATCGTCTGGGCCATCGGCGCTGCCGCAGGCGGGTCCTTCGTCACCGTCGACAACGGCCAGCTCTTCGATGTCGCGCCCGGCGGGGTGATCATGATGTCGGCCGTGCCGCTGCTGATCGGCCTGACCGTCGCCGTGCTGGTGTCCTACGTGTGGACCGGCGTGCTGCGGACCGCCGCCGTGGTCGGATCGGTGCTGTCGCTCGCGACCATCGCGATGACCGTTTCCTCCGACTTCGACACCGCAACCACCATCGCCCTGTCGGTGATGCACGTGGTGCTGGTGCCGATCATGGTGATCGCGCTGGAAGGTGTGCGTCGCAGCATCACCGCCGGGTGAGACCCACAGCGAAAGGCCCCGCCGGATCTCCGGCGGGGCCTTTTCACGTGCGGCGATTACACCGAGCGGCCGAACAGCAGCTTCCACGGCATGAGCGCCGACTCGAGCTGCACCTTCAGGCTCATCTTCGACGCGCCGATGGTGCGCTCCTCGAAGCGGATCGGCACCTCCGCGATCGTGTAGCCCTTCTTGATCGCGCGGTAGTTCATCTCGACCTGGAACGAATAGCCGTTGCTACGGATCGAGGCGACGTCGATCGCGCGCAGGGTATCGGCCTTCCACGCCTTGAAACCGGCGGTGGCGTCCTTCACACCGAGGCGCAGGATCAGGTTCACATAGAAGTTGGCCCAGGCGGACAGGGCCTTGCGGTACCACTTCCACTCCGCGGCGGTGGAACCACCGGGCACATAGCGCGACCCGAGCGCGACGCCGACGTCCTCGGAGCTCAGCTTCTCGAGCATCGACGGGATGACCTCGGCCGGGTGTGAGAGATCGGCGTCCATCTGGATCACCACATCGGCGCCCTCGTCGAGGGCGGCGGTGATACCCGCGATGTAGGCGCGGCCGAGGCCGTCCTTCTCGGTGCGGTGCAGCACGCTCACGACATTCGGCAGCTCAGCGGCCAATTTGTCGGCGACGTCACCCGTGCCGTCGGGTGAATTATCGTCTACCACCAGCACGTGCAGGTCGGACACCGGCAGAGCCGTCAGCCGCTCCACCGCCACCGGCAGATTTTCCCGCTCGTTGTAGGTCGGCACAACAACGGTAACCCTCAAGGGTCGCCCTCCCTGCTCACCTGGATAGCTCCGCGCCCAGATTCGGGCGCAGAGCATGTCATCGATTCGTTATGACGGTACTCGATGGCCCTGACGCTTTCCTGAGTGGCCGGGCCGGGCGCTCACCACAGCCGACTGGCGTGGACCAGCGCGTCCACGACCAATCCGACGCCGAACACCACGAAAAGCACCCGGATCACCGGCGGCCCGAACCGGGTGATCGCCTGCACGAGCAGGCGGTACACCCGCCGGGTGCGCGGGGTTCGCCGCATGGCCAACGCGAGCACCACCAGCGGCAGGACCAACGCGATCGCGCAGTAGCCCGCGACGATCAGCGGCCAGCCCAGCGGCAGTGGGCGCTGGGCCGACAGCAACGCGAGGGCCGCGAGGTAGGGCACCGAGGTGGGCACCTTCGCCAGGCCGAGCGTGAACCCGATCACGCCCATCAGCCAGGGATATTTGCGCACCGGCTCTACCCAGCGACCGCCGGTGGATGTGGTGGTGTCGACCGGGAGGGCGGCGACCGCGATCAGCACCAGGCCGATCACCAGCTCGCCCCAGTAGCGCAGGGTGGGGGTCAATTCGAAGTCGAGCAACCGCACCAGGAAGTCGATGCCGAGCACCGTGCACACGCCGAAGGCGACCGAGACCGCGAAGACGCCGCCGAGGAAGCTGAGCACCCCCGCCATCGGCGAGCGCCGGGTCAGCCTGGCATCGGCGACCACGGCCGTGGTGATTGCCACCAGCAGCACGTCGAGCGCGTCGAGCAGGGCGAACCCGAGCAGGGCGAACAGTCGATAGCCATCCATGACCTGGCTGACCCTACTCGCCGGTCATGTTCGAGCACCGACCCGTCAGTCACATCAGCACCACTCGAACTTCGTGGCGAAAGTCCTTGACCTGCACGATCTCGAGATCGATCCCTGCATCTGGACTGGACTCCCCCGCAAACGGCGCTCGGTGGTTACGCTTTTCAGCACCGGGGAGTGCCGGGATCCGCGATCGTGTAAGGGGTAGACATCGTGGCAGAAATGTCATTCGACCCGTCAGCGCTCGACGCTTATCAGCGTGCGGCAGCTCGGGTTTCCGAACTTCTCGGCACCGCGGCCACCGATACGACGGCCGCGGCCGGGGCCGATCTGTCCGGGCTCGGCGTGCTCGGGCGTGAATTCGCCGCCGCCTGGACACAGGCCGCGGGCGAACACGCCTCGACGCTGAGCACGGCGGGCAATCTGGTGACCACCTATCAGGACATCCTGAATCGCTTCGGCGCCACGGTGACCGGGATCGACACCGGCCTTGCCGGCGACCTGCGCGCGACAGAGAGCGAGGTGGCGTGATGCGTTCCACATCGCTGGTCACCGAAACCACCGTGAGCACGATCACGCCCGCCGAAGCCGAAGCGAAGATCGCGCCGGTGATCGCACTGCTCGAGGTGCCGCTGCTCGAGCTGCGTAAATCGCTGGGCAGTAATACTTCCGCCGATCCCGACGCCTCGGTGGTCGCCGCACTGTCCGCGGCCTCGGCCGCGACAACCGCTACCGAGGACCCGCATCGAGTGGGGTTGTACGCGCTCGAATCCACCGAGACCGCGGCCCCCGCGACGCCCGCGCTGCGACAGACCGCGACCGAGGTCTCGGCTGCGGCAGATCGCGGAACCCGCTTGAGCACGCTGCTCGGACAGGCACATTCGACGCAGGCGCGCGCGGCAGCCAAGGTCGACGCGATCATCGCCGACTTCCGGGCCAAGGCGAAGGCTGCCGCGCCCGCGGTGAACGAGAACAATCTGGACGCCATCGTCGAGCTCGCCGAAGAGGCAATTTCGGAAGCCGTCGGGGTGGTGGGCAATGCCAGCACCGAGATGGATCAGTACACCCGCGATACCAGGGGACTCACCAGCGATCTCGGCGGCACGAACGGGGTGACCGTTCCCACCGGCGCGACGGAGGTGGCGCCCGGGGTCTATGTGCTCGGCACCGGCGGGACCGATACGTCCGCATGGAACGACACCTCCTCCTGGGACGACAACGACAACATCGATCCGGCGACCGCGGCCCAGATCGCGTTGCAGGAGGCGTTGATCGACGGCGGGGTATCGCTGGGAACCGCGGCGATCGATGCCGGTGTGAGCTTCGGTACCCACCTGATCGACAAGATCGCCGAGGTGGCGATGCACGGGATCGACAAGGGCGCCGAATTGGCGACCACCGGGATCGACACCCTCGCTGCGAACGCGACCGGCACCGAGGGCGGCGCGTCCACCGCACCCGCGGGCGCCACGCCCACCGCGCCGACGACCAACGGCGGCGGCACCGGCACGAACACCTTGTTCGGAGGATTGGGCGGCGGCACGAGCGGCGGCGGCACGAGCGGCGGCACCAACGGCAGCGGCGGCGGCGGCGCGAACGACAGTGGCGCCTCGGCGAAGCCGGAAGCCCCGGCCCCGTCAGCTCCGTTCCAGTCGAACCAGACGCCGAAAGCCGAACAGCCCCAGCAGGCCCCGAGCGCACCCGCACCCGCGCAGCAACCGATGCAGGGCGGGGTGGTTCCGCCGGGCAGTCGTCCGCAGCAGGATCAGGAGACCGAAAAACCCTCCGCCGCACCCAAACACGGCCAACCGGGAGTCGTCCCGGCGCCGGCCTAGGACACCCGTATGGACAATCCGTTCGGTGCCTACTTCGCGTCGGCGGACGCCACGCCGCCCGGCCGTCGCCGGCCACAAGGCAAACGGCGGCGCAGGCGGCGGCGCGAGGCCGAGCCGCAGACGATCGGTTCCAACCCGGAGATCTGGCCGCCGCCCGACCCGGAACCGTTCGACAACGACGATCCCTTCCAGCCCGCGCCTGTCACACCGGTGTATCGCAACACCGCTGACGACGACGGGTTCACCGGCGACTGGAACGATTGGACCGAGGGCGCCGCACCGGTCGAGGCCCAGCGCGGCGACGATGTCGACTGGAACGACTGGGCCACCAGCACTGCGGCCGAACAGAGCGGCGACCACGTGGAGATTCCGGTATTGCCGCGTCTGAAGGACTTCGGCGGCGGCGGCCAGGTCGCGCGGCGCCCCCGCAAGAACTTCGACGACGAGCGCTACGACGAGAGCGGCGGCCGCGCGAAAGCCGCGGCCGCCATCAAGGGCGTCGTCGGCGCGCTGGCCTTCGTCGTCATTCTCGGCCTGGCCGCCACCATCTTCCTCGGCCCTTCGGACCCACCGGCCACCACCACGCAGGCCGCCGCGCCGGGCGCGCGCGCAACGACTTCCACCGTGACGCCCCCGCTTCCGGCCCACGCCCTGTCCGGCTGCGAGTCCTTCCGCACCCCCTCGATCACCATCAGCGCCGAAAGCGGCGACACCGCCAGCCCCGAGGGCGCCATCCTCGGCTTCGAATACAGCTACTACGTAGACCGCGATGCCGCCAAGGCTCGTTCCTTCGTGACCGACAACGCCCACGTCGGCGACGCGTCCGCCCTGGCCGCCGGCATCGGCTCGCTGCCCCTCGACGTCAAATACTGCGTCCACATCACCAAAGCCGACGCCGCCGACGCCACCCTCTGGAATGTCACCATCCATCAGAAATGGCCCGGCGACGCCACCACCGAGAAAATCGACCAGGTCATGCGAACCACCGAGGTCGCCCCCGGTCGCCACCGCATCACCAGCATCGACCACCGCGCCTGAGCACGTTCACGAACGCGAAAGTCCCCCGCACCGGCATCGGCGTGGGGGACTTTGCGTACTGCGACCCTGACGGGACTCGAACCCGCGACCTCCGCCGTGACAGGGCGGCGCGCTAACCAACTGCGCTACAGGGCCTTGCGTCATCACATCGGGAAGCGATATTACCCGGTGCGTGCACTGATTCGGTAGCCGGACAGGTCAGGGGCCGAATCCGCTCAATTGACATCGACTTCAACCTCAACAACACTTGTGACGGCGGCCACAAGCAGCGATGGGCGCGACGGACAGCGCGGCCGCACGGGGAGCATCGCTTCCCATGGCGGGCATTCGCCGACGGGGACAGGGAGATGGTCGAAGTCAACGGGTTCAGTGTTGTCCGGTCCGAGGGCGAACGACTGGTGCGGTGAAGCTGCTGATCGCCAATCGCGGCGAGATCGCCCTGCGCATCATCCGCACCGCCACCGAACTCGGCATCGACACCGTCGCGGTCTATGCCGAGGACGACGCGGACAACCCCAACGTGCACGCGGCGGGCGAGGCGATCGGGTTGGCAGGCACCGGCGCCGCGGCCTATCTCGACCACACCGCGATCCTGGCCGCCGCCAAGGAATCCGGCGCTACCCACCTTCATCCCGGCTACGGATTCCTCAGCGAGAACGCCGAATTCGCTCGCGCCTGCACGGGCGAGGGCGTCACCTTCGTCGGCCCCGATCCCGCTGTACTCGAACTGTTCGGCGACAAGGTCTCGGCCCGCGCGACCGCAGCCGCCGCGGGCATCCCCGTGTTACCCGCGACGGCCGGGCAGGCCACCGTGGAACAAGTGCGGGCGTTCTTCGACGCACGACCGGGTGCGATCATGATCAAGGCGCTGGCAGGTGGCGGTGGTCGCGGCATGCGGGTCGTGCGCAGCAGCGAGGACATCGACCACGCGTACCGGCGCTGCGCCGAGGAGGCACAGCTCGGGTTCGGCGATCCCGCGGTCTTCGCCGAGGCGCTGTTCGACAACGCCCGCCACATCGAAGTACAGATCGTCGCCGACGCAGGCGTGTCGCTGGCGCTGGGTGATCGCGATTGCAGCGTGCAGCGCAGGCATCAAAAGCTGCTCGAAATCGCACCCGCGCAGGGCCTTTCCGATGCTCTGCGCCGGGCACTGCACGCGGCGGCAGCCCGGCTGTGCGCCCATGTCGGCTATCGCGGACTCGCCACCGTCGAATTCCTGGTCGCCGAGGGCGAATTCGTGTTCCTCGAAGTGAATCCACGAATCCAGGTGGAGCACACCGTCACCGAAGAGGTGACCGGCGTCGATCTCGTCGCCGCGCAGCTCGCGATCGCCGACGGCGCATCCCTCGACGACCTGCGGCTGCCGCGCGGACTCCGTTCCGACGGAAGCGAACCCACCGGCGAACCGGCGCTCGCCGACGGTATCGCGATCCAGGCCAGGGTCAACATGGAGACGATGACGGCCGACGGTTCGGCGATGCCGACCACCGGCACGCTGACCACCTTCGCTCCCCCGAGCGGCCCGGGCGTGCGAGTCGATACCTTCGGCCGCCAGGGACTCACCCCGAGTCCGCGCTACGACTCGCTGCTCGCCAAGGTGATCACCCGCACCCGCGGGCAGTCCTTTCCCGCCGCCGCCCGCAAATCCGCGACCGCACTCGCCGAGTTCACCGTCGCCGGTATCGGCACCAATATCGCCTTTCTGCGAGAGATACTCGCCGACAAGGTCTTCCAGTCCGGGCTCGCGACCACCAGCTTTCTCGCCGAGCGGCTCGAGGACCTGGTCGCCGCGTCGCACACGGACCAGCCGGCCAACACCGTCGTCGCGGTCGAGTTGTATCCGGGCCAAGAAGCCGTCCGCGCCCCGCTCGCGGGCACCGTGGTCGAGGTGACAGACGAGGGCGTCGAGATCGGCGCCGGTGGTCAGCTCGCCGTGCTGGAGGCGATGAAAATGCAGCATGTGCTCACCGCGCCGGATGCCGCCGTGGCCGTGCGGGTCCTGGTCCGTCCCGGCCAGATCGTCGCGCCGGGCGACCCGCTGGTCGTCATCACCCGCACAGGCACGGACGAAACCGGCAGCACGCACGCCGATCCGGATCCCGGCCGGGCGCGCGCCGATGTCGAGGAGATCCGTGCCAGGCACCTGGTGACGCTCGACGAGGCCCGCCCCGCGGCCGTGGCCAGACGACGCAAGCTCGGTCGCCGTACAGCCAGGGAGAACATCGCCGACCTGGTCGACGAGGGCAGCTTCGTCGAGTACGGCGCGCTCACCTTCGCCGCGCAGCGCAGCAGGCGCGCAGAGGACGATCTCATCGCCAATACTCCCGCCGACGGCCTGGTGACCGGCTTGGCGTCCATCGGCGCCGACCGCTTCGACAAGGCCGACGCGGTGGTGATCTCCTACGACTACACCGTGCTCGCAGGCACCCAGGGCAAGAACAACCACGCCAAGACCGACCGCGCCTTCGACCTCGCCGCCCGCAGGCAGATCCCGGTGGTGCTGTTCGCCGAAGGCGGTGGCGGCCGACCGGGCGACACCGATTGGACCGGCATGGGCCTGGAGGTGACCACCTTCCGCGCCCTCGGCGCACTGCGCGGCAAGGTACCCCTGGTCTCGATCGTGTCGGGCCGCTGTTTCGCGGGCAACGCCGCACTGGCAGGCGCCTGCGACGTGATCATCGCGACGCCCGACGCCAATATCGGCATGGGCGGACCGGCCATGATCGAGGGCGGCGGGCTCGGCACCTACCGCCCCGAGGACATCGGCCCGATCGAAGTCCAGCGCCGCAACGGCGTCGTCGACCTGGTCGCTCGCGACGAGGCCCACGCGGTGGCGCTGGCCAAGCAGTACCTGGGTTACTTCCAGGGGCGGGTGGACGACTTCGAGGCGCCGGACCCACGCGCGGCCCGGCATGTCGTGCCCGAGAACCGATTGCGCGCCTACGATATTCATCGCGCCATCGATGCGATCGTCGACGTGGGCTCCGCGCTCGAGCTGCGACCGGACTACGGGGTCGGCATCGTCACCGCGCTGGTGCGGGTGCACGGCGAACCGTTCGGGCTCATCGCCAACAGCAGCCACCACCTGGGCGGCGCCATCGACGCCGAGGCCGCCGACAAGATGGGCGAATTCCTCACGCTGTGTCAATCGTTCAGGCTGCCGATCGTCTCCCTCTGCGACACACCGGGTTTCATGGTCGGTCCCGAGGCCGAGAAGACCGCGACAGTGCGCCGGTTCAGCGCGTTGTTCGTGCTCGGCGCGCAGCTGAGCGTGCCGTTCGGCACGATCATCCTGCGCAAGGGCTACGGCCTCGGCGCGATGGCCATGACAGCGGGACACTTCCACGCGCCGAACTTCACTGTCGCCTGGCCCACCGGCGAGATCGGGCCGATGGGGCTCGAGGGCGCCGTTCGCCTCGGCTTCAGCAAAGAGCTCGCCGCCGTGACAGACCCGGACGAACGCGAGACCCTGTTCCAGCAGTTGCTCACGCTGGCCTATCAGCAGGGCAAGGCACTCACCGCCGCCACCGGTTTCGAACTCGACGACGTGATCGACCCCGCCGATACCCGCGCCTGGATCGCCACCCTCGTCGACAGCCGGGCTCGCACACGCTCCTGAGGGCCGAGCTGCCTGGCTTCTGTCCGTGACCTCCGTGAACGAGCAGACGGCCATACTTGAAGTTGACGTCAACTTCTAATAGCGTCAACGGTGCGGATTCACCAAGAAGTCACCGCTGACCGGAATCGCCACAGCTGCGTGCCCAGCATCGGCGCGACGGAAACACTGAGCGAAAGAGAATTCCATGCCACTGTTCGCACTGAGCGATCGCGCGAAGAAGTATTCCGACGACCTGCTCGACTTCATGGACGCGCACGTCTACCCGGCCGAAGCCGTCTACGACGAGCAGATGCGCGAATCCGGTGACCCGCATTTCCAGCCGCCGATCATCGAAGAACTCAAAGCCGAGGCCAAACGACGCGGGCTGTGGAACCTCTTCCACCCCCACCCCAACCGTGGTCCCGGCCTGACCAACCTCGAGTACGCGCCGCTGGCCGAGATCATGGGCCGCAGCCACCTCGCGTCGGAGGCCTGCAACTGCAACGCCCCCGATACCGGCAACATGGAAGTGCTCGAGCTGTTCGGCACCGAAGAGCACAAAGAGAAGTACCTGAAGCCGCTGCTCGACGGCACGATGGCGTCGGCCTTCGCGATGACCGAGCCGCGAGTGGCCAGCTCCGACGCCACCAATATCGAACTGTCGATGGTGCGCGACGGCGACCACTATGTGCTCAACGGCCGAAAGTGGTTCGCCACCAACGCCTTGCACAAGAACTGCCGCGTGATGATCGTGATGGGCAAGACCGATCCCACCGCGGCACCGCACCGCCAGCAGTCCATGATGGTGGTCCCGATCGACGCACCGGGCGTGACGATCCTGCGCGGGCTGCCGGTGTTCGGCTACCAGGAACGCGAAGGCCACGCCGAGATCGACTTCGCCGACGTGCGGGTGCCCGCCACCGACGTGCTCAAAGGCGAGGGCGAGGGTTTCGCGATCAGCCAGGCCCGGCTCGGACCCGGCCGGATCCACCACTGCATGCGCAGCATCGGCATGGCCGAACGCGCACTGGAGATGATGTGCAAGCGCGCGCAGGCACGGGTCACCTTCGGCAAGCCGGTGTCGGAGAACGCCAACATCGGGGACTGGATCGCCGAGTCGCGCATCGATATCGAGATGGTCCGGCTGCTCACGCTCGAGGCCGCGCATCTGATGGACACCGTCGGCAACAAGGCCGCGCGCACCCATATCGCCGCCATCAAGGTGGCCGCGCCGAAGATCGCGCTGCAGGTCGTCGACCGGGCCATCCAGGTGCACGGCGCCGGTGGCGTCACCGACGACTACCCGCTCGCCATGGCCTGGGCGCATCTGCGCACGCTGCGCCTGGCCGACGGGCCCGACGAAGTCCACAAGCGAGCCATCGCTCGCCAGGAACTGAACAAGTACCGCACCGAGGAGAGCAACTGACATGCCAGGACTGGATCTGACCGGCCGCACCGCCATCGTCACCGGCGCATCGCGCGGGATCGGCCTCGCCATCGCCGAGGCTATCGCGGCGGCGGGCGGCAATGTCGTCGTGACCTCGCGCACCCAGGAATCGGCCGACGCGGCCGCCGCCCTGGTCGGTGCCGACGCGCTGGGCGTCGGCGCGCATGCGGTGGACGAAGCGGCCGCACAGCGGTGCGTGGAGCTGACAATGGAGCGCTTCGGCAGCATCGACATCCTGGTGAACAACGCGGGCACCAACCCCGCCTTCGGACCGGTGATCGACCAGGACCACGGCCGCTTCGCCAAGACCTTCGACGTGAACGTGTGGGCGCCGGTGCTGTGGAGCTCGCTGGTCACGCGCGCGTGGATGGGTGAGCACGGTGGCTCGATCATCAACACCGCCTCCATCGGCGGGCTGACCCTCGAGGCGAATATCGGGCTCTACAACGCGTCCAAGGCCGCGCTCATCCACCTCACCAAGCAGCTGGCGCTGGAACTGTCACCGAAGGTGCGCGTCAATGCCGTCGCCCCCGGCGTGGTGCGGACCAAACTGGCCGAGGCGCTGTGGAAAGGCCATGAGCAGGCGGTGGCGGGCGGCACCGCGCTGGACCGGATCGGCGAACCCGAGGACATCGCCGCCGCGGTGGCCTTCCTCGCCTCGGACGCGGCCGGCTGGATCACCGGCGAGGTGATGGTGATCGACGGGGGCCAGCGACTCGGCGACGCACCGCTGTTCCGCAGCGCGGCGGCGATGGATGTCTGAGGCCGTTGTCGGCGTCGACCCGGCGGCAGTGACGAGGTGGTTGCGCGCGCTCGGCATCGAGTGCGCCCCACCGCTGCGTTTCGATCGCATCGGGCTCGGCCAATCGAATCTCACCTATCTCGTCGGCGACGAGGCCGGGCGCCGGTGGGTGCTGCGCAGGCCGCCACTGGGCCACCTGCTCGCCTCCGCGCACGATGTGGCGCGCGAGGCCCGGATCATGTCCGCGCTGGAATCCACCGCGGTGCCGTGCCCACGGATTCTCGGCGTGGTCGACGATCCAGCGGTGTCCGAGGTCGCGCTGGTGCTGATGGAATACGTCGACGGGCAGGTGGTCGACACCATGGCCGTCGCGAGATCGCTGACGCCGCACCACCGCCGGGCCATCGCCGAATCACTGCCGCGCACCCTGGCCCAGATCCACGCCGTCGACCTCGGCGCCGTCGGCCTCACGGACCTGGCCAGTCACAAGCCCTATGCGCAACGTCAGCTGAAGCGGTGGGGCGGGCAGTGGGAACAGTCCAGAACTCGCGAACTCCCCGAACTCGACGAACTCACCCGCAGGCTCGTCGCGACGGCGCCGCAGCAGCAGGAGATCACCCTGGTGCACGGCGACTTCCATCTGCGCAATGTCATCACCTCCCCGAGCACCGGCGAGGTGGTGGCCGCACTGGATTGGGAACTGTCCACCCTCGGCGACCCGCTGGCCGACATGGGCAGCCTGCTGGCCTACTGGGCAGAACCCGGCGAGGACATCGGCGGAGACTTTCCCGCCTCCACGCTGCCAGGTTTCCCGAACCGCGCCGAAATGTCGGCGGCCTACCTCGCACTGACCGGGCGTGATCCGGCGGCCCTGCGCTACTGGCACGCCTTCGGACTGTGGAAACTCGCCGTCATCGCCGAGGGCGTGCTCCGGCGAGCGCTGGACACACCGCAGAACAGGGCCGCCGCGGGCACGCCGACCATCGAACGCATCGACGCGATCGTGCACAAAGCACTCGCCGTCACCGAAGAGAGCTGAGCACATGAAAGCCTGGCAGGTAACCCAGCTCGGGGAACCACGAGAGGTACTGAAGTTCAACGATATCGACGATCCGGTCGCCGGGCCGGGGCAAGTGCTGGTACGCGTCCTCGCCGCGCCGGCCAACTTCCCCGACGTGCTGCTGTGTCGTGGGCAGTACCAGATCAAGCCACCGCTGCCGTTCACGCCCGGCGTCGAACTGTGCGGTGAGGTGCTGACGGTCGGCGCGGGTGTGGACCGGTTCGCGGTCGGTGACCGGATCGTCGGCACCCCGAATCTGCCCGGCGGCGCGTTCGCCGAGTTCGCGGTGCTCGATGCCGAAAGCGCCTTCCCCGCGCCGCAATCCCTTCCTGATGCCGAGGCCTCCGCGCTGGTCATCGGCTACCAGACGAGTTGGTTCGCACTGCACCGCCGCACTCGGCTGCTGCCCGGCGAGACGCTGCTCGTGCACGCCGCGGCGGGTGGCGTCGGCAGCACCGCGGTGCAACTGGGCAAGGCCGCGGGCGCACGGGTGATCGGCGTGGTCGGCGGGCCGGACAAGGCCGAATACTGTCGCGAGCTCGGCGCTGATCTCGTGATCGACCGGTACACCGAGGATTTCGTGCCGCTGGTCAAGGAGTTCACCGGCGGGCGCGGCGCCGATGTGGTCTATGACCCGGTCGGCGGCGACGCTTACACAAAGTCCACCAAGTGCATCGCCTTCGAAGGCCGCATCCTGGTGATCGGCTTCGCGGGCGGCACCATCCCCCAGCCCGCGCTCAACCACGCGCTGATCAAGAACTATTCGATCATCGGCCTGCACTGGGGTCTCTACAAGCAGTACAACCAGCAGGCGATCCACGACTGTCACGCCGAGCTGACCCGGCTCGCCGCGGCCGGGCTGGTGAAACCGCTGATCAGTGAGCGCCTTTCGCTCGGTGATGTCCCCGACGGCCTCGGCCGCCTCGGTGACGGCAGCACCGTCGGCCGCGTCGTGTTCCGCCCGTGAACGCCGGTATATAACTACACCCATGGAACCAGCCGCGGACAACGACAGCGAGGGCGCGCTGCCCTCGATGGCACGCACCTCGCTGTTGCGCGACCTGCCGGCCACCCAGCGCGGGCTGCGCACGCGCGACGCGCTGATCGCGGCGGGCCGGACGGTGTTCGAGCGGATGGGCTACCTCGACACCCGGCTCATCGACATCACCCAGGAAGCCAACTGCTCCTCCGGCACCTTCTACACCTACTTCGCGAGCAAGGAGGAGATCTTCGCCGCGATCCTCGAGCACGCCCAGGAAGACATGATGCATCCCGGCATGCCGCATGTGGCGGGCGAAGACGATCCGGCCTCGATCGTCGAAGCCGCCAACCTGGCCTACTTCGAGGCCTACAAGCGCAACGCGAAGCTGATGGGCCTGCTCGAACAGGTCGCCAATATCGACCCCGAATTCAGCAAACTGCGCCAGAACCGTGCCGACGCCTTCATCAGCCGCAATGCCCGCGGCATCGCCAACCTCCAGCGACGCGGCCTGGCCGACCCCGATCTCGATCCGATGCTCACTTCGCGGGCCCTCTCGGGCATGGTCAGCCGCATGGCGTTCAACTACTTCGTCACCGGCGACGGCGAGCTCGACGGCAGGCAGGTGCCGATGGAAGAAGTTGTCCACAGCCTGTCGCGCCTGTGGGCCAACGCCCTGCGGATGCCCTGACCGGCAGCCCGTCAACGAAAAAATCCCCTCACCGCGAACTTCGGTGAGGGGATCGAAGGTGGCCAGAGCCGGGATCGAACCGGCGACCTACCGCTTTTCAGGCGGTCGCTCGTACCAACTGAGCTACCTGGCCGGAAGTACCGGATTGCTCTGGTACTACGTGCGACCCTGACGGGACTCGAACCCGCGACCTCCGCCGTGACAGGGCGGCGCGCTAACCAACTGCGCTACAGGGCCATGCTTCTGCAGTACTGCTAGACACAGTCCGAAGACTGTACCCCCTACGGGATTCGAACCCGCGCTACCGCCTTGAAAGGGCGGCGTCCTAGGCCGCTAGACGAAGGGGGCTCGTTCCGAATCTCTCCGGGGCGGCTTCAACGTTTCCGTTGGGAGCTCGCATAGCTTATGACAGGTGTGCACGGAGTTCCAAATCGCCTGGTCAGGCGCCCAAACCGAGGTCATCGAGGCATGCTTGCTCGCGCCAGCCCTCGACGCGGAAGTTCTCGATCCACAGCGGAGTCGCCATCGCCTCCACAATAACCTCCAGCACCTCGGCGAAGCGGGCACGCAGATCCGCGGCCGAGCCGTTGGCGATCGGGTCCACCAGATAGCGCTGACCCGCCAGGGCGGCTGACAGGGTTCGGGTGAAGCGATCGGGGTCGGCGTCGGGGCGCAGCTGACCGTCGCCGATGGCGCGGACCGCGAGCACGCGGGTGGCGCGACCGACGATGCGCCCGCCGCCGTTGCCGTTGTCGCGGTGGAAGTCGGGCTCGATCACGAGGCGATACTCGGCCTGCACGATGGTGTCGTGTTCCAGGCGCAGCGCGATCTCGTCGACCATGCCGTGCAGCACGTCGAGCGGCCCGAGGTCGGTACGCGCGAGCCAGCGCTCGGCGCAGACCTGGTAGCGCTCGACCGCTGTCTCCAGCACCGCGCGCGCCAGGTCTTCCTTGGAGTCGAAGTGGAAGTACATCGCACCCTTGGTGGCCCGCGAACCTTCCAGGATGCGGTTGAGCGATGCCGCGGCATATCCGCTCTTCCCGAACTCGACGGCCGCGGACTTGATTATCGCCGCGCGTGTCCGGCGCGCCCGCTCTTGCTGCCGTGCCATGCTCGAAACGCCTCCGAACCTTCTCGACGCCAACGGCCAATACAGACCGCCGGCGCGAATTATGGATTTATTCAAAACTTTCGGTATGAAAGACTCACGGGGCCCGCACAGCGGCCCCGCCACCTGTGAGAACCGCCTCCTCCTGCGGCGACGACTACCCTTTGCCGGGAGTTCGCGCACCCATCGCGATCACCTCGGCCTGCAATCGGTCGGTGAATTCCACGACGGCGCAGCCTGCGCCGGAACCACGGAAAACGCGGCACCTGCGATTGTTTCGAAATTCACCAGGCGATCACCGTACCCGTATTCGCAGGTCGACACGCGGCGATTGGAGTACCCGTCCGAACATCCGGTCCGGTTATCCAAGCCAGCAAACGAAGCGCTACCGAAATGGTTACCTCGAGTACGAATTCCGCAGGCGCACACCCCGGTTGACCGGCTCATCGGCGATGCCGAAATTCGCCGAACGGTCGCGAGACCGGCGCCCACCTTGGACCACTCCATCGCTCCTGCACCCCTGCTTGTCGAAAGATGTTGCGATACAACAGCATTCGGCGACCATACGCAACCCGCGGGGCGAACACCGCTGGGCACCAGGTGTTTACCGGGAATCGTTGCCGGGGCCTTCGCCGTTACCAGCGCCGCACCAGCGCCGATCGACGCGCCCAACTCGACCGGGGACCACGGTTGGGCCCTACGCCGCCGCGTCCGCTAGACTCCGCTGCGCGCCCCTTTAGCTCAGTTGGTAGAGCTGGTGACTTTTAATCACTAGGTCGTAGGTTCGAGTCCTACAGGGGGCACCACGCACCACCACCGTGACCATTGTCACGCGCACGCGACGTACCCTGAGCGCGACCCGGGCTACCGGGCACCCTCGACCTCAGGCGGAGCCGATGACTTCCTTCGACGATTTGCTCTCCCAAGTACCCATTGCCCAGATCGCCGACCAGCTCGGTGTCGATCAGGCCACCGCGACCACGGCCGTGCAGGCGGCGCTGCCGACGCTGCTCGGCGGACTCCAGGCCAATGCGGCCCAGCCACAAGGCGCGGCGTCACTGCTCGGCGCGCTCGACAACCACGGCGGCCTCGTCGAGGGCCAGGGCGCGGTGGATCTGCAGCAGGTGGACGTCGGCGACGGCGAGAAGATCGTCGACAACGTCTTCGGTGGCGAAAAGAACACTGTCATCAGCGCGCTCGGCGCGGGCGGCGGGACCGGCGGCAACGATCTGATCGGCAAACTGCTGCCGATCCTCGCCCCGATCGTGCTCGCCTACCTAGCCAAACAGCTCACCGGCGGCGGCACCGCCGCGGCGCCCGCACCGCAGCAGACGCAGGCAGGCGGCGGACTCGGCGATCTGCTGGGCGGTCTGCTCGGCGGCAGCAGCAATACCGGCGGGCTCGGCGGCGTGATCGGTGAGGCACTGTCGAAGAACGCGGGCGGTGCGCTCGGCAGCGTGCTCGGCGGCCTGCTCGGCGGCAAACGCTGAGATGTTCATCTACCCGTAGTTAACGTCGCGCGGCCCGCAGCGATAGTCCCTGTGCTGCGGGCCGAACGCCTAGACTCGTCAGTACGACCATCGGCTCTCCCGACGAGTTGTGGCGTTGCTCAAACATCGTCGGAAAACCGCTCTGTTGCGTTTCGCATCACACCTACGGTGCCGTAAGGTATGGCCGCATCGCGACGTTCGACCGCAAGCACGACAGCGAAGGGTTTTTACATGGCAAGGGATCTGACTCAACTCGAACTGCTCACGGAGTTGGAGCCGGTTGCCGAGGAAAACGTCAACCGGCACATGTCGCTGGCCAAAGAATGGCATCCGCACGACTACGTCCCGTGGGACGAGGGCCGCAACTTCGCCGCCATGGGCGGTATCGATTGGGATCCTGAGCAGTCCAAGCTCAGCGAGGTCGCCAAGGCGGCCATGATCACCAATCTGCTCACCGAGGACAACCTCCCCTCTTACCACCGTGAGATCGCCGAGAACTTCTCCCAGGACGGCGCCTGGGGCACCTGGGTCGGTCGCTGGACCGCCGAGGAGAACCGGCACGGCATCGTGATGCGCGACTACCTGGTGGTCACCCGCGGCGTTGATCCGGTCGCCCTCGAAGAGGCGCGCATGATCCACATGACCAACGGCTTCGCCTCCCCCACCGAGGTCGACGCCGGCTTCCTGCACTCGGTCGCCTACGTGACCTTCCAGGAACTGGCCACCCGCGTGAGCCACCGCAACACCGGCAAGGTCTGCGACGACCCGATCGCCGACCGCATGCTCCAGCGCGTCGCCGCCGACGAGAACCTGCACATGATCTTCTACCGCAACCTCTGCGGCGCGGCGATGGATCTGAGCCCCGACCAGGCGATCGAGGCGATCTCGATGATCGTCGAGAATTTCCAGATGCCCGGCGCGGGCATGCCGAACTTCCGTCGCAACGGCGTGCTGATGGCCAAGCACGGCATCTACGACCTGCGCCAGCACCTCGAAGAGGTCGTGCAGCCGGTGCTCAAGAAGTGGAACATCTTCGAGCGCACCGACTTCACCGGCCGCGGCGAGGCCACGCGTGAGCGGCTGGCCGGCTTCCTGGAGAAGCTGGGCGAGGACGTGCTGAAGTTCGAGGAGCAGCGCGACCGCATGCTCGCTCGCGAGGCCAAGCGTCGCGAATTGGCGAGCGTCTAGTACTTCCAGCTGAAAGCGCCGCCCGCCTCGGTTCGAGGCGGGCGGCGCTTTTGTGTGAATTACTTGATGGGGAGGGCGCCGTCGGCGCTGCCGACGTCGGTGATCTTCCATTCCTGGCCCGCGTCCACGGTGATGTTGTAGGTGACCGTATTGCGCAGGCCGTCGGGATTCTGCGCGTTGGTGGTGCTCACGTCGACGAAAGCGGCGACCTTGTAGACGCCACCCTCCTGCGAGAGCACCTTGGCGGCGATGGGCGTCGCGGTAGAGGTCCACTTCAGCGGGATGATGATCTGCTCGAGCTTGGCGCCGGTGGCGTCGAATTTCTTCGACAGCTCGGGCGAGGTCCCCGCCTTGAGCTTGGCGACCCAGGCATTCACGTCCTGGTAGTTCAGGCTCGCCGAGCCGACGGAGTAGTCGAGGGCGATCTGCTCGGCCTTGGCGTCGTCGGCGGCCTGATCCTTCATGTCGGAGATCTCCGAGCGGGCCGAGCCGAGCAGCACGCCGAGCACGATCGCGACGATCGCGAGAACGGCGATCACGGCACCGCCAACCAGTGACGAGACGCGCACGGCGACCGTGCCCTCGGCGGGCGTGGCGGGGGTTTTCGTCAGGTCGGGGGCGTCTTCCATGGGGTCTTCTCCGATGATGTGGGGACAGCGCACCGCCGGGAGGCGACGATGCCAGCAGGCCAAGGTTACTGAGTCGGCGGGCGATACTCGTACTTCGAGTAACAGGTAAACGGTGTCGCGTGGCCGTGACCATGGTCATGACCCGGGCAAAGGCATCGGTGCGCGAGATCGATCACATCGGGCCGGATGAGAGAATGGCAGCCGTGACCACCACACTGCCCCAGGCGCCGACAGCGCTGCGGATCGGGCCCTTCCCGGTCGATCCGCCGGTTGTGCTCGCGCCGATGGCGGGCATCACCAACCGTGCCTTCCGCAGGCTGTGCCGGGAGTTCGGCAGCGCGACCTCGATCTACGTGT
>JACIXH010000065.1 GCA_014360565.1 Nocardia sp.
CAGAAAAAACGGGTGCGGCCGCGCACTGTGGTGGCGGCCGCACCCGTCGGACTCACAGCCAGGTGTCGAGGCTGGTGGTCGTGAGGAAATGGTCCAGGTCAGCGCGCCAGGGCGCGGGGGTGGTCTTGTCGGGTTCGATGCCGGTGTACTGGCCCCGGTAGAACAGCAGCGGGCGACCGCCGGTGGTCTCCGACTCCGAGAGCGCGTGGACCCGGCCGATGACGATGTAGTGGTCACCGCCGTCGACCACGGACTCGACGGTGCACTCGATGGTCGCCAACGAGTCGTCGAGCACCGGGACGCCCAACTCGGAAGTGTGCCAGTCGACTCCGGCGAACTTGTCGGTCTCGCGGGAACCGAACCGCGCGCAGGTCGGCTGCTGTTCCTCGGAGAGCACGTTCACACAGAACCGGCCGGCCGCCTCGATCGCCGCCCAGGACCGCGACCCCTTGGTGGGGCAGAACAGCACCAGCGGCGGGTCGAGGGAGAGGGCGGCGAAGGACTGGCAGGCGAAGCCGATCGGCTCACCCGCCGGATCGAGCGCGGTGATCACGGTGATACCGGTGCAGAACTGCCCGAGCACCGTGCGGAACTGCCTGCCGTCGATCGCCGGCGTCTGTTCGGTCATGTCGCTGGCCGCCATTTCCTATTGCTGCTTGAATCCGACGGTGAAGTCGTGACCCCACAGGCTGACCGCGGTCGACTCGCGGGCGATCCAGTCGTCGTCATCGACTTCGAGTCCCTCGCAGCCGAATTCGATGTCGAATCCGCCGGGCGTCTTCATGTAGAACGACAGCATCTTGTCGTTGATGTGGCTGCCGAGGGTGGCCGACATCTTCACCTTCTTGCGAAGGGCGCGGTCCAGGCACAGGCCCACGTCGTCGGAGTTCTCCACCTCCACCATGAGGTGCACGATGCCGGTCGGATTCGGCAGCGGCAGGAACGCCAGCGCGTGGTGGCGCGGGTTGCAGCCGTAGAAGCGCAGCCAGGCCGGGTCGCCGTCGGCGGGACGGCCCACCATCTGCGGCGGCAGCCGCATGGAGTCGCGCAGCCGGAAGCCGAGCACGTCCTGGTAGAACGATTGGGCTGCGGCATCGTCGGTGCAGGTGAGAACCACGTGGCCCAGCCCCTGCTCGGCGGTGACGAACTTGTGGCCGTAGGGGCTCACGAAGCGGCGGCCCAGGTACTGCGCGCCGTAGAACGCCTCGAGGGTGTTCCCGGACGGATCCTGGAACCGGATCATGCCCTCGACGCGACGCTCGCCCAGCTCGTCCTTGGTGCCCTCGGTGAAGGCGACTCCGGCCTTGCTCAGGGTCTCCCGCAGCTGCTGCAGGGCTGGGCCGTCGGTGACTTCCCAGCCCGAGACCAGCAGTCGGTCCTGCTCGCCGGGAACGATCACCAGTCGCGCGGCGAAATCATCCATGCGCAGGTAGAGCGCGTCGGGGTTCAGCCCGGTGCCCTCCATCATGCCGAGAACCTTGAGGCCGTACTCGCGCCAGGCCGCCATGTCGGTGGCCTCGATGCGCATGTAGCCAAGGGCCCGAATGCTCATCTACTTCTCCCCGAGGAAATCGACCGTGAGCCGGTTGAACTCGTCGAACTTCTCCAGCTGCGCCCAGTGCCCGCAGCCACCGAACACGTGCAGCTGCACGCGCGGGATCACCTTGGTGGCTATCAGCGCGCCGTCGAGTGGGTTCACCCGATCCTCGCGACCCCAGATCAACAGCACCGGCTGACGCAGCTTGTACGCGTCACGCCACAGCATGCCCTTCTCGAAGTCGGCGCCGGCGAAGGACTTGCCCATCGCCTTCATCGCGGCCAGCGACTCCGGGGTGTTGGCCAGGGCGAACCGCTCGTCGATCAGCTCGTCGGTGACCAGAGACTGATCGAAGACCATGATCCGCAGGAACTTCTCCAGGTTGTCCCTGGTCGGTTCGTAGGTGAACTTCGAGAGCAGCTTCACGCCCTCGGTCGGGTCGGGCGCGAACAGGTTCGTGCTCAGTCCGCCCGGGCCCATCAGCACGAGTTTGCCCGCGCGCTTGGGGTGATCGAGCGCGAACCGCACCGAGGCGCCGCCGCCGAGGGAGTTGCCGAGCAGGTGTACCCGGTCGGTGATCTCCAGATGATCGAGCAGTGCGAGCAGCGCGTTCGAGCTGTGCACGAAGTACTGCGGGTGATCGATCGGCTTGTCGGACTTGCCGTATCCCGGCTGATCGGGCGCGATCACGTGGTAGCGCTCGGCCAGGACGGGGATGTTGCGGGCGAAGTTCGACCACGCGGACGCGCCGGGTCCACCACCGTGCAGCAGCACGATCGTCGTCGGGTTGCCCACACCGGCTTCGTGGTAGTGCAGCTTCAGGTCGGGGGTGACCTGCGCGAAGCGTGAGGTCGATTCGTAGGTCATCTCAGCGGTCTGGGTCATCGGCTACACCATGGCGTCGGTGACGGGCAGCCCGAACTCGTGCGTGCCGTACATGACGTAGGCGCGCTCGGGATCGTTGGCTGCGTGCACTCGACCGGCATGCGCGTCGCGCCAGAAGCGTTGCAGCGGAGTGCCGTTGGCGAGCGCGGTCGCGCCCGAGGACTCGAAGAGCTTGTCGATCGAGGCGATCACGCGACCGGTCGAACGCACCTGGTCGCGACGGGCGCGCACGCGCAGATCGAACGGCACCTCCTCGCCCGCGAGCAGCAGCGCGTACTCCTCGGCGACATTGCCCGAGAGCTGACGCCACGCGGCGTCGATATCGCTGGACGCCTCGGCCACGCGAACCTTGGCGAACGGATCGTCCTTGGCTTTCTCGCCGGCGTAGGCCGCGCGCACGCGCTTGCCCTGGTGCTCGACATGCGCCTCGTAGGCGCCGTAACCCATGCCGACGATCGGCGTGGAGATGGTGGTGGGGTGAATGGTGCCCCACGGCATCTTGTACACGGCATCGGTGTTCTGCTCGAGGCCCGGCGCGCGGCCCTCGCTCATCGCGCGGAAGCTCAGGAACCGGTGCGACGGGACGAAAACGTCCTCGACCACGACCGTGTTCGAGCCGGTGCCGCGCAGCCCGACGACGTTCCAGACGTCATCGATGCGGTAGTCCGAGCGCGGGATCAGGAAGCTGCCGAAGTCCACCGGCTTGCCGTTCTTGATCACCGGACCGCCCAGTACCGCCCAGGTGGCGTGGCCGGAACCCGAGGACCAGGCCCACGAGCCGCGCACGATGTAACCACCCTCGACAGCCTGTCCCGCACCCATCGGCGCGTACGAGGAGGAGATGCGCACATCGGTGTCCTCGCCCCACACGTCCTGCTGGGCCTGCTGATCGAACAGCGCGAGGTGCCAGTTGTGCACCCCGATGATGCCTGCCACCCAGCCCGTGGAGCCACAAGCGCTGGCGATCTTGCGCACGCTGTCGTAGAAGACCACCGGGTCAGCGGCGTGGCCGCCCCACTGCTTGGGCTGGAGCAGCCGGAAGAAACCGGTCTCCTGCAGCGCCTTCATGGATTCTTCGGGGATCTGGCGCAGGTCCTCGGCGTCCTGCGCGCGCTCACGCAGCGTCGGCAGCAGTGCCTCGACCCGTTCGGTCACTTCTTGCGTCATTTCGGAGCCCGCTCCTGCCTAGTGTCGGATCGACAACCGGTTCTATTCGTCTCTGAGATTAGAACAGGTTCTCATTTCTGTCGAGAAGATCGCCCTACCTCGGATATAACAGGAGTCAACAGAGAAGTTCGCTGGACAACTGGCGTGAAGTGGCTCAGTTTTGTAACGTGTTCTAGTGAACGAGGAGGGTTCGGGATGGCGATCAACCCAAAGGTGAGGGAACTCGATGTCGGTGCACCGCCGACCAGGTTCGCGCGCGGCTGGCATTGTGTCGGCCTGGCGTCGACCTACCGCGACGGTAATCCGCACGCGGTCGAGATCTTCGATACCAAGCTCGTCGTGTGGACTGATACCAACGACGAGATCCGTGTGCTCGACGCCTACTGCAGGCATATGGGCGGCGATCTGAGCATGGGAACGGTGAAGGGCGACGACATCGCCTGCCCGTTCCATGACTGGCGCTGGGGCGCGAGCGGCAAGTGCACCGCGATTCCGTACGCGCGTCGCGTTCCGCCGCTGGCCCGCACCAGAAGGTGGACCACGCTCGAGCGCAACGGCCAGCTCTACATCTGGCACGACCACGAAGGCAACGAACCGCCCCCCGAGGTCACGATCCCGTATATCGAGGGTCCGTACACCGACGACCAGGGCAATCCGACCGAGAACCACAACAGCGGCTGGACCGACTGGACGTGGGACACGTTGCTGATCGAGGGCGCCAACTGCCGCGAGATCATCGACAACGTCGTGGACATGGCGCACTTCTTCTACATCCACTACGCCTTCCCGACGTTCTTCAAGAACGTCTTCGAAGGCCATGTGGCGACGCAGTTCCTGGAGACCAAGGGCCGCCCCGATGTCGGCATGGCGGCCAAGCACGGCGGCGACACGCTGCTGAAATCGGAGGCGTCCTACTTCGGGCCGTCCTACATGATCAACCCGCTGGTGAACAGCTACAGCGGGTACGAGATCAAGGTTCAGCTGATCAACTGCCACTACCCGGTCGACCAGGATTCGTTCGTGCTGCAGTGGGGCCTGTCGGTCGAGAAGCCCAAGGGCCTGCCCGACGAGGCGGCCAAGAAGCTGGCCGACACGATGGCCAAGTTCTTCGGCGACGGCTTCCTCCAGGACGTCGAGATCTGGAAGCACAAGTCCAAGGTCGAGAACCCGCTGCTCTGCGAGGAAGACGGGCCGGTCTACCAGCTGCGTCGCTGGTACGACCAGTTCTACGTCGACGTCGCCGACGTCACCGAGAAGATGACCCAGCGCTTCGAATTCGAGGTCGATACGACCAAGGCGAATCAGGCATGGGAGGCCGAGGTGGCGGAGAACCTGCGCCGCAAGGCCGAGTCCGAGGAAGCGGGCGTGTGAGATGAGCTCGAGGTCGATGGCCGGCGATCCGCAGCGTTCTGGCGATCCGTCGCCGCGCGCATCGACCCGTGCGAGCGAGACGCAAAGGTCCGGCGATCCGTCGCGCCTCGCTCCGGCCGAGCCGGGGTCGGGTGATTCCTCGCAGCGTGCGGCGAATCGCCCGACCTGGGCCAAGGCCCCTGATTTCGCTGATCAACCCCACCGTCAGGCGGCGGTGCGGGCGCAAACCGTTGTCGACAAACAGCACTATCTCGATGCGGGTCTGACGCCACTGCGGTGCCAGGCCTGCTCGGCGCAGGTCCTGGTGCGCAAGGCGAGCGCGCATCAGACCTCGGTGCAGTGGACCGAACCGCCCGCCGCGCGCTGCCCGGTCTTCGCGCAGCTGGCCGAACACGGCGCACGGCCGGGTCGACCGGAATCGTGTCCGTCGCTGGACAAGTCGATCAAGTGGGCCGTCGACGAGGGCGTCCTGGAGATCGACGAATAGTCAGCCGAACGGTGTGCGCGGACGATCCTGGCGCACACCGTCGAGGAAGATGTCGACCTTTTCGTTGTAGAAGCACGCCAGGCCCGCGACCTTCTGGCTCTCGGGCAGCGGCGTGCGATAGATCCACACGATGTCGGCGTGCTCGGTGTCGCCGATTCGGACGTTCCAATAGTCGGCGGTGCCCTTGTACGGGCAGCTGGTGTGGGTGTCCGACGGGGTGAGCAGATCCATTCTGACCTCGGTCAGCGGCAGGTAATACCGTGCGGGCAAGCCGGTTTCGAACAGGATCCGGGGTGAATGCGAGTCCGCGACGGTGACGCCGTCGATCTCGACCCGCACGTGCCGCGAGCTCGCAAGAATGTCCACGCGCGAATACGGGTCGCGTGGGTGCACGAAGATCTGTTCGTCTTCTTCGAACCAGTCGAACGCCGCGATATCCAGCCGCACAGTGTCTTTCAGCTGCGGCAGCGGCGAGTCGAGATAGCGCAGTGCCGCGCCGTCGGCGTGCGAGCCGTCGACGGCCACGTCGTATCCGGTCGCGTCGCCGCGGCTGGGGGAGTGCTCGGTGACCCCGTTCGCGACGAGATCGGCGCGCACGTCGGCCAGTGGCACGTAGTAGGTCGGGTAGTAGGGAACTTCCCAGACCAGCAGCGGCCGCAACGTATCGGCCACCAGTTTTCCGCGCAGGTAAGCCCGCACCCGCTTCTGCCCGGTCTCCACCTCGACACGCCCACGTCGGTCCTCGGCCATACCTCGACGCTACCCGAATCCCGCATTCCGTCCTTCAGGAACAGACATGCCGAGCAGCGGCCGGGGCCGCGAACTTGCGGCGTGGAAGCAGAGCTCAATCGCCGACGGTGACCGCTTGCGCTTCCTCGATGCTGTGTGGGGCCGGGTCGTGGTCGTCGATGTGAGCCAGTGCGGCGCGGCCGAGGAACAACACCGCGACCGCGGCAGCGGTGAACGCCGCGCCCAGCCAGAACGGCAGCGACATGTTGTGCTCGCCGAGCTTGCCCGCCACCCACGGCGCCGCCGCGCCGCCACCGAAGCGGACGAAGCTGTACGCCGCCGACGCGGTCGACCGCTCGACCGGCGCCGAGATCATCACGGCCTCGGTGATCAGCGTGTTGTTCACGCCGAGGAACGCACCGGCGATCACCACGCCGATGACTAGCACGATCTTGTGCTCGGTGAACATCCCCATCACGGCCAGGTCGATCGCGAACAGGGCGAGCGACAGGGCCATCATCGGCAGCGAACCGAAGCGCGCCTGCAGTTTCGGGGCGAGGAACACCGAGGACACGGCGAGCAGAATGCCCCAGCCACAGAAGATGAAGCCGATCGCGTAGGTGCCCATGTCCAGGGGGAACGGGGTGAAGGCGAGCAGGGTGAAGAAGCCGAAGTTGTAGAGCAGCGCGGTGATGCTGACGGTCAGCAATCCCTTGTGGCGCAGGGCTTTGAACGGCGCGGTGATCGAGGTCGGATGCGGCGGCTTCGGCATTTCGGGCAGCAGCACGACGATCGCGACGAAGGCGACGGCCATCAGCACCGACACGCCGAAGAACGGTCCACGCCAACTGATTCCGCCGAGTACGCCACCGAGTAGCGGACCCGTGGCGATACCGATGCCGAGCGCGGCCTCGTAGAGGATGATCGCCTTGGCCACGCCGCCGGTGGCCGCCCCGACGATGGTGGCCAGCGCGGTGGCGATGAACAAGGCGTTGCCGAGACCCCAGCCCGCGCGGAAGCCGATGATCTCGCCGATGCTGCCGGACATGCCCGCCAGCGCGGCGAACACGATGATGATCGCCAGCCCGGCCAGCAGCGTCTTCTTCGCGCCGAAGCGGCTCGAGATCACGCCGGTGACCAGCATGGCGACACCGGTGACGGCCATGTAGCTGGTGAACAGCAGCGACACCTGCGAGGGCGTCGCGTTCAGCTGTTCACCGATCGGTTTGAGAATGGGGTCGACGAGGCCGATGCCCATGAACGCGATGACGCTCGCGAAGGCGACGGCCCACACAGCCTTGGGCTGGGAGGTGGGTGCGGCAGGGGTGTTGCGGTCGCTGCGCTCGTTCACAGGCGCTCCTGGTGGCATCACAGATGACCGCGGGCAACCGTGCGAAGGGCTGTCAGCAGGTCGTTCATATCGGTATCGAGCCGGATCAGCCGATCGAGATCGAAATCGGCGAGTCCGGGCGCCATGGCGGCGGCGAACGCGCGCCTGGCCTCGGTGAGACGGGACCGGCCGGCCGGGGTGAGCTCGACGAGCACGGCCCGGGAATCGTGCGGGTCCTTGGTGCGGGTGGCGAATCCGTCGGTGACGAGTCGACCGATCAGCGCCGTTGCCGCCGGTTGTGAACATCTATCGATCCGGGCGAAATCGCTGACCCGCAGACCGCCGTGCTCGTCGAACACGGCAAGGGCCCGCAGGAGCGCACGGGGTAGATCGTCGTTGCTGATCACCCCGGCCAGTCGGGTGAGTCGACCGGCAGTGACCAGCAGGTCGACCACGATGTCGTCTGCTGACGGCTGCTCTGGTTGCTTCACAGGAGGCAAGCTTACATAAGCTAACTATCTATTTCGAGTCATAGGGACTGCTTCAGGGGGTGAAGTCGCGCACAGACGCAAAATCCCGGCTGCTCAGGTTCGGTGACCTGGCAGCCGGGATGCGGTGGCCCGCTAGGCGGGGACCGGGCGTCGGCCGGTGCCGAACAGTTCGGCCGTGGCGTGTGCCCGCTTGAAATAGAGGTGGGCGTCGTGTTCCCAGGTGATGGCGATGCCGCCGTGCAGCTGGATGGTCTCGGAGGCCACGGTGGAGAACGCCTCGGTACAGGCCTTGCGCGCGACCCAGGCGTCCTCGGTGGCCGATGGGCTGTTCTCGGCGACGGCCTGGGCGGCGGCCCGCGCCGCCGAATCGGCGGACTCGACCAGCACGTACATATCGGCCATCCGATGCTTGAGCGCCTGGAAACTGCCGATCGGGCGTCCGAACTGCACGCGCGATGCCGTGTATTCGACCGTCATCTCGAGGCAATGCCGGGCGGCGCCGACCTGCTCGGCAGCCAGTGCCGCCCAGGCGATATCGCGCAGCCTGCGGCGAGCGGCCGCTGGGTCGCCGGTGCCGATCCGGGTGGCGGGGGCATCGGTGAAGGTGATGGTGGCGAGTTTGCGCGTGGGATCCAGTGCCGGCGTCTCGGTGACAGCCACGCCGGGCGCGTCGGCTGCCGTCTCGAACAGCCCGTCCTCGGTCACCACCAACAGCAGGTCGGCCTGCGCTCCGTGCAACACGTAATGCGCTGTCCCACCGAGCTTCCCGTCGGTGACGCTGATGGCCGCCGAATCCCAGCCGTCGGCGTCGGCCCAGCACAGGGCCGCTGTGCGCGATCCATCCGCCAGATCGGGCAACAGCCGGGCACACGCCTGTTCGTCACCGGCCAGCAGAATCGCCTGCACCCCGAGCACCGCCGAACCGAGCATCGGTACCCCACTGAGCGTGCGCCCCAATTCGCCGACCACCATGAGTGATTCGACGAGCCCCGCCCCGGCGCCACCCCACTGTTCCGGCACCGCGAGTGCGGCCACCCCGACCTGCTCGCACAGCATCCGCCACAACTTCGGGTCGTACCCGAGGTCGGTTTCCATCGCGGTGCGCAGCGCGGCCGAGGTGGCGTGCTTGCCGAGCAGGGCCCGCACGGAAGTCTGGAATTCGAGTAGTTCATTCGATGACATGGGGTTCCTCGTCAGGCTCGATGATTGCGGCCGGGGCGGTGGCGGCAGTGGGGGAGCGTCGGCCGCGCGACGGCGGTGCCATCCGCGTGCCTCAGCTCGGTGCGAGCGCCGGTTCGGCGGCGCGCAGGGCAGCGGCGATTCTGCCGCGGTGGAAATCCGCGGTGCCCCATGCGGTCCGCAACGCGGCGACCTTGGTCAGCCACAGCGAAAGGTCGAACTCGGCGGTATAGCCGATGGCGCCGTGCACCTGGAGCCCGGCGCGTGCGGCGCGGTGGGCCGCGTCGCCGCAGGCCACCATCGCCGCCGAGACATCGCGGGCGCGGTCATCCGATTCCACGGTGAGCGCCGCGCGATAGAGCAGGGGTTCGGCGAGGTCCAGGGCGATCCGCACATCGGCGAGTTGCTGTTTCACCGCCTGGAATTCACCGATCGCGCGACCGAACTGCTTGCGCTGTTTGGCATAACCGGTGGTCTGCTCGAGAATCGACCGGCCCGCACCGAGAAGCTGTGCGGCGCAGGCCACAACGCCGATGTCGAAGGCGTACTCGATGGCGGCTTCGACCTCGCGACCCTCGCCGATCAGCTCGTCACCGGTGACCCGGAACAGTCTGCGGGCGGGGTCGATCGACGTCACCACCTCCGCCGCTGTGGGCGCGGGCACGGCATCCGTGGAGCCTTCCGCTGCACCGAGGAGACGCCCGAGTGTCAGTCGGCCATCGGCGGCGACGAGTACCGGCTCGGCGATATCGGCGTCGAGGGCGATGCCGCGCTGCGGTGCGAAGCTGATGGTGGCGAGCGCATCACCGCCTGCGAGCGCGGACAACCACCGTTGCGCGGGCGCCGAATCCGGAAGACGTTGCAGTAGTGCCGGAATCACCGCGGCGGACTCGATCACCGGGCCGGGCGCGGCGCCGCGGCCGAGCTCGATCAGCGCGACGACGAGGTCGACGAGGGTCGCGTCCGCCCCGTCGTACTTCTCGTCGACGATCAAGCCGAAGACACCCATGTCGGCGACCTGCCGTAGCAGCGCGCGTCCCTTGGCGGCGTCACCCTCGGCCCACGCACGCACCGCGGCGGGCACCTGCCCGGCATCGAGGATCTTGCGCAGCTCGCCGGCGAAGTCGAGCTGTTCGGTGCTGAGCGCGAATCTCATCGCATACCTCCTGTGTTCGGAAGGGCGATTCGGCCCCAGTGATTGTCGGCCGCGCCGATCGATCCTGCGGTCTCACCAGGCAGTGCTATCGCGCGCTGGGTACTGAGCTGCGCGGTCCGCAGTTCCAGCTGGACCATGAAGTGAGCGTTCATCGCTTGCTCTCGCGCGGCAGACCGAGGAGACGTTCGGCGATGATGTTGCGCTGGATCTCGTTGGTGCCCGCGTAGATCGGGCCCGACAGCGAGAACAGGTAGCCGTCGGTCCAGTTGCTGCGTTGTTCGGCGGCCGAACCCAGCAGGTCCAGCGCCGTCTCGTGCATGGCGATATCGAGCTCGGACCAGTACACCTTGGTGATCGAGGACTCCGCGCCGAGTTGCCCGCCGTCCTGGAGGCGGGTGACAGTTCCGAAGGTGTGCAGGCGGTAGGCCTCGGCGCCGATCCAGGCGTCCACCACCGCGTTGCGCGCAGCCGTATCGGTGGGTTCGGCGCTCTCGTGCCACAGGTCGATGAGCCGCTGCGCGGTGGCGCTGAACCGGCCAGGGCTGCGCAGTGAGAGGCCGCGCTCGTTGGACGAGGTCGCCATCGCGACGCGCCAGCCCTCGTTCACCCCGCCGATCACATCGTGGTCGGGCACGAAGACGTCGTCGAGGAAGATCTCCGCGAAGCCGGGTTCGCCGTCGAGCTGGGGAATCGGCCGCACGCTCACGCCCTCGGCGGTGAGCGGGAACATCACGTACGTCAGGCCCTGGTGACGTTGCGCGTCCGGATCGCTGCGGAACAGGCCGAACGCCCAATCGGCGAACGAGGCCCGCGAACTCCACGTCTTCTGGCCGTTGAGCAGCCAGCCGCCCTCGGTGCGCCGAGCACTCGACCGCAGGCCCGCCAGGTCGCTGCCCGCTTCGGGCTCCGACCAGGCTTGCGCCCAGATATCGTCACCGCGCGCCATCCGGGGCAGAATCCGAGCGAGTTGTTCGGGGGTGCCGTGCTCGAACAGTGTGGGCGCGAGCAGGAAGATGCCGTTCTGCGCGACCCGCCCCGGCGCCCCGGCGGCGTAGTACTCCTGCTCGAACAGCACCCATTCCAGGATCGACGCGTCCCGCCCGCCGAACTCACGCGGCCAGGAGACCGCCGACAGCCGCGCCTCGGCAAGCTTGGCTTCCCAGGCACGGTGTGCGGCAAAGCCTTCGGCGGTATCCATCGATGGCAACGGTTCGGCGGGAACGTTGGCGGCGAGGAACTCGCGCACCTCCAGCTGGAATTCCCGGGCAGCCGGGTCGATCTCGAGATCCACTTACTTCGTCCCGTTCTGTTCGGTTGAGGTGGCGGCGCCCTTCATCGAGCGGACGTTCATCCCGCCGAGCGAATCGGCGCCGACCTCGGCGTTGTGCGCGTGCGCGAAATGGTGCAGCCCGAAGACCGAGTCCATGCCGGTGCGCATGCCCATCAGATCCTCGGCCTGGTTGACGGCCTTCTTGGTGAGCGCGAGCCCGAATTGCGGCATCGCGGAGATCTTTTCGGCGAGGCCGAATACTTCGGTCTCGAGCTCGTCGCGCGCGACCACCCGGTTGACCATGCCCCACTCCTTGGCCTGAGCCGCCCCGAACCGATCGCCGGTGAACAGGAACTCCTTGGCCGCACGCGGACTCATCACCCACGGATGCGCGAAGTACTCCACACCCGGAATCCCCATCCGGACCACCGGATCGGAGAAGAACGCGTCATCGGAGCAGACGATCAGGTCGCACACCCAGGCCAGCATCAGCCCACCCGCGATGCACGCGCCCTGCACCATCGCGATCATCGGCTTCGGGATTTCCCGCCAGCGCCTGCACATCCCGAGATACACCTCGGACTCGCGCGCGAACCGCTGATCACCGCCGGCGCGGTCGATGTGGTCCCACCACAGGGCGGCCTTGTTCTCGTAGTGCACATCGTGGTCGCGACCCGGTGTGCCGATGTCGTGTCCGGCGCTGAAGTGTTTTCCGTTGCCCGCCAGCACGATCACCTTGACCTCGGGATCCTCGACGGCCCGCACGAAGGCGGCGTCGAGGGCATAGGTCATCTTCGAGTTCTGCGCATTACGGAAATCAGGCCGGTTCATGGTGACGACGGCGACCGATCCACGCACCGCGTAGGTGACGACCTCGGTCTCGGTTTCGGAACTCACGACTTCTCCTCACGTAGTTCACGCTTGAGTACCTTGCCCGCGGCGCTGTAGGGCAGCTGGTCGCGGAACTCGACGACCCTCGGCACTTTGAAATTGGCCAACTTGCTCGCGGCGAAGGCGATCACCTCGTCGGCGGTCAGTGTCGATCCGGCCTTGCGGACGACGACGGCCTTGCCGACCTCGCCCATCCGCTCGTCGGGCACACCGAACACCGCCGATTCGGCGACGCCGTCGAGCCTGGCCAGGGTCTGTTCGATCTCGGCGGGATACACGTTGAACCCGCCGGTGATGTACATGTCCTTGAGCCGGTCGGTGATCTTGAGGTAGCCGCGCTCGTCGACGATGCCGATGTCGCCGGTGTGCAGCCATCCGTCGGCGTCGATGGCCTCGGCGGTCGCCTCGGGGTCGTCGAGGTATCCGAGCATCACATTCGGGCCGCGCAGCAGCACCTCACCGGCGTCGGAGAGGCGAAGCTCGAAGTCCGCGATCGGCCGTCCGCAGGTGTTGGCGATGGTGGCGGCGTCGTCCTCGGGACGGCACATCGTCCCGAATCCGGCCGTCTCGGACAGGCCGTAGGCGGTAATGACCACCTCGAAGGCGAGGTCGTCGCGCATCCGCTCGATCAGCACGACCGGCACGGTCGCCGCGCCGGTCACCGCCACCCGCAGCGAGGTGAGGTCACGCTCGGCGCGCTGGGGGTGGGAAAGAATGGTCTGGTAGATCGTCGGCGGCCCGGTGAGCACGGTGATCTGCTCGGACTCGATGAGCGCCAGCGCGGCTGGCACGTCGAAGGTGGCCTGGGGCACGATCGTGGCCCCGGTCACCAGGCAGGCGAGGATGCCTGCCTTGTAGCCGAAGTTGTGGAAGAACGGCGGAATCATCAGGTACCGGTCGCCGGCGCGCAGGGTCGAGCAGTCGACCCATCCGCGCACCACGCCGAGCGCCTGCCGGTGCGCGACGAGCGTGCCCTTGCTGCGGCCCGTGGTGCCGGAGGTGAACAGGATGTCGGAGATGTCGTCGGGGGAGACCTGTTCCGCCCGCTCCTCGCCGGCCGCTGCGGAGACGGTCGCGGCCTGCTCGAGCAGTTGGTCCCAGGTCAGGGTCGCCGGATCAGTGCTGGTGCCGGCAGCCGGTCGGTCGCCGCTGTCTCCCGCCGCGGTTTCGGCGACGGGGATGACGATGATCGTCGCGATACCGAGGTCGGGCGCCGACGCGGCGAGTTCAGCCGCTCGATCGCGCCCGAGGAACGGACCCGCGACGAACAGGGCCTTCGCGTCGACGCGCGCCAGCACATCGACGGCCTCGGCCGCCATATAGCGGGTGTTCAACGGAACCAGCGCGGCGCCGGCGGAGTGCGCGGCCAGCGCGGCGATCACCCAGTGGTAGGTGTTCGGGGCCCACATCGCGACCCGGTCGCCAGGGGAGATGCCCCGGGCGATCAGCGCGCGCGAGGCGATGCGGACCTGGTCGAGCAGCTCGGTCCAGTCCATGCGGATCGCGCCGTCGATCAGGGCGGGCTCGTGCGGATGCGTCGCGGCGACTTGTCGCAGCGCCTGCGGGGTGGTCTGTGCAGGGGTGGTCACGGGGTCCTCACCGTAGTGCGGTCGCTGTTCTTCCGAAGCAGCTAACAAAGCAAGTGCTTGGTAGGTTATCCTATCGACGTGGCCGTGATCCAGACCTCAGATTCCGATACCGCGACCTCCGATGCGATGTTCACCGCGGAAATACGAGCTTGGCTGTCGGAAAACCTGGCAGGCGAGTTCGCTGACCTGCGCGGAACCGGCGGCCCCGGCCGCGAGCACGAGTTCTTCGAAGAGCGGCTCGCGTGGGACCGCCACCTGGCCGCGGCGGGCTGGACCTGCCTCGGCTGGCCGGTAGAACACGGCGGCCGCGGCGCGAGCGTGCGCCAGCAGGTGATCTTCCACGAGGAATACGCCAAGGCCGACGCGCCCGCGCGGGTCTCGCACGTGGGCGAGGAACTGCTCGGCCCCACGCTGCTCGCCTTCGGCACCGAGGAGCAGAAGCAGCGTTTCCTGCCCGGTGTCCGCTCGGTCGGCGAGCTGTGGTGCCAGGGCTATTCCGAGCCGGGCGCGGGCTCCGACCTCGCGGCGGTCAGCACCACGGCGCGCCTTGACGGCGACAAGTGGGTGATCAACGGGCAGAAGATCTGGACCTCGCTGGCCCACGTCGCCGACTGGTGCTTCGTCATCGCCCGCACCGAGCGCGGCTCGACCCGGCACAAGGGCCTGTCCTATCTGCTGGTTCCGATGAATCAGCCCGGCATCGAAGTCCGGCCGATCGAACAGCTCACCGGCACCTCCGAATTCAACGAAGTGTTCTTCGACAACGCCGTCACCGACGCGGACCTGGTCGTCGGCGAGCCCGGCGACGGCTGGCGAATCGCCATGGGCACCTTGACCTTCGAACGCGGCATCTCCACCCTCGGCCAGCAGATCCGCTTCGCCCGCGAACTCGCCGACATCGAGGACCTGGCCCGCCGAACCGGCGCCGCCGACGACCCGCTGATCGCCGATCGCCTCGATCGCGCCTGGGTGGGACTTCGGGTGTTGCGGGCCCACGCACTGCGCACCATGAGCGAAGGCGATGCGGGCGGCGCCTCGGTGTCGAAGTTGTTGTGGGCCAACTGGCATCGCGACCTCGGCGAACTGGCGATGGCAGTCCAGGGTGCGGCAGGTCTGGTCCTGGGCCCCGACGACATGACCGCATGGCAGCGGCTGTATCTGTTCAGCCGCGCCGACACGATCTATGGAGGTTCGAACGAAGTGCAGCGCAACATCATCGCCGAGCGTGTGCTCGGCCTGCCGCGAGAGGCGCGCCCGTGAGCGAGCAGACCTATTCCGGCGCGAACAAGTCTCTGTCCATCGCGCCGGTTTCCATCCCCGGGCACGGCCTGCTCGTCGGCCGTAAGGCCGTGATCACCGCCGCGGCAGGCACCGGCATCGGCTCGGCCACCGCGCGCAGGCTCCTCGACGAGGGCGCCGACGTGGTCGTCTCCGATTGGCACGAGCGCCGTTTGACCGAGACCGCCGAGCTGCTGGCCAAGGAGTTCCCGGAGCGCCGGATCGGCGCCGTGGTCTGCGACGTCCGCGATACCGCGCAGGTGAACCAGCTGCTCGCCGATTCCGCTGCCGAGCTCGGGCGCATCGACATCATGGTCAACAACGCGGGCCTCGGCGGCGAGACCCCCGTGGTCGACATGACCGACGAGCAGTGGGATCAGGTCCTCGACATCACCCTCACCGGCACGTTCCGCTGTACCAGGGCCGCCCTCGGCTACTTCCGCGGCGCGGGCCACGGCGGCGTGATCGTCAACAATGCCTCCGTCCTCGGCTGGCGCGCTCAGCACGGGCAAGCTCACTATGCCGCCGCGAAGGCCGGCGTGATGGCGCTGACCAGGTGCAGTGCCGTCGAGGCCGCCGAATTCGGCGTGCGCATCAATGCCGTGGCGCCGAGCATCGCCCGTCACCCGTTCCTGGACAAGGTGAGCTCGACCGAGCTGCTCGACTCGCTCAGCGAGCGCGAGGCCTTCGGTCGCGCCGCCGAACCGTGGGAAGTGGCGGCGACTATCGCCATGTTGGCCAGTGACTACACCTCATATCTCACCGGCGAGGTCGTCTCGGTGAGTAGTCAGCGCGCATGATCGCCGCGGCGGGTGCGGCCAAACCAAGCAAGTGCTTGGTTGTACCATGACGGGTGTGACCGCTCCCGACACCGTGAAACGCACCCGCCGCGCCGAGCTGCTCGACCTCGCCGCCGACCTGTTCGCCGAACGCGGCATGCGCGCCACCACGGTGCGCGACATCGCGGACTCGGCGGGCATCCTCTCGGGCAGCCTCTACCACCACTTCGACTCCAAGGAGTCGATGGTCGACGAGATCCTGCGCGGTTTTCTCGACGACCTCTTCGGTCGCTACCGCGAGATCGCGGCCGCCTCGATGAGCTCGCGAGATACCTTGGAGGCCTTGATAATCGCCTCCTACGAGGCGTTCGACCGGCACCACGCGGCGGTCGCGATCTACCAGGCCGAGGCCAAGAACCTGCGCGAGGTGGACCGTTTCGCCTACATCGGCGACTTCAACATCGAGTTCCGCGATCTGTGGCACCGGGTGCTCACCTCGGGTGTCGCCGACGGCAGCTTCCGCCCCGAACTCGACGTGGAACTGGCCTTCCGCTTCCTACGCGACACCGTGTGGGTGGCGGTCCGCTGGTACACCCCCGGTGGCCCGATCACCGTGAAAAATCTTGCCCAGCAATATCTCACCATCGTGCTCGACGGGCTCACCGTGCCCCGGAGCACCACGCCCTAGGAGTTCCACGATGACCGCACCCGCCGAACGCCGCCCCTACACCCCGTTGCGGGAGGCCTATGTGATCGATGCGGTGCGTACCGCGGTCGGCAAGCGCAACGGCGCGCTGGCCGGTGTGCACCCGGCCGACCTCGGCGCCGCCGCCCTGCGCGGGCTCGTCGAGCGCACCGGCATCGACCCGGCCGTGGTCGACGACGTGATCGTCGGCTGCGTCGACAACATCGGTCCGCAGGCAGGCAATATCGGCCGCACCATGTGGCTCACCGCGGGATATCCCGAACAGGTCCCCGGCGTCACGGTCGACCGGCAGTGCGGGTCGAGCCAGCAGGCCATCAACTTCGGCGCCCAGGCCATCATGAGCGGCACCGCCGAGGTGATCGTCGCGGGCGGCGTGCAGAACATGAGCGCCATCCCGATCTCGGCGGCGATGCTCGCGGGCAAGGAGTACGGCTTCGACTCTCCGTTCGTCGGCGCCACCGGCTGGGACGAACGCTATGGGACCGGCGAGGTCTCGCAGTTCCGCGGTGCCGAACTGATCGCCGAGAAGTGGGGTATCACCCGCGAGGACATGGAGCAGTGGGCGCTGCGCAGCCACGAACGCGCCCGTTCGGCCATCGCCGAAGGCCGCTTCGAGGGCGAGATCGTGCCGGTCGGCGAGTTCACGGTCGACCAGGGCCCGCGCGAGACCAGCCTCGAGAAGATGGCGACCCTGCAGCCGCTGGGCGAGGGCAGCCCGCTCACCGCCGCGGTGGCCAGCCAGATCTCCGACGGCGCGAGCGCGACCCTGCTCGCTTCGGAGTGGGCAGTGCGTGAGTACGGGCTCACCCCTCGCGCGCGCATCCATCATGTGAGTGCGCGGGGCGCGGACCCGATCTTCATGCTCAGCGCGCCGATTCCGGCGACGCAGTGGGCGCTGGAGAAGACCGGCCTGACGATCGACGATATCGACGTCATCGAGATCAACGAGGCCTTCGCCCCGGTGGTGCTGGCCTGGATCAAGGAGATCGGCGCCGATCCGGCGAAGGTCAACGTCAACGGCGGGGCGATCGCGCTCGGCCATCCGCTCGGCGCGACCGGAGCCAAGCTGTTCGCCACCCTGCTGCACGAGCTCGAGCGGGTGAACGGCCGGTACGGGCTGCTCACCATCTGTGAGGGTGGCGGCACCGCCAACGTGACGATCATCGAGCGCCTGGACGCCGACAAGAAGTAGCTCGTCGTTCGAGCAGTGGTGGTCCTCGGCGGTTCTCGCCGGGGGCCACGCTTCGTTCACCACCAACAGGCCACGACGTCCCAACGCTGGAGCGTGCCGGGTGCATCGTCGTGCACCCACCCCTACGCGACTTACCGCAAGTATCGGGCGCCCCGCGTTACTCGCAGACGCCACGTTCGAGACCGGTCACCTCCCGGCGGGAGGGGTTTCATCCGGCCTACGATGGCCTGGTGAAGGTGCTCGGCGCATGCCCGCTCGACTGCCCCGACGCGTGCTCCTGGGTGGTCACCGTCGAAGACGGCGTCGCCACCGGACTGCGCGGGAACAAGGAACACCCGGTCACGCGCGGCGCGCTGTGCGTGAAGGTGAATCGTTTCCTCGAGCAGGTCGGTGCGCCGGACCGGCTCCGGTACCCGCTGCGCCGGGTCGGCCCGAAGGGGTCGGGCCGGTTCGAGCGGATCAGCTGGGAATCCGCGCTCGACGAGATCGCCACACGGGTCACCGGCATCATCGCCGAATTCGGTGGTGAGGCGGTCTGGCCCTTCCACGGCACCGGCAGTCTGGGCTATATCCAAGGGCTGGAGGGTCTTCCGGGCCGCCGGATGTTCAACCTGCTGGGCGCCTCGCATCACGCGCCCACCATCTGCTCGGTCGCGGGCGGCGCCGGCCTGCGCTACACCCTCGGCACCTCCGGCGGCATGGACCCCGAGGACTTCGCGAAATCGAAGCTGATCCTGCTGTGGGGTACCAATCCGCTCAGTTCCGGCCACCACCTGTGGAAGTTCGTCCAGGACAGTGGCGCCTACCTGGTCTCCATCGATCCCGTCCGCACCAAGACCTCGCAGCGCTGCGACGAACACCTCGCCCCGCTGCCGGGCACCGATGCGGCGCTGGCTCTGGGGTTGCTGCACGTCGTGGTCTCGTTGGGCGCCCACGACACCGAGTTCATCGCCGAGCACACCGAGGGCTGGCCCGAATTCCGCGACCGCATCGAGGAATACACTCCTGCGCGCGTGGCCGCGATCACCGGCCTGCGCGAGGATCAGATCGTCGCCCTCGGTGAACGCATCGCCCGAACGCGGCCGACCGCCATCCGGGCGTCGCAGGGCATGCAGCGGCACGCGGGCGGCGGTATGGCACTGCGCGTGCTCGGATGTCTGCCCGGTGTCACCGGCGACTGGGCGATACCCGGTGGGGGACTGCACTATTCGACGAGCGGCCACTTCCGTCTCGACGAGGCGGCGCTGCGCCGCGATGACCTGCTGACGCACCCGGTGCGGACACTGTCGATGACCAGACTCGGCGAAGCGCTGCTCGAGACCGATGATCCCCCGGTCAAGGCACTGTTCGTGATCGGGGCCAACCCGGTCGGCTCCAATCCCGACCAGCAGCGCGTGATCGAGGGACTGTCCCGCGAGGATCTGTTCACGGTGGTCCTCGAGCACTTCGGTACCGACACCGTCGACTACGCCGACATCGTCCTGCCCGCCACGATGCAGCCCGAGCACCTCGACGTGATCGCAGGCTACGGGCACCTCTACCTGATCTGGAACGAGCCGGCCGTCGAGCCGCCCGGCGAATGCCTGTCCACCACAGAGACTTTCCGTCGCCTCTCGCAGCGCTTCGGTCTCACCGAGCCCGCGCTCTACGACTCCGACGAGGAGTTGGCCCGGCAACTGCTCAAAGGCTATGACCTCGAACGACTTCGCGCGGAGGGGTTCCTGAAGATCCAGGCAGGTCCGGTTCCGGCCGGCAAACTTCAGTTCGTGTCCGCCAGAGCGGAACTAGCCGGCCACGACCCGTTCCCGACCTACACCCCGCCCGCGGATTCCGGGGACGGCCTGGTTCTGATCTCCGCCGCTTCGCATTACTTCCTGAACACCACCTTCGGCTCCAACCCGGAACTGCGGCGTCGCGCCGGTGCGCCTCGCGTCACCCTGCACCCCGACGACGCCGCCGCCCGTGGCATCGCCGACGGTGTCGCGGTGCTGGTCGCCAATGCGCGCGGCTCCTTCGAGGCGGTCGCCGAGGTATCGGACCGGGTGCGGCCCGGCGTCGCGGGCACGACCAAGGGGCACTGGGCCAAGTTCACCGGCGGCGCCACAGCCAATGCCACCATCGCCGAACGTGATTCGGACTACGGCGGCGGTGCGGTCTTCCACGACAATCGGGTGGAGGTGACACCGCGATGACCACGAAGAGCGCCGGACCGGGCGCGACGTGTCGGCATCGCACCCGGTCCGGCGCTCTGGTTCACCACCGCGAGGGGGCGAATTCTGCTGTGGTCAGTGAGCTTCGGCGGCGGGCTCGCTGGTCAACGCGCTGACCGCCTCGATCCGTGCGACCGCGTCGGTGACGATCTGGTCGATCAGTTCGGCCACGGTCGGCAGGCTGTCGATGATGCCGGTCACCTGACCCGCGGGCAGCACGCCCGCATCGGTGCGGCCCTCGACGAGACCGGCCTTGGTCAGCATGGCCGAGTTCGCGGCCATCACCACCTGAGACCAGCTGAGGTCCTTGGTCTTTCGCATCGACAGACCGTCGCGGGCCAGGGTCGACCACTTCATGCCGGTCATCGACTTGAACTTGGCCGCGTTGGACACTGCCGCGGACAGTCCGCGCCAGCCGCCGGAGTGTTCCAGCTTCGTCACCAGTTCGGTGTTGAGCATCCGGTGCGGCATGCCGTCGACCTTCACCGACACCACCGTGTCCTGTAGCCCGCGCGCCAGATACTCCTGCTTCACGGCCTCGGGCACGGTGCTCTCCTGGGTGAGCAGGAAACGGGTGCCCATCGCGACGCCGGCAGCGCCGTAGGACAGCGCGGCGGCCAGGCCGCGACCGTCGAAGAAGCCGCCCGCCGCGATCACCGGGATGTCGACGGCGTCGAGGACCGATGGCAGCAGCAGCGTGGTGGCGACGGGACCGGTATGGCCACCGCCCTCACCACCCTGCACGATCACCGCGTCGGCGCCCCAGGAGGCCACCTTCACCGCGTGCTTGGCCGCCCCGATCGACGGAACGACCACGACGCCGGCGCCTTTGAGCCGGGCGATGAGTTCCTTCTTCGGCGCCAGCGCGAACGACGCGACGCGCACCTGCTCGCGGATGAGCAGTTCGATGCGCTCGCCTGCATCGGTGGCGTCGGCTCGGATATTCACGCCGAAGGGCTTGTCGGTGAGTGACTTGGTCTTGGCGACCGCGGCTTCGAGTTCCTCGAAGGTCATCGTCGCCGAGGCGAGAATGCCGAGTCCGCCCGCGTTGGCGGTGGCCGCGACCAGGCGGGGACCGGCGACCCAGCCCATCCCGGTCTGCACGATGGGATGGGCGATGCCGACCAACTCGGTCAGCGGAGTCCGCAACCGTGCGCTCCCGCTGTTTCCCTCGGGCGGGTTGTGCTCGGCTGCCGCCTCCGGCCGCTGACCGCTCACGCCGCCACTTCCTTCTCGCGGAAGCCCTTGGGGTCGAGCTCGGTTCGGATGATCCGCAGCTCCTCCTCGGTGGGCAGCCTGGTCTCGCCCGCCGCACCGAGCTCGGCGATCTCGAAGGAGGTGTTCTCCGCGACCTCACCAGGGCTCACGCCCGGGTGCAGCGACAGCGCGCGCAGGGTGTGATCGGGGCCGTTGAAGTCGAACACGCCCAGGTTGGTCACCACGCGGTGCAGGTGATGGAACCGGTACGCCGGGTTCTCGGGATCGATTCTGTCGTAACCGATTCCGGAGATGATGTCGACCTTGTCGACGAACACCCGGTTGTTGTGCCGTGGCACGAAGTAGCTGGTCGCGTGGTTGATGGTGTTGCCGGGCGCGCCGCGCACACCGAACATCTGCCGCGACGGCTGCTGGAGCGGGCCGAAGGCCGACAGGTTCTGATTGCCGAACCGGTCGATCTGGTTGGCGCCCATCACCACGTGGCGACGGCCGGAGGCCACCACATCGAACACCCGGGAAAACGGAATCCAGCCCTCGACAGGTGCTTTCGCGCCGATCGCCGGCACCTCGGCGAAGAACAGCGCCTCACCGTCGGACAGCAGCAGATCGGGTTCGAAGGTGAGCCGGGCCAGCCGCGCGCCGATGGTGGTGATCGTCGACATCGGGCTGGCCATGATCTCGCCCGCGCCACGGAAGATCTCCGCCGCCGCGACGACACAGACCTCGGCACGGGTGATGGCTCCGCTGTGCACTGCGGAATTCATAGCTTCTGCTCCTCGGCGAAAGTGGCGACGGCGGACTGGTACTCGTCCTCGGAGACGTCGAGATAGCGAGCCTTGAACTCGGCCCACGACTCCGGCGTCTTCGCGGCCGCCACATAGTGCTTCTGAAACTTCTCGTCGCGCCCGTAGCTGCCGGAGAAGGTGAAGTGCGCGCCGCCCGGCGACTCGACCACGCCGTCGACCAGCATGCGGTTGAGCACGATCGCCTGCTGTGGAACGGCTTTCACCAGCTCCTCGGTCTCGACGATGCGATCCACCGAGACGTAGCGGCGCTGCGCGGCCAGGCAGTACAGATCGTCGAAGTACGGATCGACGCCGGTGTAGGCCGCGTTGCCGTGCTTGTCGGCCAGATCCAGATGTACGAAGGAGGCATCGAGATTCAGCGCCGGCATCGCGACCAGGGTTTCGACCCGGCCGTCGGCGGCGGGATACGGCGACTGGACGGTCTTCAGCTCGCCCTCCCAGAAGTCGAGCACCGCCGAACCGAGCCCGGCCCGGATCGGCAGGAACGGCAGCCGCGCCGCGGCCGCTTGCAGCCCGCACTTCACCATGCCCTCGTCCATCTCGCGCACGGTGATCGCGCCCTCGGTGCGTGCCTTGGCGAACCACGGGTCGTAGAACGGGGCCGAATCCAGCGAGACGAACCCGTAGTACGCCTTGCGGACCTTGCCCGCCGAGCACAGCAGACCCAGATCGGGCCCGCCATAGGTGACCACGGTCAGATCGGTGACATCCGAGCGCAGCAACGCGCGCACCAGTGCCATCGGCTTGCGCCGTGAACCCCAGCCGCCGATCCCGATGGTCATGCCGCTGCGCAGCTCGCCGACCACCTCGTCGAGGGTCATTCTCTTGTCGCGCATGGCTTTCAGCTCTCCTTCTTCTGCGCGGCGAGATCGTCGTCGAAGCGCGCCCTGATCTCGTCGGCGACACCGGCGAGGTTGAGCTCCATGGTGAAGCCCTGTTCGTAGCGGTAGGAGCGGTGCACGTCCTGCACGTCGATGCCGTTGAGCGCGCGCTTGGCAGCCCGGATCACGCGGCCGTCCTTGTTCGCGATGTTCTTCGCGACCTCCATCGCGGCGGCGTCGAGTTCGGCGCGCGGCACGACCTTGTACACCGAGCCGAAGTGGTGCAGCTGCTGGGCGGTGAGTTTGCCCGCGGTGTAGAACATGGTGCGCATCAGGTGCTGGGGGACCAGCCGGGCCAGATGCGTGGCCGCGCCGAGCGCGCCACGGTCCACTTCGGGCAGACCGAAGGTGGCGTCGTCGGAGGCGACGATGACATCGGAATTGCCGACCAGGCCGATGCCGCCGCCGAGGCAGAAGCCGTTGACGGCGGTGACCACGGGCACTTCACAGTCGTAGACCGCGGCGAAGGCCTCGAAGCAGCCGTGGTTGGCGCGGATCAGCGCGGTATGGCCGACATCGGCGTTCATCTCTTTGATGTCGACGCCCGCATTGAACCCGCGGCCTTCCGCGCGCAGCACGACCACCCGGGTCTGCTGGTTACGTCCCGCTGCCCTGACGGCTTCGGCCAGGGCGAACCAGCCGTCCGACGGTAGTGCGTTGACCGGCGGATAGTCGACTGTGACGACCTCTACTCCGTCGGCTTCGGTATGACGGTTTATCCCCATCGCGATGTCTCCTCGTGCACGCCTCGGCGATCCCGAGACAAAGCAAGCAATTGCTTGGTAGGTTAACACGGTGGCTGTAGAAATCGACCTTTCCGAGCAGATCGTTCTGGTGACAGGCGGCGTGCGCGGCGTCGGAGCCGGCATCAGCCGTGTCTTCCTCGCCGCGGGCGCGACGGTGCTGACCTGCGCGCGCAGACCTGCCGACGAACCGATCACGGTCGGTGCCCGCCGCACCGAACACCTCACCTGCGATGTGCGCGATACCGACGCGGTGTCGGCGATGTTCGCCGAGATCCTCGCCAGGCACGGCCGGATCGACCATGTGGTGAACAACGCGGGCGGCGCGCCGTTCGCGATGGCCGACGCCGCGAGCCCCAAACTCCACGCCAAGATCGTCGATCTCAATCTGCTTGCCCCGCTGCTGATCTCGCAACAGGCAAACGCCGTGATGCAGAAGCAGGACGACGGCGGCTCGATCGTGATGATCACCAGCGTCAGCGGGCACCGGCCCTCGCCGGGCACCGCCGCCTACGGCGCGGCCAAGGCAGGCCTGGACAACCTGGTCTCCTCGCTGGCAGTCGAGTGGGCGCCCAAGGTCCGGCTCAACTCCGTGGTAGTCGGCCCGGTGGAAACCGAACTCAGCCACCTGCACTACGGCGACGCCGACGGAGTGGCCGCGGTAGCCAAGACCGTGCCCCACGGCCGTCTCGCCAACCCCGCCGACGTCGGCAACGCAGCCCTGTTCCTGGCCTCACCCCTGGCCGCCCACATCAGCGGCGCGGCCCTGCTGGTCCACGGCGGCGGCGAACGCCCAGCCTTCCTTGACGCCGCCAACGTGAACAACTGATCCAACGCCGACCACCCAACCCCAACCCCACCACCACGATTTTCGGCCGCCTCGCATCCGAAGGGCGAGACGGACCGCCGAAGGCTCAGTATCGCCCTTCGGATGTGAGGCCCCCGGGCCGAAAATCCCGCGGCGCCAGCCGCCGACCAACACAGGAGTGCACCATGGATGACCAGTCAATCTGCGCCGG
>JACIXH010000066.1 GCA_014360565.1 Nocardia sp.
TGCGATCCGGAGAAGATCCGTACCCGCGCGGCCGATCTCGTGCGCACCGGCGAGGAGTTCCTCGAAGCGTCTTGGACCGCCGCCTCTTTCGGTAGCGACGCGCCGCTCGGCGCCAACGGACTCGACCTGGCCGCCTCCGGATACCGCGGGCTGTCCGAATTGCACACCAGCGCCGACGAACTCGGCCTGCCGTGGTGGACATTGAGCCCGCTCAGCTCCGGCGATCCGATCGAGGTGCACCTGCCGGTCGCCGCCGGTCCCACCGCCCGGGGTTCCGAGGAACTGGTCGCCACCATCTTCGCGTCGCTGCGCGCGCATGTCGCCACCGGCGGACGCGCGGTGGTCGTGGTCACGGGTCACGGCACGGCGCAACGTGTGCTGGAACGTCTCGGTGAGGCCGAGGTGCCCGCCGCGCTGCTGCCCGCCGGTGCGGTGCCGGAGTCGGGAGTGGTCGGCGTCCTGTGTGGTTCGCTGCACGACGGCCTGATCTTCGACGACGCCGGACTGGTGGTGGTCGCCGAATCCGATCTCACCGGCAACCGGGTCACCGCGCCCACCGAGGGCAAGCGGCTGCCTGCCAAGCGCCGCAACCAGGTCGACCCGCTGGCCCTCACCTCCGGCGACATGGTGGTGCACGACCAGCACGGCATCGGCCGGTTCGTCGAGATGATCGAGCGCACCATCGGCGGGGCGCGGCGCGAGTACCTGGTGATCGAATACGCGCCGAGCAAGCGTGGCCAGCCCGGCGACCGCCTGTTCGTGCCGATGGAATCGCTGGATCAGCTCTCCCGCTACGTCGGCGGCGAACTGCCGAGCCTGTCCAAGCTCGGCGGCTCCGACTGGGCGAACACGAAACGCAAGGCGCGCAAGGCCGTTCGCGAGATCGCGGGCGAGCTCGTGCAGCTCTACGCCGCGCGCCAGGCCGCGCCGGGTCACGCTTTCGCCCCGGACACCCCGTGGCAGCAGGAGATGGAGGACGCCTTCGCGTTCACCGAGACCGTCGACCAGATGACCGCCATCACCGACGTGAAGTCGGACATGGAGAAGGCGGTGCCGATGGACCGCGTGGTCTGCGGCGACGTGGGCTACGGCAAGACCGAGATCGCCGTGCGCGCGGCGTTCAAGGCGGTGCAGGACGGCAAGCAGGTCGCCGTGCTCGTGCCGACCACGCTGCTCGCGCAGCAGCATCTGCAGACCTTCACCGAACGCGTCGCGGGCTTCCCGGTGACGGTCAAGGGCCTGTCCAGGTTCACCGATGCGTCGGATTCCAAGGAGATCCTGGCCGGGCTGGCCGACGGCTCGGTCGACATCGTGGTCGGCACCCACCGGCTGCTGCAGACCGGTGTGCGCTGGAAGGACCTCGGCCTGGTGGTGGTCGACGAGGAGCAGCGCTTCGGTGTGGAGCACAAGGAACACATCAAGGCGCTGCGCACCCACGTCGACGTGCTCACCATGTCGGCCACCCCGATCCCGCGCACCCTGGAGATGAGCCTGGCCGGCATCCGCGAGATGTCGACCATCCTCACCCCGCCCGAGGAGCGCCACCCGGTGCTCACCTATGTGGGCGCCTACAACGACAAGCAGGTCACCGCCGCCATCCGCCGCGAGCTGATGCGCGACGGCCAGGTGTTCTACGTGCACAACCGGGTGTCCTCGATCGACAAGGCCGCCAAGAAGATTCGCGATCTGGTACCCGAAGCGCGGGTGGTCGTGGCGCACGGTCAGATGAACGAGGATCAGCTCGAGAAGACCGTGCAGGGGTTCTGGGAGCGCGAATACGATGTGCTGGTCTGCACCACGATCATCGAGACCGGCCTCGACATCTCCAACGCGAACACCTTGCTCGTGGAACGTGCCGACTCCCTCGGCCTTTCGCAGCTGCACCAGTTGCGTGGCCGGGTCGGCCGTTCGCGCGAGCGCGGCTACGCCTACTTCCTGTACCCGCCGGAGAAGCCGCTCACCGAGACCGCCTACGACCGCCTGGCCACCATCGCGCAGAACTCCGATCTCGGCGCTGGCATGGCGGTGGCGATGAAGGACCTCGAGATTCGTGGCGCGGGCAATGTGCTCGGCGCCGAACAGTCCGGGCACGTCGCCGGCGTCGGTTTCGATCTGTATGTGCGACTGGTCGGTGAGGCCGTGGAGGCCTACCGCGCGGCCGCCGACGGCAAGCCGATCGTCATCGAGGAGAACAAGGAGGTGCGCATCGATCTGCCCGTAGACGCGCACATCCCGCCCGACTACATCGCCAGCGATCGCCTGCGGCTCGAGGCTTACCGCAAACTTGCTGCGGCCCAGGACGATACGGCGCTGTCGGCGGTGATCGAGGAGCTCGTCGACCGTTACGGCCCGCTGCCGATGGAGGTCGGCAGGCTGGTATCGGTGGCCAGGTTGCGCCTGCTCGCCCGCGAGTACGACGTGTCCGAGATCGTGGTCACCGGTTCGTCGCTCAAGATCGCGCCGCTGAATCTGCCCGATTCCAAACAACTTCGGCTCAAACGGATCTACCCCGCGGCCAATTACCGACCTGCGAGCGGACTGATCACGCTGCCACTACCCCGGATCACCGACAGCGTCGGCGCGGACCGGGTGCGCGATGTGGCCGTGCTGCAGTTCGTCGCGGACCTGCTGCTGGTACTCGACGGCAAACCGCAAGGAATGGTGGATCTTTCGGTGCGGACGGAAGCGACGGCCGCGCGATGAGCCGCGAGATCTCCCAGGAGCAGGCCGACACCGCCGTCGTGGCCGCGGGTCTGTCCGACGCCGTCGAGGTGATGGATCGCCTGTGGAATTTCGGTGGCTGGGAGCGCACCCAGACCCACGATTCCCTGCGCCCCTACCTGCTGGAGGAGACCTATGAACTCCTCGACGCCATCCAGGCAGGCGACGCCGAGACGATCAAGGAAGAACTCGGCGATCTCCTGCTGCAGGTCCTGTTCCACTCCCGGATAGCCGAACACGCAGGCGAATTCACCGTCGACGATGTGGTGGCGACCCTGGTCGGCAAACTCGTCCATCGCAGTCCCTACCTCACCGACGCCGAATTCTCGTCGGGTACCTCGGTGGCCGACAAGATCGCCGCGCAGGAAAAGGCATGGGAGGAGCGCAAATCCGCGGAGAAGTCGCGCCGCTCCTGCCTTGACGGTATCGCGATGGCGCAGCCCGCCCTCGCCCTCGCCGAGAAGATCCGCACTCGCAGCGCCACGGCGGGGCTGCCGGGCGACCTGGTTCCCGACACCCTGCGCGTGGTCGAGCTCGGCGGCCCGGACTCGGCCGAGGAACGCCTGCGCACTGCGGCCATCGACTTCGCCGCCGCCATCCGAGCCGCCGAAGACAGCGCCGAAGCCGCACGTGGTGCCCGGTCACCGCTCGCGGCCGACGACTGGCGCGTTTTCTGGCCGCGCTGAGCCGCATCCGCGCCCTTGCCATCAGTTACCGTGGAGCTGACGCCCTGGAGGGGTCGAGCACGAACGCCGGCAACTGAGACCTTGCTGAGATCTTGTAGACAATCGGGCGCACGCCAGCGAGTAAGGGGCGCACCGCTTTAGACTCGAAGCAGCTCGCCGTTTGCGGCGGGGCAGGGGTCCGGCGATCGTCGAGGTGAGGTTGATGGGTACAGAGGTAGATCCGGCAGGCCAGGACGTGATGACCGATCATCCCGAGCTGGATGTGCTGCCGGTATGGCCGCAGGAAACCATCGCGGTACTGGTCACCACCGATCCGGCGCCGCACGCGATCCCCGTTTCGTGGCCGGTGCGCGCCGGCGACCGGCGGATTCTCATCAGTTTGAAGTCCGATCGGGGGTCGCTGGCGCGGTTGCGGGAGCGCCCGGAGGTAGCGCTGCTGATTCTGGGCGGCGGCAACGTGGCGTTGTGCGCGCGCGGCCGGGCGACGGTCATCGCGGAGCAGATGCCCGAGGCGTCGGACTACACCGCGGTGCAGCTCGACATCGACGTCATCGACGACCATCGGCAGTCCGCGTTCGCCGTCGACCGTGGCATCCAGCGCACTGTTCTCGACGACACCGAATTGCGGGCGCTGGAGGGTCGAGTCGAGACCCTGCGAACCTGGGCCGACAACGGGCCCGCAGCGTAAGTTCTTCTACGGCACACCATCTGGACAGAAGGGTTCTCATGAGCGTCACACTCGCCAAGGGCGGTAACGTCTCGCTGTCGAAGCAGACCGACAACCTCACGAAGGTAGCGGTCGGCCTCGGCTGGGACGTGCGCACCACCACCGGTGCCGACCACGACCTGGACGCCAGCGCACTGGCCACCGGCACGAACCTGAAGGTGCTCTCGGATCTGCACTTCGTGTTCTACAACAACCTGCGCTCGCCGGAGGGCACCATCGAGCACACCGGCGACAACCTGACCGGCGAGGGCGACGGCGACGACGAGGTCATCAACGTCGACCTGGCCGCCACCCCGCCGACGATCACCAATATCTTCTTCCCGGTCTCGATCCACGACGCCCAGGCTCGCGGCCAGTCCTTCGGTCAGATCCGCAACGCCTACATCCGCGTCACCGACGGCAACACCGGCGTGGAACTGGCGCGCTACGACCTGTCCGAAGACGCGTCCACCGAGACCGCGATGGTCTTCGGCGAGCTCTACCGCCACAACAACGAGTGGAAGTTCCGCGCTGTCGGCCAGGGCTACGCCTCGGGCCTGGCCGGTATCGCTCGCGATTACGGCGTGAATCTCTGACCGATCGAGTCTTGCGGCGGGCGACCTCAGGGTCGCCCGCCTTTCTCGTTCCCAGCGTCCTATCGGGTTTGGGTCACGGGCACGCGCGCCAGCAGCGCTGTGCCTGCCCGGTCGAGCAGCGCGAAGTACTTGCGCAACATCAGCGCCGCGGTGGTCGCCAAGCCGGCGGTGAGACCCCACCACACCCCCGCCGCGCCCAGATGCAAAGGGAACGCGAACAGCAGTGCCGAGGGAAGGCCGACGCCCCAATAGCCGACCAGGGACAGCCGGAAGCCCGCCGAGGTTTCCTTGAGCCCACGCAGCAGTCCGGTGCCGATGTTCTGGGCGGCGTCGAAGAACTGCATGACGATGCCGATCAGCAACAGGGTGTGCGCGATGGCCACCGTGTCGGTGTCGGAGGCATCGAGGAACGGTGCGAGCACGAGGTCGGGGGCGAGCGCGTAGACGACGCCGGTGACGACCGCGATCACCGCGGCGAACCGCAGCGCCAACCAGGCCAGTGCCCTGGCATGGCTGTATTCATCGCGCGCCACGGCATGGCTGACCAGGATCGACGCACCGTGGGAGAGCCCGATCGCGACCTGGAAGACGATGTAGATGATCTGGTAGACCACATTGTGGGCAGCGAGCGCCGCGGGTCCGAAGCTGCCCATCACCAGCGCGAGCACCGAGAACATGCCCGCCTCCGATCCGTAGGTCAGCGCGATCGGCGTGCCGAGCCGCAGCTCTTCACGAACAATCGACCAGCGCACGGGCCACGGCGTCGTCGGCAAGGTGCGGCTGAGTTGCTCGTCGCGACGCACCATCGCCCAGAAGACACCGAAGGTGATCAGGAAGACCAGCGAAGTCGCGATGCCGACGCCGGTGAGCCCCATCGCCGGAATACCCGCCCAGCCGTGGATGAACGTCAGCGCGAGCACCAGGTTCAAAGCCACCGAACCGAGGGTGACCAGCAACAACGCCTGGGGGCGCTGCATCCCGACGGTGTATTGGCGCAGCACCTGGAACCACAGGCACGGCAGCAGACCGGGCGCGAGCGCGATCATCATCGGCCGGGCCGCGTCGAGCACCCCTACATCCTGGCCGAGCCACGGCAACACCCACCCGAGTCCGATCAACAGCGCCCCACCGAGCAGCCCGGCCAACGTGGCGATGACGAAGGCGGCCCGGACAACGGTGCGCACCTCGTCATCGGCGGACTGGCCGCGCCGGTCGGCGGCACTGATCGCCCCCGCGATCTGGTTCCCGCAGCCGGTGATCAACCCGACGCACATGGTGCGGATCTGGTTGAACAGCACCAGCGCCAAGCCGCCCGCGGCGACCTCGGTCACCCCGAGCCCGCCCATCAGGGCGAGGTTGGTGGTCGAGACGGCAATCTGGGCCAGCTGGGTCAGCGCGATCGGGGTCGCCAGTCTTGTCAGCGCACTGCTGTCGGCATGTGTCCTGCTCACCCGGTCGCTCCATGGCCGGGCCACCGGCGGCGGGCGTCGCGGCTCGCTCCGGGGCAGCTTGCGTGGCGCGTGGTCGCGCTCACCTGACCTCCATCAGTTCGTCGTCTCGCACCGGCGAATACCGGTGCAGCAGGGTGGTCACCGCGGCCTCGGCATCGGCGTCGAGCAGCTCACGCGCGCTCATCCAGTCGTCGTCGAACACGGTGTCGAGATATTTCTCGCCGCCGTCACACACGATGGTCACCACGGTCGACCCGGCCGGGAACTCCTCGAGCCGCGCCAAGGCATTGTGCACCGAACCGCCCGCCGAACCACCGATCAACAGACCGTGTGTCCGGGCGACAGCCCGTGCGGTGGCGAACGCGTCGACATCGCTGACCTTCACGCCCTCGTCGAGCAGCGCGTAGTCGACGGCCGTGCCGATGGTCGCGCCGGGCGGGGTACCGGTGCCCGACTGCCAGTACGGACCGCCGTCGCCGCCGAAAGCGATGGACCCGACCGGTTCGACGCCGATCACCCGGGCAGGCGCGCCGAGCTCGCGCAGGCGGGTGGCGGTTCCGAACAGTGAACCGCCGGTGCCGACCGCCGAGAGCAGGATGTCGACCCGCTCGACCTCGGCGAGTAATTCCTCGGCGACGGCGTAGTAGCCGACGGCGTTGGCGTCGTTGTTGTGCTGTTCGGTGAAGTACGCGTCGTCGCGGGCGGCCGCCATCGCCTCGGCGAGATCCTCTCGCGCCGAGGTAGCCAGTTCGTCGCTTCCGTCGTCGGCGACGAACACCAGGTCGGTGCCCATGGCTCGCATCGCGCGCAACTTGTCCTTACAGGCGTGGTTGTCGACCACGGCGGTGAATCGATAGCCGCGTTCGGCCGCGACCACCGCCAAGCCGAGTCCGGTGTTGCCGGACGTCGACTCGATGATATGCCCGCCATCGCGCAGCAAACCCCGCCGCTCGGCATCGAGCACCATCGAACGGGCCATTCTGATCTTGGCGGCGCCGGTGGGATTGAACTGTTCGAGCTTGAGCAGCAGCCGGGTGCCGCTATCGGTGACGGCGAGTTCGAACAGGGGGGTGCGGCCGATCAGATCCGTCACGCGCCTGACGAGAGCCATGGGTATTCCTCCATCGGATGTGGTGCGCGGCGTGGTGACACAGGGCGCAGTGGATCAGCGGGCAGTGGCGTCCAGGGTCCAGCGCAGACGGTCGTGCGCTGAGCCGAGCACGACTTTCGGCGGGAGTGGGAGGTCGTGGAATCCGGACTCGTTGGAATCCATCTGATACCCGGCGGTGTTCGGGTAGACGAGCAGGTCGCCGGTGCGCGCGCGGCGGGGGAGCGGGATTCGCCGTCGGCTCAGCAGGTCGGACTCCAGGCAGGTGGTGGCGCCGACGCAGGTGGGAGTGAGGCGGCCGGGGGTGTGCGGCCACAGCACGGGATCGGGGAGATATTCACTGTCGAACCACTGTTCGGACAGGCTGAGGCTGGTGCCGTCGACGGTGAGGATGTCGTACGGGTTGCCTTGCGTGGTCCGGGTTTTCACGCCTTGGACCCGGAAGACGGAGCTGCCCGCCCGGTCGAGCAACGCACGGCCGGGCTCGACAGCCAGCCGTATGCCGTTGTCGCGCAACAGCGCGGCCAGATCGTGGTGGGCGAGGATGGCATCGAGCATGGCCGCGCCGGGCACCGGGAAATGATAGGGGTAGTAGTCGCCGGGCGGGTTCGTGTGGAACCAGTCGTCACTGAGAGATGCCTGGAATTCCGCCCACGACGCGGCATCGAGATAATCGACTCCGAAGCCGCCGCCGATCGAGATCGTGTCCGCCGGATGCCCGTTGGCCCGCGCGCGCCTGCAGTGCCCGAGCAACGCCGCCGCTTGCTCGGAGCGAGCGACGGGGTCGTAGCCGGACAGGTGGAAACTGAAGCCCGACAGCGTGATCGGTGCGCGCACGGTCTGGATCGCCTGCTCGAGTTCCATGCGATCGAGCCCGAATCGACTCGTCGAACCTTCGGGCAGCACCCGAAACAGCACTCGCACCGGCAGTTCGAGCGCGATGAGCCGGTCGAGTTCATCGAGTGCGTCGATCGCGATCAGTGCTCGATGCCGGGCCGCCAGCCACAGCAACTCGTCGGACTTCGCAGGCCCGGTCACCATCAGATCCTCGCCGCGCACCCCCTGGGCCATCGCGGCGATCAACTCGCCGGTGCTGGCGACATCGATGCCCGCGCCGTTGTCCGCGCATGCCCGAGCCACACACGCCGCCTTGTTCGCCTTCTTGCCGAAGTACACGAACCCGTCGACGCCCGCCTGGGTGAACGAAGTCTGAAAGGCCCTGATATTCACCGAGACCCGCTCGGGAAACAGCACGTGAAAGGGCCCGCCGACCGCCTCGGCGATGTCGCCGAGGAGCAAGGGCTCGGCCAGCAACCGCTGCTCCACGGCATCGATGACGGCGGGCATCGGCGGTGCGCAGTGACTCGGCCGCTGCACGGCCGCCGCGTCCAGCGCGCGGTCGACGCAGTCCTCGATGTGCGGCGGGCCCGGCGGCAACCGTTCGTCCGATCGGCGCTCGGTGCGGTGGCCGCTGTCCGCCTCCGCCTCGCCCTGCGCGCCCGTCAGTCCCACAACGGCACCTCCGTGCCGCGCCCCTCTGCGATCGCCCTGGCGGCGAGCGCATGCGCGACGGCGATATCGGTGAGTACCAGTCCGCTGTTGTAGACGAAGATCTTCTCGTCCTCGCCGCGCCGCGCGAGGGCGGCGCGGGTGAGTACCTGCGGCAGTTCGGCATCCACCGAACGCAGGGTGCCGTCGGGTCCGGCCATGTCGGTGCCCGTCAGTGCCATCTGCGCCGCGCTCGTGGCGACGACCCGATCGGCGTCGACCAGTGTCGACGGCGCCAGCCCGTAGCCGACCAGCACCGCCACCGAACCCGGTGCCAGATGCGAGGATTCGAGCGCGACCTCGGTGCCGGGCCCGGCGGTGGCCAGCACGACGTCGGCCGACGCTGCCGCCGCGTACGGGTCGTCGACGACGTCGAGCAGTGCGTGCGGAGCCGCGGCGGCCAGGTGCGAGTGCACCGCGGCGAGCCCCTCCGGATGCGTGCCGTACACCATCAGCTTGCGCAATTGCGGGTTCGCGGCGAGCAAGTGCGGCAAGGCATTACGCCCCTGCGTGCCGGTGCCGATGAGCAAGACGCTCTCCGCCCCGCGCCGCACCGTCTCGCGCACCAACAGCGCCGAGACGGCGGGTGTGCGCAACGCACCGACGCGCGCGCAGTCCATCATCGCGATGGGGGCGCCGGTGGTGTCGTCGTAGAGGGTGATGGTCGTGTAATAGCGCTTGGTGCTGCGGTCGTGGCCGGGATCGAATTTGTAGGAGGTCTTCATGGCCACCACCCGCCGCCGCCCGTCCCGGCCGAGCATGGCGTAGGACACCGACGAGCCGCCGGGGTCGGCGACGCTCAGCTTGCGTGGGTTGTCGGATTCGCCCGCCGCGAAGGCGAGATAGGCCTCCTCGACAGCGCGGACCACCTCGGCGGGGGTGATCGGTACGTCGGCCAGGTCGCTGCGGGAAAGTACCCGCAGCCCGATGCCGCGGTCACGGTTGTTCAACGGATCCTCGTTCATCTGCAATGCCCCGCTCTGCTGTCCGATCAGCGGCCGCCCGGAACGGCGAGACCACCTGTTGGCCATACCCATTCTCGGACGACTCCTGCGCGCGGCGGCGACGTTCGGGCAGCCGGATATTGACGCGTTTGAGCCAGCGGTCGGTGCCGTCGTAGCGCGCGCGGAACGGAACGCGTCCGTGCACGGCGACATCGTTGTCCACCAGCAGGATCTCCCCTGGGGCCAGCGCTGGGGCGTGACTGACCCTGGCGAGTTCGGCGGTGAGCCTGGCGTAGGCGGTGCGAAAGCTCGCGTCCGCATCGCCGAGTGGTGTGTACGCCGGATCGTAACGTGCTGTGGTGCAGCCATTTTCGTCGAGCCACAGCGTCGGCAACGGTGCGAGCTGATCGAAGCCGGTGCCGTAGGAGACATCGGGCAGGATCGGCAGGGTCGCGGTGGTGAGCGTGCGCAGATCGTCGTCGCTCAGGCGTACCTGTCGTACCGAGGAGACCGTGGTGGCGACCCGGTCGGGATTGCGCAGGCAGATCAGCATCAGCAGGTTCGCGCGCTGAGCGTGGAAGGCGTCCTCGGTGTGTGGGCTGAGCAATACGGAACTGCTCGCACCCGACTGCTCGTCTTCGTGGCCCGCGGCGGGCACGATATTGTTGACCAGCCTGCCGTTCTGCTGTCCCTGCCAGCCGAAAGGTTCCCCGGCACACCGGGCGAGCAGCAGCAGCGCGATATCGAGTTCGAGCGAGCCGTGGTGGGCGTCCTCGGCCGCGCACTGCCAGTCGGCGGGCGTCGGGCCGAAATCGGCATCGTGGACGGGTAACCCCCGGACCACGGTCGCGCCCGCCGCCGTGGCGGGCGGGCGAACGGCGTGGCGCGCGCTGTCGGGCAGTTCGCCGGCGCGCTCGGTGATCTGGGCGATCAGCGCGGGGTCGTGCAGGGTGGGTGTGTGCAGTGCATCACCCAATCGGTGATGAATGTCGGCCGCGAGCGATCGGAGTGCCGTAGCGGCCCCGGGATCGAGCTCGCGGTATTCGATGTCGTGCTGGTGAATCGTCATACGTTCGGAGAGAACGCTTTTCACCGGTTTCCCTTCTTCGCATCAGTCGAACGCGGGTGATCTTCAGGCTCGATGTGCGAAGGTAGTGCCTGCCATCTGTTTAGGCAAGACTTACCTAAGGTGTCGGCGAGGGAAATAGCCGATCCATATAACGTAGCTGTTCTACCTGAACAGCGGCTTTGTGGGCTGGCCGGGGTGTCGCGGGCCGCTGCGGTTCGGTGACGGTCGATGTGAAGCTCCCCACTTCCTGCTGATTTTAGGCTAGCCTCGCATAGTTTGCGGTGTCGGGAAAAGGGGTCTCGGCGCGCGCGGTTCGAGGAGGAAAACGATGGGTTTCACTCGCAGGCAGCTCTTTCAGTCCGGCGTCGGCGTCACCGCACTACTACTGGCGGCGGCGTGCACCAGCGATGATCGGTCCGCCACCGCGCAACGCGGCGGCACACTGCGCGTCGGTGCGCTCGGTACTGCCGCTCGTAGCGAACGAGATCCGCACGCCAATCTCAGCAACGACAGCGACTTCCTGATCACCTCGCTCGTCTACGACGCGCTCACCGTGCCCGGCGCCGACCCGACCGTCGCTGCGCGCCTGGCCTCCCGCTGGGAGCCCAGCGCCGACCACCGTCGCTGGACCTTCACCATCGCCGACGGTGCAACCTTCCACAACGGCGCGCCGGTGACCGCCGACGACGTCGTCTGGTCGATGCGGCGGCTGCGCTCGGTCGGCGGTGCGTCGAAGATGCCGGTGGCCGAGAGCGATATCGTCGCCGACGGCGCCAACCGCGTCGTGTTCACCATGCCCGAGCCCAATACCCAACTCCCACTGCTGCTTCGGTTGATGACCTTCACCGTGCCGCGCGACACCACCGACTTCGCCGCCGCGATCGGCACCGGCCCGTTCCGGCTCGAGTCCTACCAGGGCGGCAATGCCAGGCTGGTGCGCAACGAGCGCTGGCACGGCACGCCGCCGCTGCTCGACGCCATCGAGGTGACGATGTTCGACAGCGTCACCGCCCTGGGCAACGCGGCGCTGGGCGGGCAGATCGACCTCGCCTCCAATGTGGGCGCGATCGCCGGGCGCACCGCCGCCGGGCGCGGTGACCTGCAGGTCATCCGGCGCGCGAACGACACCATGCTCGGCGTGGCCATGCGGGCCGCCGACGGTCCGTTCGCCGATGCCAGGGTGCGTTCGGCGCTGCGCCTTGGCGTGGACCGGACCGCGTTGGTCAACCAGGTGCACTCCGGCTACGGCACCGTGGCCGCCGATGTGCTCGGCACCGCCGACCCGCTCTACGACACCACGCTGCGCCGTGAACGCGATGTCGAGCGGGCGAAGACCCTGCTGCGCGAAGCCGGGTTCGACACCGGGCGTAGCTACCCGTTCGTGACGAAGGCGGAAGTGGCCGGCGAGGTCGAATCGGCGAAGGTGATCGCCACCCAGCTCGCCGAGATCGGCGTACGCCTCGACGTGCAGGTGACGGAATCGGCCGCGTTCTACGACCAGACCTGGCTCAACGCGCCGCTCTACACGGTGTCGTGGGGAACCAACGACTCGGTGCTGTTCCTGGCCGACAAGCTGATGACCTCGGGCTCCAACCGCAACGAAACCGCGTTCCGGGACACCGAATTCGACGCCGCCGACGCGTTGGCCCTCGCGACCTCCGGCGACGAGTACACGCGCGCGGTGCGCGAGCTACAGCGCATCGAGTTCGAGCGCGGCGGCTATCTGGTGTGGGGCATGGCCGACGGAGTCGACATCGCCGCTTCGACGGTGCGTGATCTGCCGACGCTCGGCGGCTTCGCGCGCGTTCAACTGGAACGCGCCTGGCTGGCGTGAATGCGATGAAAACCCTTGCCCTGCCGATCCTGCGGCGAATCGCGCTCCTGGTGACATTGCTGGCCATCGTGTTCGTCGCGGTGGATCTGCTGCCGGGAAACGCCGCTCGTTCGGCGCTCGGCAGGGACGCGGGGCCGGCCGAGCTCGCGGCGAAAGAACACGAGCTCGGCCTGGATCGCGCGCTGCCGGTGCAATTCCTCGACTGGATCGCCGGGGTGTTCACCGGGGATTTCGGGCAGACCGCGCGCGGCAACTCGATCAGCGCCCTGCTGGCCGACAAATTCCCGCAGACGCTGTTGCTCGGTGGGATCGCGTTGCTGCTGACCATCGCGTTGTCCTTGGCGCTGGGCTGCTGGTGGGCGATGCGACCGACGGCGCTCGGATCGCGCATGCTGCAACCGGTGAGCACAGTGGCGGTCGCCGTGCCCGAATTCGTCGGCGGGACCCTGCTGATCCTGGTGTTCTCCCTGGCCACCGGCTGGCTCCCGGCCGTCACCATCACGGGCCGCTCGGGGTTTCCCGTCGGTCCGGAAATGTTCGTGCTGCCGGTGCTGGCGTTGGCGATTCCACAGATCGGCTGGAACGCCAGGGTCGTGCGCTCGGCACTGCTCGATGTCGCTGCCGCCCCGCATGTGGAAAGTGCTGTGCTGGAAGGGCTCGCGACTCGCAAGATTCTGCTCCGGCACATGCTGCCGTTCGCCGCGCCGACCATCGTCGCCGGATACGCCACCTCTGTCGGCATGCTGTTCGGCGGTGCGCTGGTGGTCGAGACGCTGTTCAACTATCCCGGCGTCGGCGCTGTGCTCGCCGGCTCCGTCGCCGACCGGGACGCCACCGGGGTCGCCGCGGTGGTCGCGCTGACCGCGATCGTGATCATGGTGCTGCTCGCTGTCGCCGACCTCGTGCGGGCGTGGGCGACGAGGAGCGCGCGATGAAGGTGCCCACTTCGGGAGGTCGAGTAGTGCCGCAGGATTCGCCCTCGACAGATCCGGCTTCGGTGCCTGGATCTGCCGTGAGCCAGGGTGCTCGCGTGGCAGGCCGCGGCGCGCGATGGTGGCGGTACTCGGTAGGGGCGGGGGTGGGGCTGGTCGTGCTGCTCGCGGTGGCTGGGCCGCTCTTCGCGCCCTATCCGGTGGAGCAGGCTGTCGGGATGCCGTTCGCGCAGCCCGGCGATGGTGCGTTGCTCGGTACCGACCGGCTCGGCCGGGATGTGCTCAGTCATCTGCTCACCGGCGGCACCCATCTGCTGGCGGTCTCGGCCGTGATCGCGGTGATGGTGACGCTGCTGTCGGCCGTGCTCGGCGCCGTCGCGGCGGTGCGACCGCGCGCGGGCAAGCTCATCGAACTCTGCGGTGACCTGGTCATCCTGTTGCCCGCCGTCCTCGGCATTCTGCTCGTGCTCACGGCGTGGCCACAGGGCGGTGTCACCGCGTTGATCGTGGTGTCGCTGATCTTCGGTGTTCCCTACTGCGCCAGAATCTTCGCCGCCTCCGCCGCGAGCATCGCCGCCTCCGGCTATGTCGAAGCGGCCGTGGCCAGCGGTGAGTCCCTGTCCCACCTGGTTTTCCGCGAGATCCTGCCCAACCTGCGCGCCGTGCTCACCACCCAACTCGGCCTGCGCTTCGTGGTCGCCATCTACCTGGTCAGCACCATCGCCTTCCTCGGTGTCTCCGCCCTCGGCCCCGGCAACTGGGCGATCATGGTCCGCGACAATGCCTCCGGGCTCCTGTTGAACCCCTGGGCGGTGCTGGCCCCGAGCGCCGCCATCGCCATCGTGGCGGTCGGGGTGAACATGGTGGTGACCAGTGGCCCGAGGAACCGGCACGCCCCGAAATCCGCATCCGGCGCGGTCGACGCCGCGCAGACGGGCGGATGTGGGATCCAAGTGGTGGGTTCCAGCGATGCGGCGGTGGTGGACGGGCTCAGCGTTGTCACCGGCGGTGGGGCTGTGTTGCTGGCGCCGTTGTCGTTTCGGCTGAAATCGGGGACGGTCACCGCGCTCACCGGAGCGTCGGGCGCGGGGAAGTCGACGGCGATGCGCGCGCTGCTCGGGCATCTGCCTGCCGGTGCTCGTCGAGCGGGCGCGGTGGTTGTGGCCGGACACGACGTGTTCGCGCTCGACGCCGACGCACTGCGCAGGTTTCGCCGCGAACAGATCGCCTATGTCGGCCAGGATCCCGGCTCCGAACTCAATCCGCTGCTTCGCGTCCGCGCAGTCCTGGCCGATGCCGCGCCCGGTACCTCCGAGGCCGACCATCTGGCTGTCCTCGCACAGGTAGGTCTGGACCACACCCACCTCCGCCGCCGCTGCGCCCGCCTCTCCGGTGGCCAGCAACGCCGAGTAGCCCTGGCCCGTGCCATTCTTCGCCGCCCCCGGGTTCTCGTTCTCGACGAACCGCTGGCAGGCCTCCACGGCAGCCTCCGCACGGAAATAGCCGGATTGATCTCCACTCTCGCCGCCCAGAACTCCACCGCTGTCCTGCTCTCCGGCCACGACACCGAGGCGATCACCGCGATCGCCGACACCGTGATCGAACTCCGGCCTCCGCGTCGATCACCGGTCGACGTCGCCGCTGCGGTGACTGATTCCGCGGCGGATCACCGTCCGCTGCCGGAACCGCCGGTTGCGGCGGGGGACACCGGCGTCGACGAGGCGCCTGCGCTCCACGGGCGGCAGACCGGCGACGGCGAGGCGTCCCCGCTCGACGGGCGGCAGACCGGCCATGCGGGTGCGGTGGCTCACTCAGTGGGCGAAGCACAGACCAATGGGCACTCGGGTGCGATCGCCGTGCTCGCCAGCGGGATCAACGCCCATGCGGGCGGTCACCGAGTGCTGGAGGACATCGCGTTCAGCGTGCCCGCAGGTGCCGCCCTCGCTGTAGTCGGGCCTTCCGGCGCGGGAAAGACCACCCTTGCGCGGGTGATCGCGGGTGTGCACACCGATGCCGCCGGTTCGCTGGAAGTGCTCGGCAGGACAGTGCCGCTGGGTCGCCATCGCCGCATCACACCTGGTGCCAGGGGGATTCAACTCGTCACTCAGAACCCCCGTGCGGCGTTGAATCCGCGCCGTACCGTCGAGCAGGCATTGGCCCGTCCACTGCGCCGGATCGCGCGGGTACCCAAGCGCGAGATCCCGACTCGCGTGCGCGCCCTGCTCACCGCCGTCGACCTCCCCGTCGACCTCGCGGCCCGCCGCCCGCACCAGCTCTCCGGCGGCCAACGCCAACGGGTAGCCCTGGCCCGCGCCCTCGCCGCCGACCCGGCGGTGCTGATCTGCGACGAGATCACCACCGCCCTCGACACCGAAACCGCGGCCGCCATCATGTCCCTGCTCGACCGCGTCCGCGCCGACCGAGCCACCGCGATCATCCTGATCAGCCACGACATGACCCTGGTCCGCGGCCACTGCACCGACCTCCTGGTCCTCGACCAGGGCCGCATAGTCGAATCAGGCACCCCGACAACAGTTCTCACCACCCCCACCCACCAAGCCACCGCCGCCCTACTCGGCTGACCCCACCCCCGCGCCGGGCCACTACCGCGCCCCCCTGATTTCGCGCGTACACGGCCAATCCGCCGGCCACAGGCAATCGCGTGTCCGGTCTGCGTTAGACCGCCGCCGCGGCCCTGCGAACTCCTGGGTCTGGCCGCCGCCGCAGCCGTACGAATCCCTGGATCCGCCCAGGGATCGCGGTCGGGGCCGGGAGGCCCGGTCCCCCTGATTTCGCTGGTACATGGGTAACTCACCGGGTACGGGCAAACCCTGTCTCCGCCCGAGTCTGGCCGCCGACGCAGCAGCACAACCTCCTGAGTCCGGCTAGAGGCCCGGAGAGGCGGAACTAAGAAGTCCCTGTGAGATGTGCACAAAGCGCGGTGCGTCTGGATGATTGAGCAGGTGACAGTGCAGAAAGTCGGCGTGCTCGCCGCCGTAGCGATCAGTGCCCTACTCGCCGGGTGCAGTTCGCTCGCGTCGATCCCCGACGACATGCCGCCGGGGCCCGGGGTGCCCCTGCCGGTGATCGATGTCGACGCACCGGGGCGTGCGTCCGAGCAGTTACGTGGCTGGGCCGACGAGCAGTCCGGCGCGGTCGGCATCGAACCCGTGGCGCTCGAGGCATACGGGTACGCCGCCGCCGTGCTGGCGAGGTCGAAGCCCGCGTGCGGGATCGCCTGGACCACCCTCGCGGGTATCGCGAGTGTGGAGAGCGGGCACGGCACTCACCGGGGTGCGGGCATCGATGCCGACGGCGTGGTGCGGCCTGCGATCATCGGCGTGGCCCTGGACGGCACCAACGACAACGCCGACATCCGCGACACCGACGGCGGCAGCCTCGACGGCGACACCACCTACGACCGTGCGGTCGGCCCGTTGCAGTTCATCCCCGAGACCTGGAAGCGCTGGGGGGTCGACGCCAACGGCGACGGTGTGGCCGATCCGCAGAACATCGACGACGCCGCGCTCACCGCCGCCCGCTACCTGTGCACCCGTGGCGGCGACCTGACCTCGGCCGACGGCTGGCAGCGCGCCTTGTTCGCCTACAACCAGTCGAACAAATACATGCGTGTGGTGCGCGATCGCGCCGCGATATACAGCATCGGCCGCCGTGTGTAGTTCGCCTCGTCCGCCGCAGGCCCGGAGTGCCGGTTACTCCACACTCGCCCGAGACGATAGGCTCGGCACCGCACGGCCCTTCCCGTGATACCTACCGTGCCTTTCCGTCGTAAGGAGCAGTTTTCGTGGCCATTATCGAACAGGTCGGAGCTCGCGAGATTCTGGATTCGCGCGGCAATCCCACCGTCGAGGTCGAGATCGCCCTCGACGACGGCACCCTGACCAGGGCAGACGTACCTTCCGGTGCGTCCACCGGCGAGCACGAGGCCGTCGAGCTGCGTGACGGCGGCGACCGCTACGGCGGCAAAGGTGTGACCAAGGCTGTCGAGGGCGTCCTCGACGAGATCGCGCCCGCCATCATCGGCCTCGATGCCGTGGAGCAGCGCACCGTCGATCAGGCCCTGCTGGACCTGGACGGCACCCCCGACAAGTCCCGCCTCGGCGCGAACGCCCTGCTGGGTGTGTCGCTGGCCGTGGCACGTGGTGCGGCCGAGTCCTCGGGTCTCGAGCTGTTCCGCTACCTGGGTGGCCCGAACGCACACGTGCTGCCGGTGCCGATGATGAACATCCTCAACGGTGGCGCGCATGCCGACACCGGCGTGGACGTCCAGGAATTCATGATCGCCCCGATCGGCGCACCGACCTTCCGTGAGGCACTGCGCTGGGGCACCGAGGTGTACCACACGCTCAAGGCCGTGCTGAAGGAAAAGGGACTGGCCACCGGCCTCGGTGACGAGGGCGGCTTCGCTCCCGACGTCGCGGGCACCGTGGAAGCCCTCGACCTGATCAGCGTCGCCATCGAGCGCGCCGGCTACAAGCTCGGCACCGATATCGCGCTGGCTCTCGACGTGGCTGCCACCGAATTCCACACCGAGGGTGAGGGTTACAAGTTCGAGGGCAAGATCCGCACCGCCGCCGAGATGGGCGACTTCTACGCGGACCTGCTCACCAAGTACCCGCTGGTCTCCATCGAAGATCCGCTGTCGGAAGACGACTGGGACGGCTGGGTCGCGCTGACCGATGCCATCGGTGACAAGGTGCAGCTGGTGGGCGACGACCTGTTCGTCACCAACCCCGAGCGCCTCGAAGAGGGCATCGCCAAGGGCGCGGCCAACGCGCTGCTGGTGAAGGTCAACCAGATCGGCACGCTCACCGAGACCCTCGACGCTGTCGAGCTGGCGCACCGCAACGGTTACAAGACCATGATGTCGCACCGTTCGGGCGAGACCGAGGACACCACCATCGCCGACCTCGCGGTCGCCGTCGGTTCGGGACAGATCAAGACCGGCGCGCCCGCGCGTTCGGAGCGGGTCGCCAAGTACAACCAGCTGCTGCGCATCGAGGACGCCCTCGGTGATTCGGCACGGTACGCGGGTGACGTGGCCTTCCCGCGTTTCACCGGCGAATTCTGAAGGCTGTACAGGGGCGGTAGCGAATGACCGAGCGACGTGCGCGTGGAACCAGTCCGGGTGGACGAGGCGACAGGCGCACGTCGCGGGCCGCGCGCTCGCGCCCCAGTCTCGACACCCCGGGCCGCCCCACCGCGGCCAAGCGGCCCACGCGCCGCCGTCCGGATTCGGCCACCGCGCGCAAGTCCAGCGGCAAGCTCGAACGCAGCGAACACACCATCCTCGGTCTCTCGACCGGTAAAGCGGTGATCCTGGCGGCGGTGCTGTGCGGCCTCGCGCTGACCTTGGCGGTGCCCACGCGCACCTACTTCAGCCAGCGCGCCGAAGCGGTGGCTCTGGCCAAACAGCGGACCGAACTCGAAGCCGACCTGGCCGGCTTGCGCGATCGCCGTGCGCAACAACAAGATCCGGCCTACATCCGTTCCGAGGCGCGCGACCGCCTGCGCCTGGTGATGCCCGGCGAAACTCCCTACATCGTGCAGATTCCCGGCATCGAAGCACCGGCGCCGCCGCCGATGAGCACCCGAACAGCGGCGCCCGACCCCTGGTACACCGACCTGTGGCGCAGCATCTCCGAACCAGCCCCGGAAGGACCACGGTGACGACACCGAACGAGCAAGACCTCGAGATCATCGCGAAGCAGTTGGGCCGCGAGCCTCGCGGTGTGCTCGCCGTCGCCTACCGCACGCCCGACGGTCTGCCCGCCGTGGTGAAGACCGCGCCGCGCCTGCCCGACGGCACTCCGTTCCCCACGCTCTACTACCTGACCGACCCGCGGCTCACCGCCGAGGCGAGCAGGCAGGAGTCGGCCGGGGTGATGCGCGAGATGACCGAACGGCTCGCGACCGACCCCGAGCTGGCCGCCGCCTACCGCCGCGCCCACGAGAGCTACCTGGCCGAGCGCAACGAAATCGAATCTCTGGACACCGATTTCACCGGCGGCGGCATGCCCGACCGGGTCAAGTGCCTGCACGTGCTGATCGCGCACTCCCTGGCCAAGGGCCCCGGGGTCAATCCGCTCGGTGACGAGGCCGTCGCCCTGGCCGCCGCTGCCGGATTCCGTGGCACCGCAATCCCCGCCGACTGGCCCGCCGCCCCCGGCGAACAGGCATAATCGCGGTCACCGCCCGTGCGCGGGTCGAGACCTCCGGAGGACACCATGAGTGAGCGCATCGCCGCAGTCGACTGCGGTACCAACTCGATCCGTCTGCTGATCGCCGAGGTCGGCGCCGACCTCGGCCTCGCCGATGTGCATCGGGAGATGCGCATCGTGCGTCTCGGTCAGGGTGTGGACGCCACCGGGCGACTCGCACCCGAAGCCATCGAACGCACGCGTCTGGCGTTGGCCGATTACGTCGATCTGATGGTCACCCACGGTGTTTCGCGCGTCCGCATGGTCGCCACCTCCGCCACCCGCGACGCCGCCAATCGTGACGACTTCTTCTCGATGACCCGCACCGAGCTCGGCCGCGCTGTGCCGGGCGCTGTCGCCGAGGTGATCACCGGCGACGAAGAAGCCAGGCTTTCCTTCGCCGGCGCTGTCGGTGAATTGTCCGCTGATGCAGGGCCTTTCGTCGTGGTCGACCTCGGCGGCGGCTCGACCGAGCTGGTCGTCGGTGACGAAAACGGCGTTCAGGCAGCCTATTCCGCGGATATCGGCTGTGTCAGGATCACCGAACGCTGCCTGGCGGGAAACCCGCCGACAGCCGAACAGGTCGCTGCCGCAAGAGAATTCGCCCAGCAGAAACTCGACGAGGCGTTCGCGAAGGTGCCGGTCGACAAGGTCCATACCTGGGTCGGTGTGGCAGGCACGATGACCACGATCACCGCCGTCGCCCTCGACCTGCCCGAATACGATGCCGCGCGAGTGCATCTCACCCGCCTCAGCCTGGCCGAGGTCCACCAGGTCTGCGACCGCCTGATCGGCATGAATCACGACGAACGCGCTGCCCTTGGCCCGATGCACCCCGGCCGCGTCGACGTGATCGGCGGCGGCGCCGTGATCACCGAAGTGCTTGCCGACGAATTGGCGAGCCGCGCGGGAGTTTCCGAACTCATCGTCAGCGAACACGACATCCTCGACGGTATCGCCATGTCGATCGTGAACGCCGCCTGACCCCGGTCGATCACAGATCGGCAGCCGCCGCCCAATCGGCTTGCGCGCGCAGCGCGACCTATGGCGGTCGGTTTCCCGCAATCCTCCCGGCTCAGCTGCCGGTGCGCTCGCGATGCTTGCAGCCGGGCCAGCAGCACGGCCGTCGCTGACCTTCTTCGAGCTCCTCCTGTGTGCGCCGAATCCGCCGTTCGCGGGTGGCGTTCTGCTTCGCGTCCTCGACCCAGCAGATGAACTCGTTGCGGGCCAGTGGGGTGATGTCCTCCCAGGCAGTGTGTGCCACCGAGTTCGCGAGCAGGGCCGAACGCAGATCGGCCGGCAACTCGTGCACCACGCCACCGGACACTTGTCGACTGCTCATCAGTCCACGGTAGCGCGCAAGCGTTGGACCTGCGGCTATCACGAGAAGAGACGCGGCATCGGAAGACAAGGCTGGACATATCAGTGCATATGTCTCATCATGGAGTCATGAGCACAACGACGTCTCATTCGGTGCGGTTCGAACTTCGCTCCGGAGACACCTGGCGCGATCCCTGGTCCATGTATTCCGCACTGCGCGAGCATGATCCGGTCCACCGGGTGATCCCTGCCGGTCAGGAATCCAACGACTTCTACGTACTGTCCCGGCACCCCGATGTGTGGGCGGCCGCTCGTGATGCCGAGACCTTCTCCTCGGCCTCGGGCCTGACCGTCGACTATGTCGATCTCGCTGCTGCCGGGTTCGGCGGCGTCAAGCCGTTCGTCTTCATGGATCCCCCGGAGCACACCGATTTCCGTCGTCGGGTGGCGCCGGGATTCACGCCACGTCAGGTGAATTCGGTCGAGCCGGCGGTGCGCGCCTTCGTCGTCGAACGCATCGAGCGGCTGCGCGCGGCGGGTGGCGGCGATATCGTCACCGACCTGTTCAAACCGCTGCCCACCATGGTGGTCGCGCATTATCTCGGTGTACCCGAACACGACCACGGCAAGTTCGACGAGTGGACCGAGAACATCGTCGGTGGCGCCGTGGCGGGCGCCGGGCTGGCGGCAGGCGACCAGAACGCGTTCACCGCCGTCGGCGAACTGGTCGGCTACTTCACCGAACTGATCGCCCGGCGCCGGGTGGAACCGGGCGACGACACCATCTCGCACCTGCTGGCCTCCGGCCTGGGCGACGAGGGCGACAACGACGGCCTGATCGCGATTCTCGGCTTCGCGTTCACGATGATCACCGGCGGCAACGACACCACCACCGGCAATCTGGGCGGCGCGGTGCAACTGCTCACCGCCCATCCCGACCAGCGCAGGCTGCTCGCCGAAGACCCGTCCCTGATCCCGGACTCCATCGAGGAGTTCCTCCGGATGACCTCCCCGGTGCAGGGGCTGGCCCGCACCACCACCCGCGACGTCGAACTGCACGACACCACCATCCCGGCAGGGCGGCGCGTCCTGCTGCTCTACGGCTCCGCCAACCGTGACGAACGCGAGTTCGGGCCCACCGCGGCAGAACTCGATGTCCGCCGCAATCCCAAGCGCATCCTCAGCTTCAGCCACGGACACCACCACTGTCTCGGTGCGGCTGCCGCCCGCATGCAGGCGAGAGTCGCGCTGGAGGAACTGCTTTCCCGCTGCCCGGATTTCACCGTCGACCTCGACGCGGTGCAGTGGTCGCAGGGCAACTACGTGCGCTGGCCCGTCTCGGTGCCGTTTCGCCCGCAGGGTTCGGCATGAGCGGTGACTGGCTGGCCGCCGATCGGGCGGACCTGGCCGCCGAACGCATCATCGACGCGGCGGCCGAGCTGTTCGCCGAACACGGGGTGGCCGCGGTCGGCATGGCCGATATCGCCAAGGCCGCCGGCTGCTCCCGGGCCACGCTCTACCGCTACTTCGACAACCGGCAGGCTGTGCGACTGGCGTTCGTGCACCGCGAGACCCGCCGCATCGTCGCGCAGCTGAACGAGCGGTTCCGCGATATCGCCGACCCGGGGGAGCGGATCATCGCCGCGATGCTCGGCGCGGTCGAGGAGGTCCGCGCCAACCCGCTGCTGATCGCCTGGTTCCGCCCCGCCGACTCCGGCACGGCCGGTCGGATCAGCCAGGACTCCGACGTCATCGAATCGCTGGCCGCGACCATCTTCGCTCCCACGGACCTGACCGACCCGCAGCGGAGCCGCCTGGCCCGCTGGCTCACCCGCGTCATCGTTTCGCTGCTGGCGGCTCCCGGCCGCGACGCCGCCGACGAACGCGCGATGCTCGAAGAGTTCGTCGCCCCGGTCATCACCCGCACCTTCGTCTCATCAAACTAGAACCTGTTCTATATTTGAGGGAAAGTACCGCCGATTCCTCGGGAGTTCAGATATGTACCAGTGGTCAGACGAAGACCTGATGTTCCGCGACGCTCTGCGCGGCTTCATCGCCAAGGAGGTCACCCCGCACGTCGACCAGCTGGAGAGCGGCGCGCTGCCGCCGTTCGACATCATCCGCAAGTTGTACGCCACCTTCGGGCTGGACCAGATGGCCCGCGAAGGACTCGAGAAGGCGCTCGCCCGCGAGGAAGCAGGCACCACCGGCACCGGTAAGTCGGGCGGCGGTTTCAGCGGCGCGGGCAGTATGGGCGTCGTGCTCAACAGTGAGCTCGCCGGGGTGAGCCTCGGTCTGGTGGCCTCCATGGGGGTGAGTCTCGGGCTCGCCGTCGGCACCATCCGCAGCCGTGGCACGCTGGCGCAGAAGAAGCGCTGGCTGCCCGAGCTCGTCACCATGGCGAAGGTCGGCGCCTGGGCCATCACCGAACCCGACTCGGGCTCCGACGCGTTCGGCGGCATGAAGTCCTACGTCCGCCGTGACGGCGAGGACTACATCCTCAACGGCCGCAAGACGTTCATCACCAACGGCCCGTACGCCGATGTCACCGTGGTCTACGCCAAGCTCGACGAACAGGACGGTACCGACCGCCGCGACCGCAAGGTGCTGACCTTCGTGCTGGACAAGGGCATGCCCGGTTTCGCGCAGAGCCCCCCGTTCAAGAAGATGGGCATGAACTCCTCGCCCACCGGCGAGCTGTTCTTCGAGAACGTCCGCATCACCCCCGACCGGTTGCTCGGCGAAACCGAGAACCCGGCCAAGGGCGACGGAAAAGACAGTGCCAAAGAGTCTTTCGCGGCCGAACGCATCGGCATCGCCTCCCTGGCGCTCGGCATCATCAACGAATGTCACCGCCTGTGCGTCGATTACGCCAAGTCCCGCACGCTGTGGGGCAAGGAGATCGCGCAGTTCCAGCTCATCCAGCTCAAGCTGGCCGAGATGGAGATCGCGCGAATCAACGTGCAGAACATGGTGTTCAACGCCATCGAGCGCACCGCCGCGGGCGACAAGGTGACCCTCGCCGAGGCGTCGGCGATGAAGCTCTACTCCTCGCTCGCGGCCACCGAGGTGGCGATGGAAGCGGTGCAACTGTTCGGCGGCAACGGTTACATGGCCGAGTACAAGGTCGAACAGCTGGCCCGCGACGCCAAGTCGCTGATGATCTACGCGGGCAGCAACGAAATCCAGGTCACCCACATCGCCAAGGGCCTGACCGCCGGGTAACACCGTGGCTGCCTCGGCAGCGAGCCCACCCGAAGCAAGTCCTCGGGTGGGCTGTTCCACAAGGTTCACGTCGATGGATGATCAGGGGCGCAGACCGCTCGAGTCGCTACACCATCGCGAAAACCCCTGTGGCCGTGCGGTGGACACGAATGCCGCTTGCGCCGCAGCCATTGCGCGCCGACATCGGGGCGGTTTCAGTGCGACCCCGCCACGACCGCATCGACGAGCGCTGCGATCGCTCGCGTGCAGTCGGAGCGGGTGTAACCCAGCAGCCGCGTCTGGTCGGCGTCGGGTTCGTAGGCCAGCGTGTTGCCGCGGCCCTGGATGAT
>JACIXH010000067.1 GCA_014360565.1 Nocardia sp.
CAGAATCAAACTCTCCGTTGAAGACTCTTAACCAACCCCCGAAAGGGTCAATCAGAAATATCTAAACTAGAGTCCGAAAACCTAGCAAGCCAAACACCAGCAAAAAGATTCGCTGTTGTTGTTTTTCAATGTCCAACCTTCCATGACCGGGGGGTACACGAAAGGCCGGAACCAATATAAATATTGGCACTGACATTCATCGACACACTATTGAGTTCTCAAAGAACACACGCACACACTTCCACCCACAACATGTCGTCGGGGTTTCGGTGAGGCAAGGGTTCAAACCTAGCTCAGACAACCGGTCGAACGCAAATCCGAACCGTGTTGGTCTGAACACATGATCAGTCAGGCGCTCATCGTACTACCTCGTGTCCCGGCCGCTGGGCGGCTGAGTCGGTGTCCGTGTCGCTCTGACTCGAATAAAGTTACGTGCCGACCAACACTAAGTCAAATCGGCTGGTCAAGGGTGGTTTCCATGCCATGGACCGGCCGTGAACCAACTCGGTGCGGCCGCGGTGAAGCGATGGCGATCCCAATGCCCCGCGCCTGCTGGAATCGTGCCGACTATCGGGGTCTCGGTGACTCGCGGGAGGTCGTCTCGGTTGCACAGCGCGGCGAGGTCCGGGTCGGCCGGCCAGGAGCCGATGACCAGGCCGGCACAGGCGACGCCTGCGGCGGTGAGCGCGCGGGTGGTGAGTTCGCTGTGATTGAGGGTGCCGAGTCCGGCCGCCGCGACGACCAGCACGGGTGCGCCGATCTTCTGTGCGAGATCGAGCAGGGTGAATTCCCCCATCCGCACCAGCAGTCCGCCCGCGCCCTCGACCAGCGTCAGGTCGGCGTCGGCGAGTGAGTCCAGGGCGGCGACGGTGTCGCTCAGCGTCAGTAGCGGCATGGCCGCGCGGCGTGCGGCGGTGTCGGGGGCGAGCGGATCGGGGTACCTGGCGAGCTCGAGGGTGCGGGTCACCCCGCTCAAGCGAGTGATCTCGGCGAGATCGCCGGGTTCGCCCACGACGATGCCGGTCTGGGCGGGTTTGCACACCGCGACAGTGCGACCCGCGGCCTGCGCGGCGGCGGCCAGCGCCGCGGTGACGACGGTTTTGCCGACGTCGGTCGAGGTTCCACTGATGAGCAGCACGGTCATGCCGTCACCGATTCCTTGCCGCGGGCCGACGCGAGCACATCGCCGAGGACTTCGGCGATCGTTTCGAGTTCGGCGGAAGTCAGGTCGGCGCGGGCGGTGAGGCGCAGCCGTGAGGTGCCTTCGGGGACCGAGGGCGGGCGGAAGCAGCCGACGTCGAGGCCGCGCGCGCGGCAGGCCTGCGCGGCGTCGAATGCGACTTGGGCTTCGCCGAGAACAACCGAGACCACCGCGGAGTCGGGTTCGGGCACTCCGGCGATGCGGGCGATGTCGGCAGCCCGGTCGAGGACGCGGCTTGCCATCGACGGGTCACCGCGGAGCAGGGCCAGCGCGGCACGGGCCGCGCCGACGGCGGCGGGTGCGAGGCCGGTATCGAAGATGAAGGTGCGCGCGGCGTCGACGAGGTGGGCGCGAATCCTGGCGTCGGCCAGAACTGCCCCGCCCTGGGCGGCGAACGCCTTCGACAGGGTCGCGGTGATGACGAGGTCGGGTTCGCCGGCCAAGCCCATCTCGTGCACGAGCCCACGGCCGCCGGTGCCGCGCACTCCGAGCCCGTGCGCTTCGTCGACGATCAGAACCGCACCGTTCGCTCGGCTGACACGGTGCAATTCGGCCAGTGGCGCGAGATCGCCGTCGGCGCTGAAGACCGAATCAGTGAGAACCAGCGCACGCTCCTCGGTCCGGTCGGCGAGCAGTCGTTCGACGGCGGCGACATCGCGGTGCGGTGCGATCGCGACCCGAGCGCGGGAGAGTCTGCACGCGTCGACCAGCGAGGCGTGGCTGCCCGCGTCGGACACGACCAGGGTGCCCCGTCCGGCCAGTGCGGTGACCACGCCCAGATTGGCGGCATAGCCGGTGGCGAAGACCAATCCCGTTTCGGCGCCGACGAATTCGGCCAACTCGAGTTCCAGGAGCGCGTGCTCGGTGGTCGTTCCGGTCACCAGTCGCGAACCCGTCGCGCCCGCACCCCAGCGCCGGACAGCCTCGATCGCACCCTCGACAACGGCGGGGTGGCGATGCAGGCCCAGGTAGTCGTTGGAGGCGAGGTCGATCGCGGACGACTCGGCGACGCGTTCGCGCAGATGCCTGCGTAGCCCGGCGTCGACCCGCTCGGCCGCACGCTCGTCCAACCAGCTCAACGGATCCGTACTCACAGTTGAGCAGCATACTTGAACACCGTTCAGGACGAGCGGCTGCGTATTCATCGGCACGCGCGGTGTGGCTGACGACCGTCACCTAGAACGCGCGGTGTGCGGCGCGGGGTGCGTGCCCGGCTCTCATGCGACCGAGGCCTTCACCGCCGCACGGACGGCGTCGGTGATGGTGGCGATATCGGCGGAGGTGCTGATGAAGGGGGGCATCGTGTACACGAGATTGCGGAACGGGCGCAGCCACGCGCCGGCGTCGACGGCGGCATCGGTCGCGGCACGCATGTCCACGGGTTCGTCGAGTTCGACGACGCCGATCGCGCCGAGCACGCGGACCTCGGCCACGCCGGGCAGGTGCGCGAGCGGCGCGAGACCCGTGCGCAGTTCGGCCTCGATCCGAGCTACCTCAGCGCGCCAGTCCCGCGAACGCAGTAGTTCGATCGACGCGACAGCGACAGCGCAGGCCAGTGGGTTGCCCATGAAGGTGGGCCCGTGCATCAATCCACCGTGTGCCGCGCTGATCGTCTCGGCGATCCGCGTCGTGCACAGCGCCGCGGCGAGGGTGAGATAGCCGCCGGTCAGTGCCTTGCCGACGCACATCACGTCCGGCGCGACGCCCGCGTGGTCGGCGGCGAACAGCTCGCCGGTGCGGCCGAAGCCGGTGGCGATCTCGTCGAAGACGAGCAGCACGTCGTGCTCGTCGCAGATCCGGCGCAGTTCGGTGAGGTAGCGCGGGTCGTGCCAGCGCATGCCGCCCGCGCCCTGTACCACCGGTTCGACGATCACCGCGGCCAGCTCGTCGCGATGGGTGGCGACCGCGCGTTCGAGTTCGGTGACGTAGTCGGGTTGGAAATCGCGTGGCGGCGCGGGGACGAAGACCTGTTCGGTGAGAACGTCGGTCCACAGCGCGTGCATTCCGCCATCCGGGTCGCAGACGCTCATCGGGGTGAAGGTGTCGCCGTGGTATCCGCCCCGCCAGGTCAGCAGGCGGTTCTTCGCCGGGCGGCCGAGACTGCGCCAGTACTGCAGGCACATCTTCGTCGCGACTTTGACCGAGACCGAGCCCGAATCGCAGAGGAAGACCTTGTCCAAGCCCGCGGGGGTGAGTTCGACCAGCAATTGCGCGAGGCGAGTAGCCGGCTGATGGGTGAGCCCGCCGAACATCACGTGACTCATTCGCTGCGATTGCGCGAGCAGGGCCGCGTCGAGGACGGGGTGGCAGTAACCGTGCACGGCCGCCCACCACGAGCTCATCCCGTCGACGAGTTCACGGCCGTCGGCGAGGGTGAGCCGCGTGCCCGCCGCGCTCGCCACGACCAGCGGCTCGGTGGTCGCGGGGAATCCGCCGTAGGGATGCCAGACATGATCGGCATCGAGGGCGGTGATCTGCTCGGGGCTCAGGTCCACAGGTTTTCCTCGTCGTCGCCCGGGGCCGCCGTACGACGGCCTTGAACACCGTTCAAGTTATCACTCGCCGACATCCGCGGGCCGCGTGCCGTGATTCGCGATCGCGCAGGGCAGCCGAGCCAGCGCGTCGCGCAGCGCGGACAGCGATTCCGCGCCGAGTTCGGCTGCTATCGCCGCTTCGATCCGCTGGATGTGCTGCCCGGCCAGGGCCACCGCCGCTTGCCCTGCCTCGGTGGTGACGACCAGCCGCGCCCGTCCGTCCGCGGGATCGGGCGCTCGCTCCACGTATCCGCGCTTTTCCAAGTACGTGACCAGTTCGCCCATCGACTGCTGGGTCATGCCGGCGGCTTCGGCCAGTGCGGTCACCCGGGATCCGCCGGGCGCCAGGTAGCGGAATACCGCGTAATGCGCCGGGCGCAGCTCGCTTGCCAGGTCGGCGCGCAGGAGCGGATTCACTGCGCGCTCGTAGGCGTCGGCTGCCTGCACCAGGAGTTTAAGTAAGGACGACCGTTGGGACATTGACATAATAGGAAGGTTACCTTTATACCTGAGTGATGGCTGACATCGGTTCCGTCCTCACCTTCCGAAACGGGCATCGGGTCACGCTCGTCGACCGTGGCGCCGACGCGCAGGGCGCGTACCTGCGCCTGGAACACGTGCTGGGGCACATCGGCCGCGAGGCAGGCCCGCACTGGCATCCCGAGATCAGCGAAACCTGGACCGTTCGCAGCGGTCGGGTCCGGTTTCGGATCGGCGGGGACGAGATCGTCGCGGGGCCGGGTCAGACGGTCACCGCTCCCCCGCGGGTTGTGCACGAGTTCTGGAACGAGGCGAACGACTCCGTGCTGGACCATGTGATCCGCCCACCACTGCGGCACTGGGAGATGTTCGAGTTCTGGAGCGGCCTCGACAACGCGAACAAGACCACAGCGAGCAAGCTGCCCCGCAATCCGCTCGCTCTCGGGCTGCTGTGGGAGTACCAGGACGGCTATCTCGCCGGTCCGCCAGCACTGCTGCAGCGGCTGATCTTCGGCGGACTGGCCGCGCTCGCACGCCGCACGGGCTACGCCCGGCGGTTGCTCGCGACCACATCGGCCTGAGCGGTGGTCGGCGAGCGGCCGGTCACAACGTGCGTTGCCGAGCCCGCGGTTCCATTACTGTCGTAGCATGTCGAGCCCGAACGACCGGTCCGGACAGGTGTGGCCGGGCACCCCGTATCCGCTCGGCGCTACCTACGACGGCGGGGGCACGAACTTCTCGGTGTTCTCCGAAGTCGCCACCAAGGTCGAGCTCTGCCTGATCGCCAAGGACGGCTCCGAGACCCGCGTCGCCCTCGACGAAGTCGACGGCTATGTGTGGCACGCCTATCTGCCCGCGGTCATGCCGGGGCAGCGCTACGGCTTCCGTATCCACGGCCCCTACGATCCGGCGCTCGGACTGCGGTGTGATCCCAGCAAACTGCTGCTCGATCCGTACGGGAAAGCGTTCGACGGGGAGTTCGTCAACGATCCGTCCCTCTACACCTACGGGCTGGATTCGCTGGGCCACACGATGACCGGCGTGGTGATCAACCCGTTCTTCGATTGGGGCCACGACCGGGCGCCTAAGCGGCCCTATCACGAGACGGTGATCTACGAGGCGCACGTCAAGGGCCTGACGATGACGCACCCGGACATCCCAGCGGATCTGCGCGGCACCTACGCGGGCCTGGCGCATCCGGCGATCATCGAGCATCTGAAGTCGTTGGGGGTCACCGCGATCGAGCTCATGCCGGTGCACCAGTTCTTCCATGATCACGTGCTGACCGATCAGGGATTGCGCAACTACTGGGGCTACAACAGCATCGGCTATCTCGCGCCGCACAACCAGTATTCGGCCCGGCCGCGCGGCGACGGTGCGGTGTCGGAGTTCAAAGCGATGGTGCGCGCGATGCACGCCGAGGGCATCGAGGTCATTCTCGACGTGGTCTACAACCACACCGGCGAGGGCAACCACCACGGGCCGACCCTGAGCCTGCGCGGAATCGACAATGCCGCCTACTACCGCCTCGACGACGCCGAGCCCGAGCACTACCGGGACTACACCGGCACCGGCAACAGTCTCAATGTCCGCCACCCCCACACCTTGCAGCTGATCATGGACTCACTGCGCTACTGGATTGTGGACATGCACGTCGACGGGTTCCGCTTCGATCTCGCGGCGACCCTGGCGCGCGAATTACACGACGTAGACCGGCTTTCGGCGTTCTTCGACCTCGTGCACCAGGATCCGGTGGTGAGTCAGGTCAAGCTCATCGCCGAACCGTGGGACGTCGGCGAGGGCGGCTATCAGGTTGGCAACTTCCCCAGCCTGTGGACCGAGTGGAACGGCAAATACCGCGACACCGTGCGTGATTACTGGCGTGGCGAGCCCGCGACGCTGGGCGAATTCGCCTCCCGGCTCACCGGGTCGTCGGATCTGTACGAGCCGACCGGGCGGCGGCCGGGCGCGAGCATCAACTTCGTCACCGCGCACGACGGCTTCACGCTGCGAGACCTGGTGTCCTACAACGACAAACACAATGACGCCAACGGAGAGGACAACCGGGACGGCGAGAGTCACAACAGGTCGTGGAACTGTGGCGTCGAGGGCGAGACCGACGACCCGGAAGTTCTCACGCTGCGCGCTCGTCAGCAACGCAATCTGCTGGCCACCCTGATCCTGAGTCAGGGCACGCCGATGCTCGCCCACGGCGACGAGATCGGCCGCACCCAGCTCGGCAACAACAATGCCTACTGCCAGGATTCGCCGCTGTCGTGGATGGACTGGTCGCTGGCGGCATCGAACGCCGACCTGCTCGAATTCACCCGATCCGCGATCGCCTTGCGCACCGCGCATCCGATCTTCCGGCGCAGGCGTTTCCTGGCCGCCGGCCCCAGCGACGACCAGGGGCACCGGCGCGAGATCGCCTGGTTCACCCCCCGAGGTACCGAGATGACCAACGACGACTGGGACAGCGGCTTCGGGAAATCGCTGGCCGTGCTGCTCGACGGTGACGGCATCGCCGAACCGGGTCCGCGCGGTGAGCGCATCACCGACGACTCTTTCCTGCTGTGCTTCAATGCGCACGACGAAGCGATGGATTTCGTGCTGCCCGGCCCGGAGTTCGGTGCGCAATGGTCGCTCGCCCTGGATTGTTCGACCCCCACCGGCGCGGCCGATGCCGTGTACACCGCGGCGGCGACGCTGCCGGTTGCCAGCCGCTGCCTGCTCGTATTGCGCCGAACCGCCTAGCCGCCGAGCGAGACGATGACCCAGACCTATGTGACCGATCCGCTGACCATGCTGCATCGCGCGCCCGTGCGGGCAGGCACGGTGCGCAGCACCTACCGGTTGCAGTTGCGCCCCGACGCGCTCACCTTCGCCGACGCCCGCGCCATCGCCGAGTATCTACAGCAGCTGGGGATCTCGCATCTGTACCTGTCGCCGATCCTGACCGCCACGCACGGGTCGACGCACGGCTACGACGTCACCGATCCGACCACGGTCTCGACCGCGCTCGGGGGTCCGACCGGGCTCAAGGCGTTGTCGGACGAAGTGCGAAGCCGCGGCATGGGGTTGATCGTCGACCTGGTGCCCAACCATGTGGCTGTCGCCGATCCGCGGCAGAACCCGTGGTGGTGGGACGTGCTGCGCAACGGCCAGAAGTCGAAGTACACCAAATATTTCGACATCGACTGGAGCTCGGGTAACGGCGCGGGCGGACGGCTGGCGCTGCCGGTGCTGCAGAACGAGAACGATCCGGCCGCGCTGACCGTCGACCGGTCCGGGGCCGAACCGATGCTGGCACTGCACGATCTGCGGTTCCCGATCGCGGCAGGCACCGACGGCGACAACGCGCTGCGCATCCACGACCGCCAGCACTACCGCCTGGTGAGCTGGAAGGCCGGGGTGTGCACGTATCGGCGGTTCTTCGCGGTGAGCAGTCTGGCGGCGATCAGGCAGGAAGACCCCGAGGTGTTCGAGGCGACGCACCGGGAGCTGGCGGCCTGGTGTGAACACGATCTGATCGATGGTGTCCGGGTCGACCATCCGGACGGATTGTCTTACCCGAGTGCGTATCTGACTCGGCTGCGCAGGCTGATCGGACCGCAACGGCTACTGCTCGTCGAGAAGATCCTCGCCAATCGCGAGCCGCTGGATGCGACTTTGCCGGTCGACGGAACCACCGGCTACGACGCGCTCGCCGATCTCGGTGGGGTGCTGATCGATCCGGCCGGCGAGACGACGCTGACCGAACTGTCCCAGCACGTCGCCGGGCACGGCAGCGACCGGGCATGGTTCGGCGAGACCGAGCACCGGATCAAGCGGGCCGTCGCCGAAACCATTCTGGCGCCGGAGATCCGGCGTTTGGTCGCCGCGATCAAACGCGACGGCAACGCGGGCAGTTTCGACACCCTGGCCGTGAGCAACGCGACCATCGAGGTACTGGCTTTCATGCCGGTGTACCGGGTGGACTACGCGCCGCTGGCCGGAATGACCGCCGCGGTCGTGGCGGAGGTGGAGAAGCGCAATGCCGAACTGACGGCGCCCCTTTCGGTCCTGGTGACCGCATTGTCGGTGGGTGGCGAAGCGGCGACCAGGTTCTCGCAGGTGTGTGGGGCGATCACCGCCAAGTCGGTCGAGGACACCATGTTCTACCAGGGTGCGCGACTGGTGTCGCTACAGGAAGTGGGCGGCAATCCCGCGCGATTCGGCCACTCCGTCAACGACTTCCACCTGTCCAACAGCGAACGTGCGCAGCGTTGGCCCGCGTCCATGACGACGATCTCGACCCACGACACCAAGCGCGGCGAGGACGTGCGGGCCCGGATCGGGGTGCTGTCGCAAGTCGCCGATGTCTGGTCGCAGCGGGTGCGGGGCTGGCTGGAGACGACTCCGGCTCCCGACGGGGCGACCGCGTTGTTTTTGTTGCAGAACATGTTCGGGGTGTGGCCCGCCGACGGGCGGCCTGCCTCGTCGGTGCCCGGCCTGCGGGATCGGTTGCACATGTTCGCGGAGAAGTCGATTCGCGAGGCGGGCACGAAGACTTCCTGGGAGGAGCCCGACGCGGGGTTCGAATCAGCGGTGCACGGCTGGCTCGACGCGGTGATCGATGGGCCGGTCGGTACCGGCATCGGCGATCTGGCCCATGAGCTCGCACCCCACGCCTGGTCGGACGCGGTGGCGCAGAAGCTCTTGCAGCTGGGGGCGCCGGGGATTCCCGATATCTATCAGGGCACCGAATTGTGGGAGGACTCCCTCGTCGATCCCGACAATCGGCGGCCGGTGAACTTCGCCACCCGGGTCGGGATGCTCCAATCCCTCACCGACACACCCACTCTGGATACGACCGGCGCGGCGAAGATGTGGGTGGTCGCCTACGCGCTGTGGTTGCGCCGCGAGCGGCCGGAGTGCTTCGTCGGCGGAATGTACCGTCCGCTCTATGCCATCGGCGAGCACGCGCATCGGTTGATCGCCTACGGCCGTGGGCCCGCGGGCGAGGCACCGGAGGTGATCGTGGCCGCGACCCGGCATTCGGTGGGACTCGCCGCGACGGGCTGGCTGGACACCACCTTGCCGCTGCCGCAGGGTAATTGGACCGATCGGCTCACCGGAAACACCTTCGCGGGCAGTGCGCGCCTGGACAAACTGTTCGCGCGACTGCCTGTCGCGCTGCTGGTGCGCTGAACAGCGCGAGGGACCGACGCGGCGAGCGTCGGTCCCTGTCCAGCTCAGTGCATCCGGCGCAGACCCAGGTACTGCAAGGCGGCGAATCCGCCGACGGTGACGGACTGCAGCACCGCCCACACCGCGCCCACCGTGGTGAGTCCGAGCACTCCGGTCGCGAGCGCGGCCAGGCTTGCCACGACCCAGGCGGTGTTGCCGATCGCCACGGCCGACGCCGCGGCCCGGTGGACGGGCTTCGAGCGGCCGACCACCGCGACGGCGATGCCGTAGGCGGTGAGAAAGGCGCCGATCGCGAGGCCGACGCCGGCATCGAGTCCGAGCAGCCGTTCCAGCGGTTGCGCCAGCGCCAGATAGGCGAGGCCGTTGACCGTGGTCACGACAGCGTCCAGGCGCAACGACAGGCGGAGCAGCTCCTCCCCGGAGGCGAGCAGCGCGGACAGGCGGGACGGGGCGGTGGTGGTCATGACGAATCTCCTTGGCTGCGAAAGGGTTGGACGCGGCGGTTGATCAGGACGTAGCGGGGACCTGGTCGAGGAAGCCGTAGACGCCGGCGATGCGACCGTCGACGAGGACGGCGACGTCGAAACCGATCACCACGGCGGGGGCGTCGGCGGGGCCCAGGCCCCAGGTGAAGCGGACCTGGTCGTGATGGGCGTCGACCGGGCCCGCCAAGGCGAAGGTCCAGTCGGGGAACTGGGCTTGCACACCGGCGATGGCTGCCTCGAGTTCGGCGTGGCCGGTGACCGCGACCAGTGGGTCCACGTAGCGGGCGTCCTCGGTGAACAGCCGGGCGACGGCGGAGCGGCGGGCGGCGGGCTCGCGGGTGTTCCAAGCTTCCAGGTACTGCGCGACCACGGTGTTCATCTCGTCCTCCGAAAATAGGCTTTGAGCTGGCGTTTCGCGGGTTTTTCCTGCGATGAGACCAACGTTATGACGCGAGAGGGGTCGCTCGAATCAGTCGCCTATAGGTACTTTCGCCGTCGCGCCTACTGGCAATACCGGTACGGCGATACGGTGTAGCAATGCTGCGCGGACGTGACACCGAACAGGCCCTGATCGATGACCTGCTCGAGGGGGCGCGTGCGGGACGCAGCGCGACGTTGGTGCTGCGCGGCGAGGCCGGGATCGGCAAGACCGCACTGCTGGACTACGCGGCGGCGCAAGGCATTACGACCATACGCAGCGCGGGCATCGAATCCGAGGCCGAATTGCCCTTCGCGGCATTACATCTGCTGATCCGGCCCGGGATGGAGTTGGTAGGGCACCTGCCCTCGCGCCAACGCGACGCGCTCGAGGCCGCGTTCGGACTGGGCGAGGGCACAGCGTCGGACCGGATGCTGATCGGACTGGCAGTGCTCACCCTGCTCGCCGAGGAGGCGGCCCAGGGACCGCTGCTGTGCCTGATCGACGACGCGCACTGGCTGGACCGCGCCACCGCCGAAGCGCTGTTGTTCGCCGCGCGCAGGCTCGACGCCGAGGGGGTGGTGATGCTGTTCGCGACCCGTTCCGGGCCGCAGGACTTTCCCGCGCCCGGCTTACCGGAACTCGCACTGTCCGGGGTGGGTCCCGACGCCGCGGCGGCGCTGCTCGATGCCGGTGCGACGCGGTTGAGTCCGGCGATGCGCTATCGCCTGCTCGCCGAGTCGGGCGGCAATCCTCTTGCACTGCTGGAACTTCCGGCGATTGTCGGCGAGGAGAGCGCCGACGGCACGAATCCGTTGCCGTTGACACAGCGGTTGCAGCTGGCCTTTCACGGCCGCGTCACGCGGCTGCCCGCGGCGACGAGAAGGGTGTTGCTGATCGCGGCGGCGGCCGGAGCCGCGGACCTGGCCCCGGTCCTGCGCGCGGCGGGCGATGCCGGTGCGTCACTGCGAGACCTGCAGCCCGCACAGGAGGCGGGCATGATCGGCACCGACGGACAGGTGCTGACCTGGCGGCATCCGCTGATGCGGTCCGCGGTGTATCAAGGCGCCGCGCTCACCGACCGACTCGCCGCCCATCGCGATCTCGCCGACGCCCTGACCGACACGGCCACCGCCGACCTGCGCGCCTGGCATCTCGCCATGGCCGCCACAGGTCCTGACGAAGACACCGCGACCGCGTTGGAACGAACAGCCGACGGCGCCCGGCGCCGCCACGGCCTGCACGCCGCGGTGGCCGCCTACGATCGCGCGGCGGCGCTGAGCGTCGACGCGCACGCCCGCGTGCGCAGACTCGTCCTCGCCGCCGAGACCGCGACCGAAGCCGGCCTCACCGACCGAGCGGCCCGACTGGCCGAGCGAGCCGCGGGCAACGCTGGTGGGACCGGGTTCGAACTGCGGCTCGATTCAGTGCGCGCACAGGCCGAATTCGCCAGTGGCAAACCGGGTGCCGCGCATCGGCGACTGATGGCGGCGGCTGTCGCGTTGCGCGAGACCGATCCTCGTGGCGCGGCGCGGATTCTGACCAAGGCCGTGCACACCGCGTGGTATCTGGGGCCCGCTGAACTCGACGAGGTCGCCGCCGTGCTGGCGACGTTGAATCTGGTGCACGACGACCCGGCGACGCCGATCGTGCGCTATCTGACCGGATCGGTGGCCGGGCAGCGGGTCGGCGACCTGCGCGACGCGGCGGCCGATGCCAGGGCGGGCGGGGCGGACAGCCCGGCCGACCTCGTGCAGCTGTGCGGCAGCGGGTTGGTTGTCGGGCAGGACGAGCAGGTCGAGGAGCTGGCCGCGGAGTTGATCACCGAATGCCGCGAGCAGGGGCGGATCGGGTTGCTGGCGCCGCTGTTGTTCTTCCGCTCCGAGGGCTTGTTGTTCGGCGGCAGGCCGAGAGAGAGTCGCATCGCGGCCGAAGAGGGTTTGCGGATCGCCCGCGACGTCGGACAGGCGCAGTGGGCCAGTCAGATCCACGCGTATCTGGCCTATCTCGCCGCGCTGCGCGGTGACGCGGCATCCTGCCGAGACCATGCCGATCGTGCGGTGGCCGAGGAATTCGGTGGGCCGGGCGCGGCCGGCGCCTCGTGGGCGCACGCGGCCACCGCGTTGCTCGCACTCGGGCAAGGCCGACTGGAACAGGCACAGGCAGAGCTCGCGCACATGACGGTCGAACCGGCTCGACACCACGTCATCGGGCTGCGCACGCTCTCGGATCAGATCGAAGTGGCGGTTCGCCTCGGCGCGACGGAGCGGGCGACCGACGCATTGGATCGGCTCAGCCATTGGTCGCGGCGCGCTGAGCAGGGATGGATCGCGGCGCTGGCGTCCCGCGGACGTGCGCTGCTGACCGAGGGGGCCGACGCCGAGCCGCACTTCGTCGCCGCGCTGGCCGCCAACCGCCCGTTCGACGAAGCCCGCACCCGGCTGCTCTACGGCGAATGGCTGCGCCGTGACAAGCGCAAGGTCGACGCGCGGGCTCAGTTGGAGCAGGCGATGGCACTGTTCGATCGGCTCGAAGCGGCGCCGTGGAGCGAACGCGCCCGCACCGAACTCGGCGCGCTCGGCGTGGGAACCGGTGCCCGAGCAGGCGGCGGGCCGCTGAGCCTGCTCACCCCGCAGGAGTCACAGATCGTTCGGCTCGCGGCGCAAGGATTATCGAATCGGGAGATCGCGGCACGGTTGTTCCTGAGTCACCGCACGATCGGCCATCACCTGTACAAGGCGTATCCGAAGTTGGGGGTGCTCTCGCGCGGGGAGTTGAGCGCGCTCGATCTTGCGGAGTAGCTCAGCGAACCTGCGCGCAACAGATTCCGGCGGCACCGGCGGTGGAGCGCGGCGATCAGCGCCGTGCTGCGGTACGGGTGGCGCCGATGGTCCAGCGCACCGCCGCCACCGAAGCCGCGGTCAGCACCGCTACCTGCGGCGATCCGACGATCAGCAACAACAGCGCACCGACCACCAGCGCGGCGACGAGCGCCTCGAGCTTGTAGACCGGCCAGGCGATACCCGCGACATCGACGGTCGCGGATGCTGTCGGTGAGGTGAGCACTGCCATGTAGACCAGGATAGGCGCACATCGAAGTTCGGGCTACCGAACTTTCTCGCGTCCACTATCGGGAACATCACACCGCGTCGGTTCGTTGTGCTGTTCATGCCACTCACAGGAGAGTACGCACCGAGCAGTTCGGACTGGGCGCGTGAACAGGCCGAGACCTACGAGAAGTCCGGCGGCGCCGAGGGCACTTCGCTGCAGGGCAAGCCGGTCATCCTGCTCACCACCAAGGGCGCCAAGACCGGCAAGCTGCGTAAAACGCCGCTGATGCGGGTCGAGCACGAGGGCGAGTACGCCGTCGTGGCGTCGCTGGGCGGGGCGCCCAAGCACCCCGTCTGGTACCACAACATCAAGGCCCATCCGCACGTCGAACTGCGCGACGGCGCCACCACCAAGGACTACACCGCTCGCGAGGTCTCCGGCGAGGAGCGGGCGCTGTGGTGGGAACGCGCGGTCGCCGTGTGGCCCGACTACGACGAGTACACGAAGAAGACCGATCGCGTGATCCCGGTCTTCGTCCTCACCCCACGCTGAACCGCAGGTCCGAGGCCATCCGCCGTGGTCGCCACGGCGGGTGGTTCCGATCGTCGCGGGCGCGGGGCGCCTCGGTAGCATTGTCGGGGTGTCCCCCATCGCTGACGTCGCCGAAGTGCCCGTAATCCGTCCGCCGCTCACCGCGGACGAGATCGACGACGCCGCCAAGCGAATTTCGGACATCATCGAGCCGACACCGCTGCAGTACAGCGCGCGACTGTCGGCGAGCACCGGTGCGCGGATCTATCTCAAGCGCGAAGACCTGACCGCGGTCCGCTCCTACAAACTGCGCGGCGCCTACAACCTGATGGTGCAGCTCACCGCCACCGAACGCGCGGCCGGGGTGGTGACCGCCAGCGCGGGCAATCACGCCCAGGGCGTGGCCTTCGCCTGTCAGGCGATGGGTGTGCGTGGGCGCATCTACGTGCCGACCACCACTCCCAAGCAGAAGCGCGACCGGATCCGGGTGCACGGCGGTCACTTCGTCGAGCTGATCGCCGTCGGTGAGACCTACGACGCGGCCGCCGCGGCCGCCGCCGACGATGTCGCCCGTACCGGCGCCACCATGGTGCCGCCGTTCGACGACGCCCGCACCGCCGCGGGTCAGGGCACCATCGCCGCGGAATTCCTCGAACAGCTCGGCACCGCGCCCGACCTGGTGATCGTCCCGGTCGGCGGCGGCGGCTGCCTGGCCGGCATCGGCACCTACCTACGCGAACGCGCACCGCACACCGGTCTGCTCGCCGTCGAACCCGCGGGCGCGGCCTCGCTCACCGCGGCACTGGTCGCCGGCGCACCGGTGACGCTGCCCGAGATCGATCCGTTCGTCGACGGCGCCGCCGTGCGCCGCATCGGCGAATTGCCCTACCGGGCGGCGGCGTCGTTCGGTGGCCGCATGGTCTCGCACGCCTCGCTGCCCCTGCTCACCACACCCGAGTCCACCACCGGCACGGCACCTTTCCGGGTGATGCTGGTCGACGAGGGCGCCATCTGCACCGCGATGCTCGATCTCTACCAGAGCGAAGGAATCATCGCCGAGCCCGCGGGCGCGCTGGCCACCGCGGCACTGGCCGAGATCGATATCGACCCCGGCAGCACGGTCGTGGTGCTGGTCTCCGGCGGCAACAACGATGTCTCGCGCTACGGCGAGATCATCGAACGCTCACTGGTGCACCGCGGCCTCAAGCACTACTTCCTGGTCGACTTCCCCCAGGAGCCCGGTGCGCTGCGCCGCTTCCTCGACGATGTCCTCGGCCCCGACGACGACATCACCATGTTCGAGTACGTCAAGCGCAACAACCGCGACACCGGAGCGGCGCTGGTCGGCATCGAACTCGGCGCCACCGACAACCTGGCCTCGCTGATGCACCGCATCGAGGAGTCCCCGATCCAGGCCGAACGCCTGGAACCGGGCTCCCCCGCCTACCGCTACCTCACCTGACGCCGACGCCGCGCGGTGCTCATGCCGCCGCGCGGTGCACGCGGGATCCGGATGTTCGGCTCGCGCGCACGCTGGACACCGCCAGCGGCAGCAACCAGCCCATGGCGAGCTGGTCGTAGGGCAGCAGCACCTGGTCGAGACGGTTGTGGACGTAGGCCACCGACAGACCCGACTGCGGGTCGACCCAGCCGAAAGAACCGCCGAGCCCGATATGGCCGAAGCCGCGCCGCGCGCCGGGGACGGGCAGCGAGTGGTAGCCCAGGTGCCACATCATCGGCAGGTAGAACAGCGCGTGGTCGAGCCGGTAGCTCTGGATCCGGCGGATCGCGGCGTGGGTACTCGGCTGCAGGAACGGTGCGCCGTCGACGGTGACGCCGTCGGCCAGCGCGGCATACATCTTCGCCAGCCCCGCGGCCGTGGCGACACCGTTGCCCGCGGGCATCTCGGTGTTGAGAATCGTGGGATCGTCGCCGTCGAGAATGCCGTCGAGGCCGGGCACGAACAGGCAGCGCGCGGCCGCGCCGAGCGGCCCAGGCAGCCGGAATCCGACATTCGCGAGCAGACCGGCGGCGATCGGGTGCGCGGCGAAGCTCATGTGCGCGCCGGCCAGCCGGGCGTATTGGGTCGAGGAGTCCGCGGCGGGACGGCCGAGGTGGATGCCGTCGATACCCAGCGGATCGGTGACTTCGCTGCGGATCAGCTCGCTCATGCTGCGGCCGGTGACGCCCCTGGCCAGGCCCGCGAGCAGCCAGCCGTAGGTCAGCGCGTGATAGGTGGGAGTGCCCAGCATCCGGTCCGGCACGGCCGTCGCCAAGCGGTCTTCCATCAACTCGTGATCGAGGGCCTCGGCGGCGGTGGTGGCGACCGTGGACAGCGACGACAGTCCCGAGCGGTGCGTGAGCACGTCGGCGACGGTGATCGCACCCTTGCCGTGGGCGGCGAAGCGCGGCCAGTATTCGGCGACCGGCGCCCGGTAGTCGATCAGGCCGCGATCGGCGAGCCGGTGGATCACGGTGGCCGTGACGCCCTTGGTCGCGGAGAAAACGATCGCACCGGTATCGGCGTTCCACGGCCGATCACCCGCGCTACCGGTCCAGAAATGGGCGATCGGTTCACCGTGCCGATAGATCGCGAGTGCTCCACCCGCGTCGCGGCGATGGCCGATCAAGGTGGCGAAAGCGCGCACCAGCGGGCCGAATCCGGCCGGGGCGAAACCCCCGACACCGGCCGGAAGGGCAGCGCTGTCCTGCCCGTAAGCGTCGTTGCTCATCATCTGACTATACGGCGTTATGCGTATTCGGCAACGCCACGTTTCGGACTGTGGCCGACCCGTGGGCCGGGCGTCATCACTCGGTGATCACCGTGCCCGCCCCGTCGCCCTCCTCGAGCACCGCGAAACTGTGACCCGAAATCAGTGTTCCCGCACCGCTTTCGGTGGCGGGAGACCAGGCGAGCAGGACCCGGCCGTGCACCGGGATGACCACTTCGTCCTCGGCGAGGTTGCACACCACTGAGATTCGACCACGACGCAGGACGAACCAACGTTGTGCTTCGTCATAGTCGGCCCACACCCGTTCCAGCCACGGATCGGCGAACTCGGGGCGCGACTTACGCAGCGCGAGCAAGCCTCGGTAGCAGGCGAGCAACCGGGCGTGCGGTTCCCGTCCGACCTCGGACCAGTCGAGCTTGCAGCGTGTGAAAGTGGCCGGATCCTGCGGGTCGGGCACCTCGTCGCCGGACCAGCCGTGCTCGGCGAATTCGGCGCGGCGCCCGGCCGCCGTGGCCGCGGCCACGACCGGGTCGGTGTGGGAGGTGAAGAACTGGAAGGGGGTGCGCGCGCCCCACTCCTCCCCCATGAACAGCATCGGCGTACTCGCCGAGAGCAGCACCAGCGCCGCCTTCACCGCGAGTTGGCCGGGGGTGAGATAGGAGCTGGGGCGATCACCGATCGCGCGATTGCCGATCTGATCGTGATTGCAGGTGTAGCCCAGCAGCGCGCTGCCGGGGACGAGGTCGCGCCGAAGGGGCGCGCCGTGGGTGCGGCCGCGGAAGCTGGAATAGGTCGCGGCGTGGAAGAAACCGTGGGTGAGCGTCTGCGCGAGACAGGCCAGCGAGCCGAAATCGGCGTAGTAGCCCTGCCTTTCGCCGGAGACAGCGGTGTGCACGGCGTGGTGCAGGTCGTCGTTCCACTGGCCGGTCAGCCCGTAACCGCCTGCCGCGCGCGGGGTGATCACGCGCGCGTCGTTCAGGTCGCTCTCGGCGATCAAGCTGAGTGGTCGACCCAGATGCGCTGCCAGCGCGGCCGTTTCGATGGTGAGCTCTTCGAGCAGGTGGGTGGCGGTGCGGTCGACCAGCGCGTGGACCGCGTCGATGCGCAGCGCGTCGAAATGGAACTCGCGCAGCCAGCGCAGGGCGTTGTCGATGATGTAGGCGCGGACCGCGTCCGAGCCGGGGCCGTCGAGGTTGAGGCTCTGACCCCACGTGTTACGGCCGGTGGCGAGGTAGGGACCGAAGCGCGGCAGGTAGTTGCCGCTGGGGCCGAGGTGGTTGTAGACCACGTCGAGGCAGACCGCGAGGCCGCGGGCGTGGCAGGCGTCGACGAAGCGTTGTAGCCCGTCGGGGCCGCCGTAGCTTTCCTGCACGGCGTACCACCCGACGCCGTCGTAGCCCCAGTTGTGGGTGCCGTCGAAGGCGTTGACCGGCATGAGTTCGACGGTGGTGACGCCGAGGCTCACAAGGTGGTCGAGGTGCTCGATGGCCGCGTCGAAGGTGCCGTCGGGGGTGAAGGTGCCGAGATGGAGTTCGTAGAACACCGATCCGGCCAAGGGTCTGCCGGTCCAGTTCTGGTCGGTCCACGCGGCCGGGTCGAGGTCGTGGACGGCGGAGCTCTTGTGCACGCCGTCGGGTTGACGCGGTGAGCGCGGGTCGGGCAACACGGTGGGGTCGTCATCGATCAGGAACCCATAGCGGGCCCCCTGACCTGCCTCGACGCGCACCGACCAGTGTCCGCCGCCGTTTCTTCGCATCGGGTGCTCGGCCCCGTCCAGTTGCAGCCGTACCGCACCCGCCTCCGGTGCCCACACCCGAAACTGCCTCATCGGCCCAGCATCGCATGCCCCGCGCCGGTGCGCTCGATCAACGATTCACTGCGCGTGTGCGGCGACTCCGACCGGTCCGGCGCCGACGCACAGCGTCTGACGATCGTCGAGTGACCTGATCCGCAGGGTGTCGCCACCGCCGAGCAGCCGGACGTACACGGTGTTCAAGCCGGCGCGCACGTCGGCGATCGTCTCGGTCTCGCCTTCGAAGGACAGCGCGATCCGGCCGTCTCGTTCGGCGTTGTAGTTGAGCTGGGCGGTCCAGTCGCGGATCTGCATGGGCCCGTCGAGCGGCAGGTTGACACCGGCCACGCCGTGCACGCGGTACCCGCAGCGGGGTTCGGGGCCCTCGACGATCGCGCGGTTCCACCAGACCCGCGCGTCGACAACGGCGCCTGCATCGGTGATCATCCGCAGGCGCGGGGTCGACAGGGCGAAGGTCGTCGGGGCAGCGATCGGGGCGAACACACGGTCGGTCATGTTCTCGGGAAAGGCCAACGGGTTCAGCACATTCCACGGCACCTCTTGAGGCAGTAGCGGCGCGTCGGCGGCATCGGGAAGCGCGGCTCGCACGCCGCTGACGTAGGTGCGGGCCGGACTCGGTTCCCAGGACCTGGTGAAGGTGATCGTGGAGTACACGCTGCTCGCCACGAACACCACGATCGCGGCGATGCCCGCGAACTGTCGCCCGCTACCATCGGCGCCTGCCGGTCGGGCCGATCTCGACGCGCTCCGCCCCCACCGGGACTCCTCCAGCCTGCGGCTCGCGCGCAGCACACGGCGCGAGACCGCGCTCCCCAGCACCGCCCGAACCGGCAGCCTGCCGCTGATCCGACGGGACAACGCTTTTCGGCGCGATCCGGCGTCTCGGTCCGGCACGCCGGTGCCATCACTCGCCGGAACGCTGTGCCGGGCAGGGCTGTTGGAGCTGCCGTCCGGGCTCGCGTGGTGTCGCGGGCGCGCCGAAACCAGCAGCGCGAGCGCGATGGTGGCGACGACGGCGAAATCGGCGAAATAGCGCAGGGACTGCAGAAGGATGCCCGCGGTACTCGGACCGTCGCGCAGCACGACGACAGGTGCGATGGTGACCACCGCGTAGGCGGCGGTGCACATCCCGACCGCGCCGAGTCGGTAGCGGACGCGAAATGCCCATGCCGCGAACACGATCAGAAGTACCCAGCTCAGCACGACCAGCGCACTCGGTGGGTCAGCCCACGGGGTGGCGGGTTGCCAGCGCTCCCAGCGCCACGGACCGCCGAACAGCGCGGGCACCAGCGCGTCCGACAGCGCTCGACGCCAGAGGGAACCCGGGTGTTCTGGCGCCGAGAGTCCACGCGGGCGTTGGATGACGAGCAGGAAGCACGCCGACCACGCCAGCAACACGGCACCGCCCGCCGTCCACAGCAGGGCGCCACGCCGGGCGGCCGCACGTACCGACCCACCCGATACGTGTGCCGCGAGCAGCGTGACCGCGAAGGCCACCGGCAGCACGACCACCGATTTCTCGAAGAACAGCAACGCCACCGCGAACACCGCAGCCCCCGACACCGCGTACCGACGCCGCCCGGTGCGCACCAGCCGCACCGCGTCCGCGCTCACCCAGGCGAGGGCGATCTGCAAGGGCAGCGCGTTCACCGCCGCCGACCACCAGGCGAACGCGGGCACCGACAACGGCACGAACAGGAAGAACACCAGCGGCCCCAGCATCCGCGCCCGAACGCCGAGCAGCACGACGAGCAGACGCAGCACGGCCAGCGACGCGAGCAATTGCATCGCGACCAGCACGACGACCGCTACGGTCCAATTCAGCGGCGCCACCTCGGTGACCAGCCAGGTCAGTACGAACGCCAACGGCATCACGTGCCCGTCGTGGCTGGTGAACAGCAGTTCCGACGAGAGCACCGGCTGACTGCTCACCCGCCCGATCAGCAGGAAATCGTCCCAGTAGAAGAATCCCGACGCGGCCACCCATCCCCGCAGTACCAGCTGCGCCACGATCAGCGCCGCCGCGACGAGCAGCACTGTGCGCCCCGAGATCCGCCACGGCACCGGGCGCGAGGAGTCCGGGGAATGTGGTGGCGAGTCGAGCAGCGGCACAGACGTCACGTTTCTCGACGCTAGTTCGTAGTTCGCAGGGCGGCCATCACGACCCACCACGGGAGCTCTCTACAGTTTTGGACTGATCTGTTCAGAACATGCTACCGTCGTCGACATGGCCAGACCCAAGGAATTCGACGAGCACCGCGCCGTGGACGCCGCCATGCGGGCGTTCTGGTCGGCCGGCTACGAGGCGACCTCCACCCAGGATCTCTGCGCCGCGACGGGTTTGGGCCGCAGCAGCATCTACAACACCTTCACCAGCAAACGCGATCTGTTCGATCGAGCCCTGCACCACTACATCACCACGAAGAACGCACCCCTGTTCGACATCCTCGACAGCGACGCACCGGCCAGGGAGCGGATCGGCGACATCCTGCGCCGGACCGCCCAGGCGCCCGATACCGAACCGGCGGGCTGCCTCGTCGTCAACTCGATCGTCGAGCTCGCCCCACACGATGCCGCCGCGCGAGCGACCCTGCAGGCCGACGAGCAGCGTCGCCTCGAAGCACTCACCGCGGTGATCGAAAGCGGCCAGCGCGCAGGCGAATTCGCCGCCGACCGGGACGCACGCGCCATCGCCCAGTTCCTGACCGCCACCATCAGCGGCATGCGCGTCGCGGCGCGCGGCGGCGCCGATCATGCCACGCTCACCGCGATCGCCGATACCGCGATGCACTGCCTCTGAATTGCTGTGCCCCGCGACCTTTTTCATCATGTCTTCATTTTGAACTGATCAATCTAAAATAGTACGAAAGGTTGTCATGCCGACCGCTGTCTACATCCTGAGCTTGTCCATCTTCGCCCAGGGCACCTCCGAGCTGATGCTGGCAGGCCTGCTGCCCGAGATGTCGGTCGATCTGGGCGTCTCCATTCCCAGTGCGGGACTGCTCATCTCGGCGTTCGCGGTGGGCATGCTGGTCGGCGCGCCGCTGTTGGCAGTGGTGACACTGCGCTGGCCGCGCCGAGACGCGCTGCTGGCCTTCCTCGCGATCTTCGTCGCCGCCCACGTCGTCGGCGCGCTGAGCGAGGACTACTGGGTGATCTTCGGGACCCGCGTGGTGAGCGCCTTCGTCTACGCGGGGTTCTGGGCGCTCGCGGCGGCGACCGCGGTGAGTCTGGTGGCGCCCGGGTTACGCGGACGGGCGATGAGCATCGTCGCGGGTGGACTCACCATCGCCACGATCATCGGTGTGCCCGCCGGCACCGTCATCGGCCAGCACTGGGGCTGGCGCGCGGCCTTCTGGGCCGTCGCGGGACTGTCCGCGCTGTCGATGATCGGGGTGTTCACGAAGATTCCCGGCGGCAGGCCCACAGCGGTCGCGGCGCTGCGCGGCGAATTGCGGGTGATGGCGAATCCGCGGTTGTGGGTGGCCTACGGCGCCACGGCGCTGTCGACGGGTTCGGCGTTCGTCACCTTCGCCTATCTCGGCGCGATGCTGGCCGAGACCACCGGCATCGCGGCGGCGTGGATCCCGGCGGTGCTGGCCCTGTACGGCGTCGGTGGATTGATCGGTATCACGATCGGCGGTCGATTCGCCGACGCCCACCCGTTCCGCACGCTGTACACCGGAGCGGCCGGGATGACGGTGATCGCGGCCGGGATCGCCGTGACCGGGCACTATCCCGGGCCGATGATCGTGCTCGTGCCGTTGCTCGGCGCTTTCGGTTTCGCCACGAACCCCGCACTGAACACCCGTGTCTTCACGCTGGCCGAGGGCGCCCCGACACTCGCCGCGGCGACCAACTATTCGGCGTTCAACGTCGGGATCACCCTCGGTCCGTGGCTGGGCGGACTGGCCATCGGCGCCGGGCTCGGCTTCGCCGCGGTCGGCTGGATCGGCGCGGTTCTCGGTCTCGCCATGCTCGCCACCGTCGCCCTGTCCCATCGACTGGAACGTGGAACCCGCACGGGCGCCGCTACTTCCGGTCCGCGACTACCGGCGTTCATCCGCTCCTAGATCCGCGTGTCGAAACCACCTGTGCCGGTGCGGGTGGTTTCGACGTTCGCGGCTCGCTCAGCCCAGACAGCCCGGGCCGAGCAGTGCTTTCAGATCGCCCATCAACGCCGAGGACGGGGAAACCCGCCAGGCGTCGTCGAGTTTGAGCATGGTGGTCTTCTCGCGGGCGCCGACGTGGCGGATGAACACATCCGAGGTGCCCTGGTGGCGGGAGAGGACCTTCTTGAGTTCACCGAGCTTGTCGGGCGTGCACATCCGCGTGGTCATCACGACCGCGACCGGCTTGGCCACGCCGATAGCCGAAAGATCCGGTACGACAAGGTCGTTGGCGATCAGCGAGATGCGGTCGTCACGCACGGAGACGCGGGCCTTCACCAGCACCACGGCGTCTTCGACCACATCCATGCCGTACACCGAGTACGACTGCGGGAAGAACAGCACCTCCACACCACCGGTGAGATCTTCCAGCTGCGCCGAGGCCCAGGCCAATCCGTTCTTGTTGATGCGGCGGTTCACCGAGGCGAGGATGCCGCCGATGGTCACCTGCGCGCCGTCCTTGACGTCGCCTTCCAGGATCGCCGGGATGGGGGTGTCTACCTGGGCGGCCAGTACGTGCTCGACGCCGTTGAGCGGATGGCCGGACACGTAGAGGCCCAGCATCTCTCGTTCGAGGGCGAGCTTGTGCTTGGTTTCCCATTCGTCTTCCGGCACTTTGACGTTGAACACCGACGCCATCGAGTCGTCGCCGTCGCCGAGGCCGCCGAACAGGTCGAACTGGCCGATCGCCTCGGCCTTCTTGGTCGACATCACCGCGTCGATCGCATCGGAATGGATCAGCAGCAGGCCCTTACGCGGGTGCCCGAGCGAGTCGAAACCACCTGCCTTGATGAGGGATTCGGTGACCTTCTTGGAACAGGCGATCGCGTCGATCTTGTTCAGATAGTCCGAGAAGTCGGTGAACTTCGACTTCTCCTTGCGAGCGTTGATGATCGAGCCGACCACGTTGGTGCCGACGTTGCGGACCGCGCCGAGGCCGAACCGGATATCGGTGCCGACGGAGGCGAAGTTCAGCTCCGATTCGTTGACATCGGGCGGCAGCACCGTGATGCCCATCTTGCGGCAATCCGACAGGTAGATCGCGGCTTTGTCCTTGTCGTCACCAACGGAGGTGAGCAGACCCGCCATGTACTCGGCCGGGTAGTTGGCCTTGAGGTAGGCGGTCCAGAAGGAGACGAGGCCGTAGCCGGCGGCGTGCGATTTGTTGAACGCGTAGCCGGCGAACGGGAGAATCGTGTCCCACAGCGCTTTGATGGCGGGTTCGGAGAAGTCGTTGGCGAGCATGCCGTCACGGAAGCCCGCGTAGGCCTCTTCCAGCACCGACAGCTTCTTCTTACCCATGGCGCGGCGCAGGATGTCGGCCTGGCCGAGCGAGTACCCGGCCACCTTCTGCGCGATCTGCATGATCTGTTCCTGATAGACGATCAGGCCGAAGGTGTCGGCCAGGATCTCTTTCAGCGGCTCTTCGAGTTCGGGGTGGATCGGTTTGACTTCTTGCCGGTTGTTCTTGCGGTCGGCGTAGTCGTTGTGGGCGTTCATGCCCATCGGGCCGGGCCGGTACAGCGCGAGGACGGCGACGATATCGCCGAAGCCGGTGGGTTGCATGCGGCGCAGCAGGTCGCGCATGGCGCTGCCGTCGAGCTGGAACACACCGAGGGTGTCGCCGCGGGCGAGCAGTTCGTAGGTGGCCGGGTCGTCGAGCGGCAGGTTGTCCATGTCGAGGTCGATGCCGCGGTTGGCCTTGATGTTCTCCAACGCATCACCGATCACGGTGAGGTTGCGCAGACCGAGGAAGTCCATCTTCAGCAGGCCGATGGCCTCACACGACGGGTAGTCCCAGCCGGTGATGATCGCGCCGTCCTGCGCGCGCTTCCACACCGGGATCGCGTCGGTCAGCGGCTCCGAGGACATGATGACCGCGCAGGCATGCACACCCGCGTTACGGATCAGACCTTCCAAACCCTTCGCGGTCTCATAGATCTTGGCGACATCAGGAGTGGACGAGA